>CAZPTT010000012.1:22127-30456 GCA_964589435.1 uncultured Pirellulaceae bacterium
GTCGGCTGCCGATTTTGCCAACACGCGTGCGGACTGATCCGCGAAGACGGCTGACGACTTGGCCACGGTTACGACCGTTGTCACAACAAGGAGCGGCGGCAACAGGAGCAGCCGTTGCACAAGTGCTGCATCCAGAAGCGACTGGAGCTGGGCTATAGACTGGAGCTGGAGCTGGAGCCGCATTGTAAACCGGAGCTGCATTGTAAACTGGAGCAGCGACATCTCCACAAGAGCTACAACCTGTTGAGACAGGAGCTGCGTAAGCAGGTGCAGCAGCTTGTCCGCATGAGCTGCAACCAGTTGCGACAGGAGCGTTGTACATTGGAGCCGAGTTATAGACAGGAGCGGCAACTTGTCCGCAACCAGCGCCCGCACCCATCATGACTTCTTGAGCAACCGGTGCTGCGTACGCTGCAGGAGCGTAAGTTTCGACAGGAGCCGCAGTGACGGTGCCTTCAACTGGAGCAGTAACTTCGCTGACAACAGCTTCGGCAGCGGGAGCAGCTTCGTCTTGAGAAACCAAAACGACATCGCTATCGATAGCTGGAGCTTCGATGACTGGAACTTCTTGAGCCACAACGTTGAGGCTAACCATTGCAGTCAAACAGACGGCGATAAAAAACTTCTTCATTCTAATTCTTCCCGTAAAATTTACTCTGTTTATGTAAAGATCCGTCTCGTTTTATCCTTCGCAGGCGACTCAAATTAACAACTTGCCCCTAGACGTCAACAGGGGGACAGAAATGGCAGAATCAACCAAAATGTAGAGTATTTAACGGTATTCTGAACTCGAAGTGCGTTGGCGACCTGTGGAGCCAATGGATCGCTGGAATGGAAGATTGAGCGCAATTGCTTTGGATCGATGGATTCTTGGCTCCGATGAGAAATCGAGAAGGCGTTCCCGAGTCCAAGAGTAGTCAGCAATTGAAACGCTGATTGAGCCATGAATGTGTCCGTTTTTGACCGCCGGTCGCGTTGATTTTGACACGAGAGTCAGCGGTGAGCCAACGCATGGATTCATGCCGATAAGATTCGAGGCGGGTGCAGAAAATTGACCACTTAGGAGTTGAATGTTACTTGCAAATGAACGTCTGAAGTTCCGGACGTCGTCGTGGCTCTTGATTGTTATCAACCAAACTTCTGACGTGTTCTGGTACAAATTGCTCGTTGAACGATATTGAGTTTGACGCCAACTGAGCATTGAGGCTTAGCCTCGAACTGTCGCGAGGCCTAACATGCTGACGAGTATTCCGGTCGGAGCAAAACGCGAGGTGCCTTGGCATTCAGGCGAGCGAGGCGCCGATTTTTTTGAGCGACGAGTTTTTGCGGGACGCGTTAAAGTCTTGTTTCACGGCAAAGACCGCCTAAATGTCGCGAGGACTCCTTTCAACTCCGCTGCCACGCGTCTCACGCAAATTCTATTCGTAAGTGACTTGGGTTGTCGGTATAATTGCCGCTTGGTTATTCGCGGTTGGCAGGTCATTGAAACGCCATTGATCTCGATTCCGACGTTGCCAAATGTTGCCTGACGTCTTCACTCTCTACTGTATTTTGCCTCAAGCGGTTATCTAAATGAAGCTTCGACTAACTGTTATCGCCGGACCGGATGCCGGACGCACCTTTGAATTGGACTCTGGACAAAACTTGTTGGTTGGTCGCGGCGACAAGAGTGACTTGAAACTGGGTGACCCTTCGGTATCGAGGATTCACTTTCAAATTTCCAACGACGATGGAACCGTCAAGGTTGCTGACCAAGGAAGCTCCAGTGGCTTGTTTGTCGACGGCAAGAAAGTCGACGAGTCTGGTGTAGAGATCGGCAACGTGGTTCAAGCTGGCGATACTCGTATGCGAGTCGATCGTTTTGGGGAGCCTGAAAAAACAGTTGCACCCACAGCTCGCGCTGGAAACATTGAGACCAAGCCGCTATTCCAATTGGTCGGAACCGAGTTGGGTCCTTACAAGCTGACCGACATCATTGGCAAAGGCAAATCAGGCATGGTCTTCAAAGCACACGATGCTGAGAAAGACCGAGTTGCCGCGATCAAGGTTCTCACGCCGCAGTTCACGGCCAACGATGAGCAACGTCAGCGTTTTGTTCGTGCGATGAAAACCATGCTACCGGTCAAAGACGAACGCATCGTCCATCTTTACAACGCTGGCAAAAATGGGCCTTATTGTTGGGCGGCAATGGAATTCATCGAAGGGGAAAACCTTGCTCAGTTGATCGAACGAGTGGGAATCGAAGGCATGTTGGACTGGAAGAAAGTCTGGCGCGTGGCGGTCGATATTGGTTTGGCACTGCAAAAAGGATACGAGCACAAAGTTGTTCACCGCAACGTGACGCCTGCCAATATTCTTCGTCGCAAGAGCAACGAGATGTGTTTGCTGGGCGACTTTATGTTGGCCAAGGCTCTCGAGGGCACGTTGGCTCAACAAGTCACGCAACCTGGCGAAATCTTGGGTGATCTGGCCTATCTGGCTCCGGAGCGAACGCGAGCTGATGCGGGAATCGATACGCGGTCGGACATCTATGGTTTGGGCGCGACTTGTTATGCGTTGCTCACTGGACGGCCACCTGCCAGTGGAGACGGAATGACTGAGATCATTCAGAATATCCGGGACGAGGCCCCGAAGCCACCGAAGGAGTTTCAACTTTCCATCAACGAGCTATTTCAATCGGTCGTGATGAAAATGTTGGCAAAAGATCCAGGCGATCGCTTTGAGACACCAGGGCATCTGGTAAAAGAACTGCTGCGAGTTGGCAAGTTCAATAATTTGGATGCTGGCGTGTGATGCCGGAGGCTCGTCTCTGACCAATGGATATGCAAAAGATGTCCGTTACGAATCATCCAATTTTGCTTCTGACGCTCCCATTGATTCAAAACGTTTTGGGGGGAGGTTAGCTTGCCCAAATAAAATTGCCTTCAGAAAATCACTTCAGTTTTCCGAGTGCTTTTTGGCCAGTTCGGTAAGTCCCATTTTGTCATAACTGTTGGCGAGCTTCTTGTGCACGGCCGCCTTGTCGTCGACGTTTTGAAGCAAGGCTTTCTTAAGCTCAATTGTCGCCTCTTCGTATTGCTCCATTTTCATCAAGATCGTGCCGAGCGTGTCACGAAAACTGCCGCTTTGCGGATTGATGGCTACGGCTTTCCTTGACAATTCAAGGGCTCGATCTAAATCCCCGCCTTCTATTTCACCAAGTAGAAACGCGAGATTGTTATTGGCAACTGAAGAATCCGGGGTCATCTCATAGAGCACTTTCGCGTGTTCGATCGCCCGCTCGGTTTGTTTTTCCTTCCAATAAAAAATGCTCAACATGTCATGCGCCGTCATGGCTGTCGACTCCACTTCAGTAGCTTTTTCCAACAGCTCGAACAATTGACCTTTTTCATCCTGCGTCTCGCTTGCGACCACCTTTTCCAGCACCCTTGGCAACAGAACATTGTAGGGCGAGAGCTTTAGAGACTCATCTACCATCTTCAGGGTCTCTTCATATGACTTGGGTGCATCGCCGCGGAGATACTCTTCCATTTTGAAACTTGCAACCGCATCTTTCATGGCCGGCGAATCCGTAAGCTGCAGACCTTGGAGCAGCAGCTGTTCGCACGATCCATAGTCACGTTCCTGATACAGGATTTTCGAAAGCAGCAACCGGCACCTTTCATTTTTCGGAGTCGCCTTTAGGGCGTCCTGCAATTTAGGTTTGGCATCTCTCATTGCTGCCGCTTGCAAATCCTTTTGTCCGGATGAACCATAAAGCGAAATGACTTGGTCAAAGTAAAGTGGGTTGATACGGGCTGCATTTTGAAAACACTGCAACGCTGATCTTGAATTACCAACTGCCAAATGGTATCTGGCCCAAGCCACATTCATCTCAATCGAATCGATTTCGCCGCTGCAATCCAAATGCCATTTCAATCGTTTGAGATCAACGCGACCCTTTGGCTGTTGCGCCAATCCAAACGCGACTAGGCGATGCACTTCCTTGATGCCGGGTACATTTCCAGCTTCTGGTGCGTATTTGGCGACGGCCTTTTGCGTCATTTCCTTATCACCATGGCCAAGCAGCGCTTGAACGTAGTTCAGGTGAGTGGATGGCTCAACACTCTTACTTAACTCAAACACTTTTTCAAAACTGGCAATCGCGTTCTCAAAACTCTCCGCTTGGAGACTGGCATTGGCATCAGCCAAATAGGCTTTGCTTTGCCGATCCTTATCTAAAAAGTAGATGGCGGCGTAAGCTCCCGCGACGACCAATGCGATCAAGATCAGTGGCCATAAGACTTTTTTTGACCCAAGAAAACCTAGACCTTTCCAAAGATCCTTTTGCGTTGACTTAATTGACTGACCTGTCTTTTTTCTCACTTGTTCGTTTGAGAGAAAATTAAACAGGCTCCCAATATCTCGAAGAGTTCCCTTGATCGAGCCCCAGATACCAGCCTTCTTGTAACGAAGCTCTTTCTTTTTTTTTCTTTTGAACATTGGATATCTGTTAGCGCTCTGGGAAAATCTTGAAACGAAGCGAAAAGTCACCGCTTAATATTAGTTTACAACGATCGTATCAAACGTCGATGCTGCTCAAATAAATGAAAATGGAGGTAGTTTTTAAACACTACCAACGTTCTTGGGGATTGAATTTAGATCCGATACCAAGCAGGCAAGTAACAGCCGGGCGATTGTGTCTACAGTTGGAGTGATCATACAAGTTCAAGGCACGCTGCATTGATTCGGTTTTTCGGTTTTGCAGGCGGGCGGGTTATCTGCGGCGGAGAAATGGAATCGCTAATCCTGAATTGGCGGCCATGGCATTAGCGTTACTTTGCCAAGAGTGACGATATCATTGGTTGTGATTCGTGTTCGAACCCGTGGCGCCAAAGCAACATCATTGACAAAGGTTCCATTGGTAGAGCCCCAGTCTTCCAGTTCAAATTGCTCAGCTTTCTTGAACAGCAAACAATGCTTGCGGGAGACGAAATGATTTTTGATGACCAAATCACAATTCGGGCCACTACCAATCAACCAAATTTTCTGCATCGACAACTGCAATGTTTGGTTACGAAGCTCATCGACCAACATTTCCATCGACCCATCTTCAGTAAAGTCGACGGCCACGGAGAAAGTACTTTCGACCAGTTTTTCCTTAACACTATCGCTGCTGCCAGCAATGCGTTTCATTAAGTCAATCTGGTAGTCGGTGCGTGAGGCTTCCACCATCAAGCAACGTTTGGCTTGAGAAACTTCCTTCTGAATTTCTTGTGCGAGTTCAGCAAACTCGCCAGCTACCATTGTTTGCAGAAAGCTAATTCGCCGAGCCGCGCCGTTGGAAATGACGGTTGGGTTGGACTCAAACAACGGAATGCCCAACACCTCGTAATGGTTAGGTTTCGATTCGGCTAATGGGATTCCAAGCCATTCATGGTAGGCAGCCGTCTTGTTCATTTGGCGGTGATGACCAGATTTTCAAAAGGTAGGAAGCTAAGCTCAATATTAGAACGCGCTGTGGCAAAAAGCCAAACCGATGCAGAAAAAAATTCGCCAAGCCCAGCCATTGAGAACTCCATTGTGGGCGTTATCCCCGACGCAAAGCTGAATTTGGTGAGCATGACGAATATGCCTGTTAGACCGCGCTGGCAAATTGCAATGGATGAGCGGCCGAATCCTGACAACGATCGACGCAAAGTCAGACAGCCAACACGATTGGTTTTGACGCCGCGCCATGAACCATCGGCGCGGCTTGTCAGACAAACCAAGGCTGGAATTGGCGACCGATCAGAATCGTCATCTTCGAATGGAGTTGTTTAGGTTCGATCAAGCACAATCATGCACAACGACCACTTGGCACTCGAGCCCCGACCAATTTAGCCTTTGAGTTGTCCCATCAAGCGGCTGGCTTCGTCGAAAAATTTATTCGCGCCGGGTGGGCAGAAAGAACTGTTGACGCATTCCCGTCCCAATACGACTCGGCAATGTTGAGCGTAGCGTTGGGCGTTTTTCATTTCTGATTTCGCCCGGTAGAGGATGCCTTCGAACTTCTTTTCTGACATAGAAGTTTCATCGCGGCTGGCTTTCTTTTCAACCTTCTTGATCACTCGTTCAAAGAATACCAACTCGTCGATCGCCTGTTGAACGGCTCGGCGAATCGGGATCAGGTTGGGTGTGACGGTCGAAACGTAAGCAATCTTGCCGATTTCCTGACACTGGTAATCCATCGCCTGGAACACTGATTCTTCTTTGGTCTTATCGGCGATAACAAACTCTAAGTCATCAATTGGCGACGACGAAGTTGTCGAGCTGGACTCCTGGTTAAGCAGGCGAGCTTTCCAAATACTCATCGGATCCATTTCCTGCGCTGCTTCTCGCTTCACTTGCAGGGTCGCTGATTTTCGATCCTTGAGCACGCGCGCCGAAACATGGATTGTTCCGTCCTCTCGATAGGAACAAACCAGCTCAATGTCTGAACCAGATGGAGTCCCGGGTTCCAAAAGAATTGAGGACTTGGCAACAACTTCGCAGTATTTCGGATTCTGATTTTCGCCTTCAAGCAAGGTCACCGACACGCCTCGTTGGTTGTCGCGGTGGGTAACAAACTTCCGAACGACCTTGGCCGGTAACGGAGTGTTACGTGGGATAAGGATTTTGTTGACCTTTTCTTTCGTCGTGGTATCGACGCCAGAAATGCCAAGACTGTGTGAGTTGACGTTAACGATTTCGATATTCACCGGGCTGTCTGGTGATTTTGAAGCGGCAAACAAAGCAGCGCCACGAGAAACTAATTCGTCGGGATTGGAATGCAGTTTGGGCGAACATCCTGTTTCCGATTTCAACATCTCTGACAAAATCGGAATTCGACTTGAGCCACCAACCATCAAGACATGATCAACTTGATCCCAGCCAAGATTCTGCGTTTGCAAGACTTGTTGGCAAGTATGAATTGTCAAATCGACAAGGTGACCAATCAGCTCTTCAAATTTTTGTCGCGTTATATCAACATTCAGTCGCATTCCAGCAAAATGACAATCGACAACCGCGTTGGTTCGATCCGTTAGCTCGTGCTTGGCTTGCTTCGATTTCTGAAACAATTCGAGCAATGCGCCTGTGTCAGACCGAGGGTCGACACCGTAGGCTTCCATGAATTTTTCGGCGACGTGATCCTTGATCGCTGCATCGAAATCGCGGCCACCAAGTTGGACATTTCCGTCGGTCGCCAAAGTCACAAATTGTTTCTTTCGAAACTCCAACAGCGAAACATCGAACGTTCCACCACCAAGATCGTAGATTAAGATCTTTTCGCCTTTGCCTTCACCGTCGAATAGCTTTTCCTCGTAGCCATAAGCCAAAGCTGCTGCCGTTGGCTCGTTGACGACATCGATTACCGTCAGTCCGGCAAGCTCACCTGCTAATCGAGTCGATTGGCGACGGCGCGAACCATAAAAGGCTGGCACGGTGATCACGGCATCGTGTACTGGTCGCCCCAAATGGGCCTCCGCCTCGTTCTTCATCGACTCGATCAAGAATGCACACAGCACCTCTGGCGGAATGTTGTAGTCTTTGATTTTGACAGGGTAGTGCGATTGGCCAATGTTCCGCTTAAAACACTCGGCAAACATGTTGGGAAATTGGTTGGCTTTAGCCAGCGCATCATCTCCTACATAAATCGCGCTATCGCCAACAAGAATCGCACTCGGCGTCAGGAAACCACCGGCTGAATTGGGAACCGTTTTGACCGTTCCATCATCATCCAAATAGGAGATGGCGGACATCGTTGTGCCAAGGTCAATTCCGACGACAGTCCTGTTATCACTCATCTTGTTGTCTCTTGATTCTTAAAAGCGCTCGATGGAAGCGGCGCGAAAACATTATCTCGTTAGATGCTACTCAAAGATCTAATCGCCTGGCGGCGGGGAATTATCTTCCGAATTGTCGGTGTTCTCATCACCACTGGGCTGCTCATTGGAATCTTCGCTGGACGCGTCGGCTGATCCATCTGCCGATTCGCTTTCGGTCGTTGCCGGCTCTCCTTCGGCGGAAGGAGCCTGGTCAGATTCGGCGGCTTCAACCGATTCTTGTTCATCCTGGTTTGAGTCGCCTTCGTCAGCCGGAGGCATTAGCAAGGCGCAAAGGACAGCGATGATCAACATCAAGGGCAAAGCCGCCAGTACGATCACGTTGTTTCGCTTACCCGGCTCCATGTTCTTAAACTGATCAATGAGTGACTCCTTAGCAGCCGCTGGCTCAGAAAGTCCCTTAGGACCCATTGGACCAGTTGGTGCCGAAGGAGCAGACGCAACCGGAGCAGGGGGTGCCGCTGAAGCGTCGACAGGCTTCGCGA
>CAZPTT010000012.1:30556-43792 GCA_964589435.1 uncultured Pirellulaceae bacterium
GGAGCAGACGCAACCGGAGCAGGGGGTGCCGCTGAAGCGTCGACAGGCTTCGCGACCGGTGCCGGTTGTGAAGCAGCCTTCGGTGCTGGTTTTGATTTGCCTCTGACTTTCTTGTGCTTCTTTTTGCTTTTGTCTTTTGTTGCAGGCTGCGGAGGTGCCGGCGCCGCAGAAGCTGCCGCAGCAGTTGGTTGGGCTCGCGGTGCCGAAGGCCGCGACGCAGCGGGACTGGCTCCGTTGGATTTTGTTTTTGATTTCTCTTTAAGCAGCCGAGACGGAACCGAATGGGTTTCGGGTTGAAGCAAATCCAATTCCGAGGCGATGTCCTGCCAAGTCCCTGCATGCTGGCCTTGAATCACAAATTGGAAATCCGGGCCGCGCTTGGACAATCGAAAGACGGAGCCCGATCGAATTGGGGCCGGGTCGAAACTGTTGGTGACATCCACAATGATCGGATGCCCTTGGGAATCAGCGATTTTCCAGCCGTCGGTTTCCAACGTAATGTTGACTTCACGGCCTTGAATTATTGGATACTTATCTGCCGGGAGTTTCACATCACAATGATCGCTTTCACCGATTTTTACGTCGCCCAAGGCAAGCGGAAAAATTGATCCGGCCAGCGAGCCCGACAAGCAGCGGATATAAGCCGGACTCGAGGGGCGATCAATCAATTTGACTTTTTGTTTGACGACTTCTGGTTCAGGCGAACCGGCTGGCGCGGCACCAGCTGCAGCGGGATTGGCTGCCCCTGGATTTGGTGCTGAAGCGACTGGGGCAGCGTTGACAATTCCATCGCGGCTAACCCGCAAATCGGAAAGCAGTCGCTCCGCGCTGGCGTAACGTACTTGAACTTGTTTACAAAGCATTCCGTCAAGCAAATCGCCGAGGGGCTTTGGAATCCAAGGCAGTGACTCGCTGATTGGCTCAAGCGTTTCAGGCGAATTGTGCCACCGCACCCATCCCATTTCGGTGTCGGGGGTACCGGAAACATATCCCTTGAATAGGCTTTCGAAATCACTGCCAGCGAGAGCTTCCAACATCACCATGCCGGCGACGTAGATATCTGATGCGGTGCCAACGTTGCCGAACTCTTCGTTGATCATTTCTGGAGCGAGATAGCGATTCGACCCGCGTGGTTTAGGCAGCGAACCGGGAAAGCCAATCTTGATGCATCGCCCGTCACACAGTTTCACGTCTCCCTCAAGCACCCGAACATTGGATCCTTTCAGGTTGCAATGCATCAGGCCTTGCGAATGAAGAAACTCAAGACCTTCGAGCAATTGTTCGAATGCGCTGTAGGCCGCCGCAAGATCGTGCTTGAACGCAGCTCCAGCTTCCACGATTGACTGGGGAAGAAACTCCTGGATGACCCAAGCTCGGGTATGATCGATGTCTTCGATACGAGCTATTCGCAGGTGTTGGAATTTTGCCCAAGTATCATATTCAGCGTAGAACGATTTTCGTTCCGTGTCGCTTGTGTCGATGCCGCCGCGAAGTTCCTTGATGGCAACCTTACGGCCAAAGGCAACATTCAATCCGGCAAATACATCAACTCGTTCGCCAGAGCCAATCAAATGTTGCTTCTGGAACTTCCCATCTTGAGACATAGTGCCCGATCCCGCCAACCATTGAACCAGAATTATTGAAATCTGCGTACAAGCATAGTATTTTAGCTGCGGTCTTGCAGATGTGCAAACTAAGTCGCAGGTCAGACCGATGCAAGTTAGACCCGTGAGTCTCTCAGCCCAATGGCTTCTTCAAGTCATCTGTTGAATTTAACCGAACAGTGAAAGCAAGCGTGCCATGGACAAAGGCGAGATTTATCAGCAGACCCTCAAACACTTTCTGGAACCGATCTGGTCTTTGATGGAAGACGAATCCGTTTCGGAAGTCCTCATCAATGGGCCCAAACATATTTACGCGGAGAAGGGCGGCAAACTAGGACTGACCGGTCGTGAGTTCGAAAGTAATGCCGCACTCATGTCAGCCGTCAGGAACATTGCTGAATTTGTCGACCGACGAGTCGACATCGACAATCACAGCATGGACGCGCGCCTGCCAGATGGCTCTCGGGTGCATGTGATCATTCCGCCTTGTTCGCGCGGTGGCGCGCATATTTCAATTCGCCGATTCAAGAAATCGACGTTTGATATGCAGTCTTTGATCGATTGGGGAAGCCTTAACGAGATGGGTGCCGAGTTTCTCGAGTTTTGCATCGTGCTTCACAAGAACACGATCATCTCCGGAGGAACGGGTACCGGAAAAACGTCCATGCTCAATGCCTTGTCGACGGCGATCCCTGAGTACGAACGGATCATCGTCATCGAAGATAGTTCGGAACTACAGCTGAACCAGCCGCATACCGTTTACCTGGAAGCCCAGCAGGCGAAGCCGAACGGTCGCGGCAAGGTAACCATCCGAGATTTATTCGTAGACTCATTGAGGATGAGACCGGATCGGATTGTCATGGGTGAAATCCGAGCTGGCGAGGCGTTGGATTTGATTCAATCGATGATTTCTGGTCACTCTGGCGCATTGACGACCGTCCACGCCAGCACTCCAGCCGACGCGTTGGTGCGTTTGGAAACATTGTGTTTGATGGCTGGCATGGAGATTCCAGTATACGTAGTGCGTCGTCAGGTTGCTTCGGCTGCCCACGTGGTGCTGCAATTGGCTCGGCTGGACGATGGCTCACGACGTGTCACGGCGATTTCGGAAATTCTCGGGATGGATGAGAAACAGGATTACGTCATCAATCATCTGTTCGAATTTCGCTCCACGGGTCGAGACGAGAACAAGAAGATTCTTGGCTCTTTGGAATGGACGGGAAACAAACCGACCTTCGCCAAAGAAGTCGACGAGTACGGATATCGAGATCGAGTCAATTTCACCAAACCGCTTTTTGAAATCGACACCGAAGCGGAATCCAAGAAAGCGGAATCAAAGAAAGCGAAATCAAAGAAATCGGCTTCCAAAAAGTCCGCCGACTAAAAGATAACCAAACAAGAAGATAACCAAACAAGATGTGGTGGCGAACGCATGGCTGTTTTCGATCGACGCGAAAAATCGTGAGGAGAAAGCAGCCACAGCAAATCGTTCAGTTGCTCTTTGTTCCTCGCCTTTACCGCCTAACCAGATCTTTTAAGAAGATATTGGGGAAGTGGGGAAAGAAAAATGGCTATTTCTACGGGCAAAAGACCTCTATCTGAAATATAACAGAAAAAGATTTTGGTCCAGCGCAGCGCAGCGGCAACTTCTTCGTAGTAACAGTCAAAGAAGCCAACACAACAACTTACAACTACAAAACTTCGAACTACCTTTTAACAACTCTGGAGAAAACCATGAAAGTTTCAACTACAAATCTTCGTAATCGTTTGACCGCCTTCCACAAGAACGAAGACGGAATGGAAGCCCTTCAGATGGTCTTGATCATCGCCATCGCAGCCATCGTCTTGGCCTTGGTCGTCCGAATGTGGCCAGCCATCGCCCAGTGGGTAACTGACATGATCAACTCAGTCACTGGCATGGGAACTGAAGAAGCTGGTGAAGTTACAACCGGCTAAAACAGCTCGAAACCTTGACAAACGCGTCGCAGTATCCAACGTTGGGTGCTGCGACTTTTTTTTACCCATTTTTTGCTCTGAGCGAATTCAATATGTCTCGAAAACAAGCTTGGATTGCTGCAGCGACATTTCCAATTTGGTTTGTCCCTGTCTGGCTTGGTTTCTGTTACGTGATGGGAGCGCCCTTTGCCGGAATCGCCACAGCATCGGGCAGTATCTTGCTGGCGATCGTTTTGATTTCAGCAAGAACAGATCTTGAATCCCGCCGGATTCCCAATTGGGCAACGTACACGGGGGTCGTTTGGGCGTTTGCGATCAATGCCTACCAGACTTGGTTTGGAACTGAATTCACCCAACAAGTTTTGGGGGCGATCGGTATCGGCAACAGTCTGATTGGTTTCGCCGCATTGTTCTTCGGGCTCTTGGTCGTTTTCAGTTTTTCCGGTGGCGGCGCTGGCGATGTCAAATTGACGGGTGCCATCGGAAGCTATCTTGGCCTCCAACATGGATTCGAAGCAATTTTGCTCGCGTTCGTTAGTTGCGCGCTGTTTGTTTTGGTAAGCCAAGTCTTCAAATTCTTAGGTCGTAAACCGGTAACTGAACCCCAAACCGAAGAAGGGCTGATTGAAGGTAAAGCTCCCGATACTCTCATGAAAGCGAAAGTTGCATTGGGACCCTACTTTGCCATCGGAGCGATCGCGGTTCTCTTAAGAGAAAGTGGATTGATCAATTTCTCGATCATCGGACCTTGATGTTTAAACTCTTGATCGTGCCCGTGGATTGCCAATCGTCCGTGTTACTTACCGAAAGAAGCAGGCTGAGAACCTCCTTTACTGTTCCCCATCACATTCTCTCGGGTGGACGTATTACCACATCTGATCTCTAAGTCGCTCATGATATTTACGATTCAACGAATGTGATGGCAATAAAATAAATTGACATGTGAAATTATTAAAAGAAAATATAAGCCTCGGTTTAAGCGCGTTTATATGGGTTAGCGCGTCGAATTTCGGATGGCGTTTTCACCACTCGACGGTGGAAGATTTTGGCGGGCTGGCGCATGTGCGGGGCGGCGATGCATGTTGTCAAATCAAAGATTCGGATTTCTCTTCACATCAACTTGATGATCAACCATCTTTGATCGAAGTTTCTTGCTGATCAAAAACTAAAACGGTACATAAATGAAAAACCTAGTGAAATTTATCGTTCCTCTTTTGTTGGGAATTGGAGCGGCGGTGTTTAACTTCGTCGTTCTCAGCAACTCAGTTAAGAAAGTCAGCTTCATCAAAGCCACTCAGGAAATCAAAATCGGTGACGAATTTGCTGACAAATTCGAACGCTTAGAAGTATTAGACCAACACGCGACCAGCCTCAAAGAAGCGGCGGTACGATTCTCGGACATTGGCCTCTTACGTGGGCAGACAGCAACGCGCAACCTTCAACCGGGCGACGTGGTTCTTTATCGGGATACTGGCGGGCTGGTTGGTCAAATTTATGACTTTCGAGGCGACGAGATTGCGGCTCTCCCCGTTTCATTAGATGGAATCACCACGCCACCGAGGATGAATGTCGGAGATTTGGTTCAACTGAAGATTCCGCCGAAATTGGGCGATGCGCCTGATGCGACTCGTTGGATCGGCCCGTTTCGTTTGTTGAGTGTTGGCTCCGAAATATCTAATACCGCAGAAGTCGGCGAATCACGAAGAATAAGCATCGCCTACGATATGAAGAACAACAAGCGCGCCATCGACGAGTTGGAGGCCTTCATTGACCGACGCTATTCAGGTGAAGAGGCGAAGTTGATCGGCATCAAGCTGCAAAAGTCAAAAGAGAACCAACGGTAGTCAAATGAAAAATACAATCATGCTCGTCATCCCACTCATTTTGGGATTGATGGCCGGGACATTCAACTTCTTGGCTTTGCAGACAAAAGTCGAGAAGATCTATCTTTTGAAAGCCTCCAAGGATATTGGAATGGGCCAGGGCTTCTCCGTAGAGAATGTCTCGTCCATGGAGATATTAGCGGAACATGCGGGAAGCCTCCAAGACGTAGCGATGAAAGCCAGTGAACTGGGCAAACTCAGTGGAAAAATTGCCAACCACACCATCCATCGAGGCGACGTCATCCTGGCTTCCGACGCAGGTGAGTATTACGCTTGGCGTGAGTACGATTCTGCTGCGTTGCCAATCAAACTGGACGGGATCGTGACGCCTCCAAAAATGAGAGTGGGTGACCGGATCGAGTTGAAAATCCCTCCCAAGCGGGGACAAGGATCGTCACGATGGATTGGCCCATTTCGTTTGGTTAGTGTTGGATCAGAAATTTCCAGCACCTCGGAAGTCAGCGAATCTCGGAGAATTAGTATCGCTTACGATATGACGAACAACGGTAAAGCGATCGAAGAGCTTGAATCATTCATCGACCGCAGTGCCGTTGATGGCTCGCAACTAATCGGGATCAAGCTACTTCAAAGATAAAGCGCCCACCAACGACATTGTGCGACAAGCCGACAATCGCTTGGGTTTTAATTGTTCATTTAGTGTTATGGAAGACAATTAGATTATGCAGATCCGATACAACAAAATTGGTCAAGTTCAACAGTCGAAGTTTGACGTTACCGATACGACCATTCGGATTGGATCTCACCCTCAAAACAACGTCGTATTGAAGAGTCCCTTCGTTGCCAAAATGGCCGCCGTCATCTCACGCGGTGACATGGGTTGGGAACTTGCTTCGACTGCTGACAACGAAATCAAAGTCGGTGGACATGCGGTTCACGCTGGCGAAAAGACATTGCTTGTCCCCGAAGCTTCCATCGAGATCTATCCGTACGAATTGTTCATCGACGGGATCAACGATGACATCCTTAGCGGACCAACCCGCGAGAGTCTGAATGAAAGCGTCGCGCAGATGCTCATTCAAATTCACCAGTCGGTGCTTTCCAAGATTGATTTGAATAGCGATAGCTTTCGCCCCAACGACATCGACTTTCTGCGAGAACAAGAAACAAACATTTCAGAGTTTGCGGTCGTTCGCGGCCTGCTCGAGCCCGAGAAAATCGCAATGCTTGAGCACTGCGCGGGCTTGACTGTCCAAAGCGACGTCTTGATGCAAGTGCTCGACGCCGTCAACATTGGCGTCGCGTGGAAAAACGATTCGTTGTGGGCAGAAATGCATACAGCCGTTGTCCGCATGGAAAACGAACTGCAAATGATCTCGAACAAGATCCGTTTGAGAATGGGCTTGGAAGAAATCGTCGACAAGACCGAACGCATCGAGGTCGTTGAACAAAAGTTCTGGGGCGAGTGGGACAAAGTCGCCGGAGAACTTTACTCCGAACTCAAAGAGTACCTTGGCATGCGATATGTCAAGAAACAAATCAAAGACATCATGTTCGGGTACGGCCCACTGGAAGACCTGCTTCGACTGCCCAACATTTCAGAAATCATGGTGGTCAGTCGCGATTTGATCTTCGTCGAAAAACGCGGTGTGATTGAAAAAACTGGACGTAGTTTCGTGTCCGACGAAGTTACCGTTTCGGTGATTGACCGGATCGTTTCCAAAGTCGGCCGCCGGATCGACAAATCGGAGCCGCTCGTTGATGCACGCTTGATCGACGGAAGTCGTGTGAATGCGGTCATTCCTCCGATCGCGATCAACGGACCCTGCATCACAATTCGAAAATTCCCCGATACTCGATTGAAAACAGCTGACTTGATCAAGTTCGGCGCGATCACACCGGCAGCCGATCGCTTTCTACAAGCGGCAGTCATCATCGGATCGAACATTCTTGTTTCAGGCGGAACCGGTAGTGGCAAAACAACATTGCTCAATTGCTTGAGCGATTATATTCCAGACAAAGATCGGATTGTCACCATTGAGGATACGGCTGAACTTCAATTGGCCAAAGAGCATGTGGTTCGCTTGGAAACCAAAGCCGCCAACGTCGAGGGACGCGGTGAGTATGATATCCGCGACCTAGTGAAGAACTCTTTGAGAATGCGTCCGGATCGAATTGTGGTTGGCGAATGTCGCGGCCCGGAAGCTCTCGACATGCTGCAAGCCATGAACACCGGTCACGACGGTTCGATGACGACGATTCACGCGAATACTTCGGAAGATGTCATCCTCCGTTTGGAAGTCCTCGTTCAGCAAGCGGCTGCCTTGCCGATTGAGTCCATTCATCGACAGATTGCATCCGCGATCCATATCGTTGTCCAACTTGCCCGACTCGATAATGGACGCCGATGCATTACACAAATCACTGAATTCGTTGACTATGATGAGATGGAGTCTCGAATTATGTACAAGGACATCTTCGCCTTGGGCGATGGTGGCTACGACGCTCCTCTGATTCCGACCGGAAGTTTGCCAACGTTTATGCCCAAATTGATGAGCCGCAATCTTATCGATTTGGATCTGTTTTACTCCTGATCATTGTCTGCCTTTTTGCTCGATAACCTTCCATGAATATGACCTTCGCCATCCTCGGCACCATTTGCATGCTCGCGTCCATTACGACGCTGGTCTTGTTTCTTGGTCCGGCTTGGGACGAGTTTACGTCTCGCTTCATCAGCGATTTGCGGCCTCGTCTTCATGCGCTTGGGATTGCTGAAGACAATGTGCTGAGCATGATGCGGCTGTGGGGTCTGGGACTTGCCGCAATTCTGTTCATTGGCGGCGTCGTGATGGGCAAAATCATTTTGGCGATCGGCGTTTTTCTGTTCGTCGTCAGTTTGCCCAGGATCATCCTCGATTCGATGATTGAAAACAGAAAGATCAAGCTACGCGATCAGTTGGTAACGGCCACTGTTGGCTTGGCGAATACGACGCGGGCTGGTTTAACATTGGCTCAAGGATTTGCCAGTATTGCTCCCGATATTCCGGAGCCTCTTGGCGTTGAGTTTCGCCGAATCGTATTGGCTTTCGAAAGCGGACAACCGTTGTCGCAAGCGATTCGTGAAGTCAAAAACCGAATGGATTTGGAAGCGTTTTCGATTTTTGCATCTTCGGTTCTAGTCGCACTTGAACAGGGTGGCCAAATTTCACTGGCATTGGACAAAATCAGCATGGGCTTGGCGGAAGTCCAAAGACTGGAGCAAAAAATCGAAGCCAGTGCCGCTGGAGGTAAACGTTTGGCATTGGTGCTGGCTCTGTTCCCGCCTGGATTCATGGCCGGGTTTTACTTTCTTGATCCAGCATCGGTGGGCTTGATGTTCGAGTTGATCATCGGGCAAATCATTTTGTTTGTGGTCGGTCTAATCGTCTACTTCGCGATTCGCTGGTCCAACCATATTTTGAAATTTGACATCTAAACAATCATCAAACCAAAACACAATTCAGCTTTCACTCTAACGACGCGATTTTATGGAAAATCTAATTCCCAGTTTGTTGTATGGCGCAGCCATCGGAATCTCCGCTTGGTTGATTCTATCGGTGATGTTCGCCAAACGAACCAACCGAGGCAAAACGCATCGATTCGAATTGGAGCGACGAGCCGAATTACGTACCGAGAGTTTTGCATACCGCCATTTTGAGCCGGCCATTGATGAGCTGGCTGAAGAAATTGAAAAAGGCAAGACTTTCAAATACGAAGAGTTTGCTGAGTACCTGGCAGCAAGCGGAGAAAAACTGCCTTGGAAGTCCGCAGAATTTATTGGAACCAAACTGATTGAAGCGCTAATTGCATGCGTTGGTACTTTCTTGTTCGTCAAGTACATTTTCCTGGCTACCTTACCTACCGCCGCAATCACCGCGGTCGTTGCCAGTGCGGGCTACGTCTGGCTGTGCTTATCGTCAGTTAAGAAGAAGGCCGAAAAGCGTAGGATTGTCGTCAAGCGAGCGTTTGCATCCGCTGTCGATCTGCTCGCCCTGATGATGGAAGTTGGCGGAAGTTTCCAAGAGAGTATTCGTGTCGTTGCCCGAGAGAATCAAGGCAAGTCAATCGGTGAGGAACTATCGTTGATTGTCAACGATATTGAAATGGGCAAACCTCGAAAAGCTGCCTTGGTCAGCTTTGCCGAACGGATGAATGACGAAGACATTTCGGAAGTCATTTTTGCCTGCAATGAATCCGAAGACTTGGGCGTTCCCATCGCGGACACTTTGAAAACGCAGGCTGATCGCATTCGATCCAAACGAACCTCTTGGGCAGAAAAAGCAGCTCAGGAAGCCGAAGTCACACTCGTGTTCCCATCGATGCTGATCATGATCGCTTGCCTGATTTGTGTTGGGGCACCTTTCATGCTTCAGGGTGCTGCTCAGTTTTTCGGACTCTAAATTCTCGTTCTTTCGTTTTTACATCCTCTGTTATTGTTCCTTTTTGAATTTGGTTGGCTGGAAAATTCATGGCGTACTTTATCGAAATCAATGGTCTTCCCGACTCGCCTCAAAGAATCACTTTGGCTGAAAAGTCCGGAACAATTGGATCGGGTGCATCCTGTGAAATTCCAATTGCCCATGCGGAAGTTGCTGATCAGGCATTGTTGATTGATGTTCGAGGTGACGATTTTTGGGTACAGAACCTAAACACCTATTCGATTTACGTCGGCATGGACGAAGTCACGCGTGGTGCGTGGGCGCCGTGGACTACGGGCGATACCATTCAGTTGACCAAGAGCGTCTCTTTGTTGATTGGAGAACAGGAAGACGCTGTCGAAGGGGAGGCGAAAGGAGAAGCATCCGGGTCGGGCGGCTTGGATGCCAGTAAGATCCTACAGATGGTCATCATCGTCGTTTGTTTGGTTGCAGCCGTGGCGATTCTCCTAAATAATCCCGACGAGACCGGTGGTAAAATCGATCGCGGCTTCAATTTTAATGAGACCGTTGACTGGCTAGAAACCAACAACGATGACGTTGAATTCGTCACCGTTCGAAAGTATCTGCAACAAGCTAGGATGGCGGATCGACGATTTCGTAACCGGCAACCAGCAGCTGTCATGAAGTACTACGAGCTGTTGATCAATCATCGGTTGGTCAAAGACAACCCTAACAACGACGAAAATCTCAAAGAGATATCTGATTACGCGATGAGACGTTTGGCCAGTTTGCGATTTAAGAACTAGTCGCAACTAGTTCGTCCTTTTCTCGATCTGAGCCACCGGCGTGAAATAACTTCCCGATTTCATTCAAGCCAGTCGCCCCGCTCGCAGACGGTTCGGAGGACTGAGCGACATTGTCGCTCAGCTTTCCAAGCTGATAGCGTGTCCGGCAAGACACGGAAGTTAGCTCAGGACTATTCCTAAGCCACGTCGGGTGGCTATTTTGGTCGGGAGCATTGGTTAACGTTGTTCGGGAATTTCTGTTTGCTGGCCAACATCTATTCCGAGATGCGCGGCGGACTTGCACGCATTCTTTCGAAGATGCTGGTTTTGACAGCCGATCCGCCACTTTTCTGCCACTTCTCAGGAGTTTCTTAGCAAGCGTCTTCGATATGCGACATACGGTTGTCGGAATCCTGTTCAACCGAAAAAGAATTATGTCATTTGCTAGACGAAAAAAATCACTGGTCGATCGTGAACTACAACTTGGTTTGGCAAGTCGCCTACTCGCTTATTGGGGTGCGACTTGGTTAGCTGTCTTCGCGATTCCAATCATGACGCAGATGTTCATGTTAGACGTTTCATTCGCCGATTTATCGAGCAGAATGATCGACGACCTTTGGTTCCCTATGACCATGTCGCTTTTGGTTTTGCCAATCGTGGCTCGTGATTGCATTCGATTCAGCAACCGCGTCGCGGGGCCAGTATGGCGTTTCAAACAAACCGTTCGCGATCTGAACGACGACAAAGATGTTCGCGCGATCAACCTTCGCAAAGGCGATTATTGCCTCGAGTTGGCTGATGAACTGAATAGACTGATCGAAAAACATCGCGGTCAATCGTCTGCTGAAACGAGCGACTCCCAGCCTGCGTTGCACATCGCAGATAGTGAATCTGCTGCATCGTAAGTTGAGTCCTAGTATCACGAACCCGACCCCGAGATATAAATCAAATGTTAAGTCGATTTCCAAAAAAAGTTGCGCGGTTTCTGTCATCTGAAGACGGGCCGACGTCGGTTGAGTACGCTATTTTGCTGGCCATCATCGTCGGAGCGATTGTGACTTCGGTGGGTTACGTTGGTACCGAAGTTCGAGAGACACACGAGGCAATTGGGGCGTCCCTCAATGGTGCCTTGAATGATTAAGCAAAGGTTTGATTAAGCAAAGGTTTGATTAAGCGAGTGGTTTGATAAGCGAATAGTTAGTGGTTGCATGAAAAAAAGATTTCGTTTTCCGGCAGCCAACCCCTTTTCCGCAGCCACAACTCAATCAATGGGCCACTTTTAATCCGCGACTCTCAGCATCTAATATTTCCAGGCGCTCGCCACTTTTATTTTCCGCCATGCTATCGGCGGCGACGCAGTCCAAACGCCACAAAACAGCAACCGATGATCGCTGCTGATCCCGGCTCTGGCACCGAAACGGTGATGTTCCAAGAGATCGATTGGCGAAGTGCCGAATCATCGGCGTACCTCCACCAGTCCAATGCACCGCCACTAAACGAGTGATCTAGAATTCCATCGTACGCCATGGCCTCGATGGTGTGATCGCCTACAGAAAGCCCCAACGAATCGATATCGAGCGTTTCACCGCCAAGCCCGTATGAAACGCCATCGACAAACCATTCGACATTGATGACGTCTTCATCGATCACATCCAACCACAGCGTCGACGGCGAATCCAACACGCTTGAGTTATCCAACCAATCGTCAACTGGATCGACTTCTGCGTAAATTTGGTTGATGAATTGCTCTCGGCTGATGGCGTCAAACGCTCGATTCAGTGAACGCATCTTTGAATTGTTGGAAGGCCGAAAAAGCCCATTTTCGTTGTAGCCTCCGCCTTCAAAATATCCGATCGCACCGAGATCCGTATTGTCTGGATCAACATAGTCCAACCAACGATCCCATTTGCCGGTGGTTGAGCTTGTCGTCAAATTCACGCTAGACGGTTCATTTCCAGTGTAAGTCGTACCGTTGGTATAGTACTCATCAGCAAGCCGCCCAAAAGAATGCCCGACTTCATGCAATGCAATTTCGGGTGCCGCTCCATTGGCTCCGGCAAGCACTGCCCATTGCCCACCGCATCCTCCATATTTCGCATCGTTGACCATGCCGATTCGCATGTCGACATCAATGTCGGTTCCCGCGAGAGCCGTACCGACCGCGGCATTGGCCAAACCGGTATTGAAGTACAAACAACGTTCGACATTGCCGCCCCAAGAATAACTTGCGTCGAGCGCGGTATCGACAAAAACATTATCGAGAGGTTTATCCGCACCCTGTTGGTTGCTGGCAATATTGACTCGATGAACATTGAAAAAGCTGTTGTATCTCGGAAATGGATCCTGCTGATTGTTGAAGAAATGATCCAGTGTCAAATTGATCTGGTCAGCATACTCAACGTCCAATTGACTTGCTAAATAGCCGTCTCCAATAAAGATCATATCGACTCGGTTTGAAGCCGCGCCGTTATCAACCATCGTGGTCAATGTTTGGGCCTGAGCGTTACCGCTTGCGATGGCCAATAGAAATGTCGCCGCTAAAAGGAGCCGCAAGACTTGATGACAAAAATTGCAATTGCGCATAACTGTCCTTGGAAAAAGCCGTCTCTTAAAAGAGTCTCATGGGAGAGTC
>CAZPTT010000012.1:43892-52358 GCA_964589435.1 uncultured Pirellulaceae bacterium
GCGCATAACTGTCCTTGGAAAAAGCCGTCTCTTAAAAGAGTCTCATGGGAGAGTCGATCGTTGCATGCGACTTACTGCATCCAACGTGGGCGATTCGAGGCGTGGAAGGGGCAAGAATCAGGAAAAGGCACGAATCATCACGTAATCATGGCCGTATTCCTTACCCCAGTATAACCTGCCGAGGGCGATTCATTGCAAGCCTGGTCAGAAATGAATCACATCTCGATTCGACGAAATAACGTTCAAAGATCGGGCAAATGACGAGATTGCTTGTCGGTGGCTATTCGGTGGCTATTCGGTGGTGACTTGGAGGTCAAAACTAATTGCCTCCGGGTGGAAAAATTTCCTGAAGCGAACTGGCCGTCGACTCCCATTGATCTGCAGCGGCCCGAAAATTCGCGTCCATGATTTTAAGACCACTCGATTCCACTCTCGATCGAACCGAAACATTTTTGTTAAGAGGAATTTGGGCGCTTGGGCCGGCTGCCAATCGAGTTTCTGTATCGGGCATCAATAATCGATCAACAATCGCTTTGGCTCGTTCGGGGTTCGGGCCATTCTTGATGATGCATAGCGTGTTGGGTATCAGCAGTGCTCCCAACTGATCATCGCCTTGATCAGGAAATACAATCGTCACGGGTTGGGCCGAGTCAATTTCAATGATCGCATCATCGGTGTCAGTCACGCCGAACGCGTATTGCCCGCGAGCCACTTTGATTGCGACCTGTTTGTTGCCGCCTTCAATTGCCGCGTTGTTGGAAATTTTGGTAAGCAGTTCTGTCGCATCAACGTCTCCAAGTTGATCGAACAACACGGCTGCATGGGTTGCGGTCGTCCCAAATAGTGGCCGCGCCATCGCACATTTGCCTTGCCACTTCGGATCAGCCAGATCAAATATCGACTGCGGGTAGTCGTTTGGATCAGGAAGCAAATTGGTATTCACAATCAACACACGGGCCCGCGCCGCCAATCCATGCCACGTTTTGGATTTCGAAACAAACTGCTCAGGAAAGTTCTTGGCGTTGGGACTGAGATAGACTTCCAACAATCCCATTCGTTCTAAACGTAATGTGTGTAGAACTTCATTGTTCCAAAACACGTCGGTGCGAGGCTTCTGCCGATTCTGAATAATGTCGCTGGTTAGTCCTACCGTTTTGTTCGATTCTTGATCAAATTTCGTCAGGATCCGGATGCCCATTTCCGATTCCAAATCGTTGAGAATGGGTTCGGAAAACTCTTTGTCCAGCGCCGAATAGACGACCACTTCATTATCCGAAGTTGGAATGCAACCTGAGATAGCCGCCTGCGCAATAAGCAATGGCAAACACAACCAAAAACGTTGGCAGACAACATTCCGCACATTGAATTCTTGGCTCACCAATTTCGACCACACGTTTCCGGCATAGGATTTCACAAAATCAAAGCTCACCCAAAGCCGATTGGATGGTGTTAAGATGGAACGAGACGAAACAGTTTTGCAATGGGAATTTGTTTCCAACATTTGATACCCGAAAAAAGGGTGTACTCTGCGCGAAAGCTTTAAGACGAAGGCCTGGCAAAATTCGTCAAAATTGAATCATGAGTTCAACAATTATAACGAACCCGAAATCCGATGATCTGTAAAACTTCTAGATTGTGGTTTCCGCCGGTTGGGCTTGCTGCAATGGCATTTAGAATGGCATTAGGACTGGCATTAGGACTGGGCACAATGATGTCGTCCGATGTTGTGGCTCAAAACAATTCATACGATGCGGACGCGATGGCGCGGATCAATCCGCGTTACGATCGACCGATGCCAATCGATGAACAACGTGTTGCCGCAGCAGGCATCCGCCGCGTCTCGGGCAAGCATCTGGTGCTTTATACCGACTTGCGTGAACAGCCGGAGATCGATGAATTTGTAGCCACTTTCGATCAAGCAACCGAACAATGGTGTCAGGTTTTTTCAGTCGACCCAAAGCGTGCTGAGAAATGGCAGATGCGTTGTTTCCTCATTGAAGATCGTCCCCGCTTCCGCGCCGCTCAATTGATGCCCAATGACTTGCCCGATTTCCTGGCTGGCTATCAACGCCGACATGAGATGTGGATTTATCGCCAGCCGGGTTCTTACTACACGCGGCACTTGTTATTGCACGAGGGCACGCACGCTTTTATGGAGTGGTTTCTCGATGGCTACGGCAGCCCATGGTACAGCGAAGGCATCGCTGAAAAACTGGGGCTACATTGGTGGCAGAACGAACAATTGAAATTGGGTTATCGATTGCGAGACCGAAGCGAAGCTCCCTACTGGGGCCGCATCAAAATTATTCGTCGCGAGTTTGCCGAAGGAACGATGTTGTCGCTCGATGACGTTTTCAACATTCCCAATCGAGCTTTTCGTGAAGTCCGAAACTACGCATGGGGCTGGGCGGCCTGTGAGTTTTTGAGTAACCACCAACTGAGTCAAAAAGTTTTCGCTGATCTTTTTCAACATGCGAAGAAGCCACAAAACTTGTTCAACGCTTCATTGATACGTTCACTTGATAAACATTGGGAAGTTCTCAACCGCGACTGGTACCTATTCATCTCCGAATTGGAGTATGGGTACGACGTCAGTAAAGGCAGAATTGTTTCGGCGACCAAGTTACGTCGAGGTGACACGATTGAAAATGCGGCAAATATCAAGGGAGACACATTCGGCATTCGCAGCGAACACAGTTGGCAGAAGACGTCGTTGGAGGTTAAAGCTGGACAACGAATTCGCGTCACTTGCAACAGCCGCTTCCAAATCGGTACTTCCCAAATCATGCCAAACGACGACGGCATGAACGCAGAAGAATCGAAAAATGGTCAGCCAATCAACGATCAACCGTGGCCATGCGAGGCCAATGGAATCACACTTGAATACTATCGCGGTCGGCCACTGGGAACTTTGATGGCCGGGGTGTTGGTTCCCAGGGCGGAAGCCGCCAACGTTAAAGAGTCAGTTGCAGGTTTGCTTGATCCGATGGTGGTCGGACAAAATGCCATCATTGAAATCCGGAGAAGCGGCATTCTTTGCTTTCGAGTCAACGAATCTCCAGCAAAACTGGCCGATAACCAAGGCTCCTTGGAAGTAGCGGTCGAAAAACTAGAATGAGAACGCGATCGAGCACCAGCTGCCAGGCGGCTGAAGATCAAAATCTAAAACGTTGAATCTAATTTCTCCCTTCATCACCAGAAACAAAAAACAAGATGAACTTTTTGCAAACACAAGATCCAGAGATTTGGCAAACGATCTCAGACGAAGCCCTTCGCCAACAAGACGGATTGGAAATGATTGCCAGTGAGAATTACACCAGTCCAGCGGTGATGGAAGCCGTCGGCAGCATCTTGACCAACAAGTACGCTGAAGGTTATCCGGGCCGTCGTTATTACGGCGGTTGCGAAGTCGTCGATGTGATGGAGAACATTGCGCGTGAACGAGCCAAAGAACTTTTCGGAGCCGAGTTTGCTAATGTGCAGCCAAGCTCGGGATCCCAAGCCAATCAAGCGGTTTACCTGAGTGCGCTTCAATTGGGTGACACGGTGCTGGGGCTTGATTTGGCTCATGGTGGACACCTTACTCACGGCATGCGTCTGAACCTTTCAGGCAAACTTTACAATTTTGTTAACTACGGCGTGACCAAGGACACTCACCGAATCGACTTCGATCAAGTCGCCGCGCTTGCCCGTGAACACAAACCGAAAATGATCGTTGCGGGCGCGAGTGCTTATCCTCGCGAAATCCCACACGGCAAATTCAAAGAGATCGCCGATGAAGTGGGAGCCGTGCTGTTCGTCGACATGGCCCACTATGCCGGTTTAGTTGCTGGCGGAGAACACGATAATCCAATCGAAGTTGCGGACTACGTGACCACAACCGTTCATAAAACGTTGCGTGGTCCACGCGGTGGTTTGATCCTATGCAAAAAGAAATACGCTAAGAAAATCAATTCAGCCGTCTTCCCTGGAATGCAGGGCGGCCCGTTGATGCACGTGGTTGCAGGGAAGGCCGTCTGTTTTGGAGAAGCCCTCAAATCTGAATTCAAAACCTACGCGAAGTCTGTGAAAGCCAACGCGTTAGTCTTGGCTGATTCGCTGCAAAGCGCTGGGCTGGAACTGGTCAGCGGCGGAACCGAGAACCATTTGGTCTTGGTCGATGTCACCTCAAAGGGAATCGGTGGGAGCGTCGCTGAAGATGCACTTGGTGCTTGCGGAATCACTGTCAACAAGAACATGATTCCCTACGATGAACGCCAACCAATGGATCCAAGTGGTGTTCGAATCGGCACACCGGCACTGACGACTCGCGGAATGGGCCCCGATCAAATGAAGCAGATTGGCGGCTGGATCAACGATGCATTATCCAATTCGGGCGACGCGGCATTGCTGGAGAATATCCGCGGCCAAGTCAGTGAGCTTTGTCAGCACTTCCCGGTACCTGCGGCTGCGATCACGGTTTAGACCTGAGAACGGTTGGCTCGAAAATTTGGCGCGGGATTTCTGCGCCCATTATAAGACGGGATGAGCCCGACCTAAAATGGCGAAGCATCCGCTGGGGCAAGCTGAGGCTACCGACATCTAAGTCGAACTTTAGCAAGAACAAAAAGCTCGACTCGCACGGGTGGCCAATTTCAGATTGGCGATTTCCTCAATTAAAATCGTGCGGAGGTCACCTGAGCGGCTGGGCTTCTCCTGATGAATCTCTTCAATCGACTGAGCCTCATCGCGTTCCCTTCAGTTCCTCGTTAGCAAGCTCAAAATTTGGATTCGCAAATCATGGCCGGAAATTTTGCAATATCTTAAGTCAAAAACCGAATGGAACTTGAATTGACCTTAATTCGTTTCAAGACAGGAATCAAAATGCTCGGAATACCGGAGATTTCAATCATTGTGGGGATGATCTTTATGGCCGCATTGATCTATAGCGTCGTTCGCAAACTCGCCCGCAGGTAAACAATTTCAAATGCTGCAACGCGCTGTGTAATGCCAATACGAGCTGAATTCAAAGTACTTTCCGTCGTTTTGGGGCGACGCAGCGAGCGGTATGCAAGACGCCACCCCAAACGCATCATGCATCAATTAAGGGCTTGACTCGGTTCAATGAAAGCGGCGGTTAACACGGCATCACTTTTCGCTTTCGGATTCTGATCCGAAGAGTCTACCGATTTGCCACTCGTTGGATGACCAAATCATTGCGCTGATCACGAGAATCAGCACCATCGCCGCCCAGATGAGCGGATGCACCAGCTCGAAAACCGGCTGCGGCTTAAATGAATCGACGAACCAAGTCGTCGAATCTTGCCAACCAATTTCTGTGAAACGCCAACCGTTGTCGGCGTAATCATGAACTGAGGATGGATGGGTTTCCTGTTGCAATGTGCTGTTGGCGATCAACGCCGCTGCCGAAACTGCCAACAGAGCGAGCGCCAATCCAAGGAAGCCAGATTGCGATCGAGAAGTTTTCATTGCGCCCTTCCAGTTTGACGAATAGTGGTTCGAACACGGAATCACAAATCCATAAAATTAAAAGATCGCAAACGCTGTGCCTAATCGCTTTGAACGACGTTGCATGCCTTCTGCAAAGGCCAATCGTGATCGGTCGCTGTTGAGTATCAGATTCATGTTTCGTTTTGGCATCCTGGCGATGTAAATTCACATCATCCAGATGGCGGTTCGCCAAAAAGATTCAACAAACCCAAACCCGCAACTCAAACCCCCAAACCACATCACCGACAAAACCCGCATGACCATCGTCAGAGGTTTTTGACCGTTACCCTTGGTGATACTTGGAGTTAAAGCGAATTGAAAAATCAATTCCATCACGCGTCTACTTCTGCAGCTAAACTAGAGTTCTGGAATGGACTCGAAACATCCTGCTTGGAAGCAAAAACCGAAAGAGGCGCTGCTCAACAAGATTTTAACGATGAAGTATTAACGCTCATTGTTTCTGGCCTATTCCACAGGTTGCATTCATGGCTACCGCAAATCGAGAAAAACGAAGTCGTCTTATTCAAATGGCAGAAGGCTATTTGGATCTCACGATGGTGTTTGAAGATCGCTGGCCCTTAGCTCCACAACACTGCATCAAAATGGCTGATCGTGCCATTGATTGTTTGAACGGAATCGTCCGGCCGCTGGGGCACAAGCCAAAGATCTTGTTTCTTAAAGGCCAAGCTCATCGCGCTGCTGGTCGGTATCAAAGGTCGATACACTTTCTCGAACAGTCCATAAAAATCGATATGGAGAATGTTCATACGTCGTTGGCACTGGCTTGGTGTCAAAAACGTGTCGGCAAATTGGCGGACGCGATTGATACACTCAACAACGCGTTAGAGTTTGACCCTGATCATGCGATCACGCATTACAATTTGGCTTGCTATTGGGCGCTGGAAGAAAACATTCCATCCGCCGTCGAACATCTATCGGTGGCTCTCGATCTCAATCACGATTTTCGAAAGTACATTGAAGACGAGACGGACTTCGATCTAATCCGTGATGCTCAACCTTTTCAAGCTGCCGTTGCCGTCAACGCGTGATCGCGAATTAGCTCCAACATGCATGTGATCGTCGTGTCAAACAAACACGTTTTTGGAATGGAAACGGCCAAACAAATTCTTGCATGAGTCCGAGTGGGTGCCACTGGCTCTGCCAGTGCATTTGTTTTAGCTGAAGACTTTAGAAGTTGAATTCAAAGACAAAACTGCTTCCAATTTTGGATATAGGGAGATACGACTGGCGGAGCCAGTGCCACCCAACTGTGAGCTGATTCTCCGCGCCGAACTCTTGGCATTCAATTTCTGCTCGCTTCAACGGCTAGCGATTGTAGGGTTGTTCGCTGACCCAGCGAAATCCGCGGTTGATCAACTGATGCTCGCTGTCTTCCGCCTGTTCATGCTGGTGCGAAACTTCTTTGTAGACGTGCTGAGCAATCGGCAGTCCAAACACAAGCAACAATAAAACTGTCTTTAAGACTCGATGGCACCACGTAAGCTTTCGAGAAAATTCAAAAGGCGCTTTCGCCAACTCCGACGGCTCAGTGACTCGATTCCAAAACAGCCCGTTCATCGCACGCTTCAATTCTGGCAACAACAGGACAACTCCCATTATCAGCAAGTGGAAGGAATATTGCTTTACCGGGACGTCGTAGCACATGTTCAGCATGAACACATTTCCCATGACGGCGACAGCCAAAATAGCTCCCAGCGTCATCGTCCTGCGGAAGATCAAGAGGACAGCCGGAACCACTTCCATCACCCCAGCGAAAAAAGTGTACATCGGAGAGGCGGCCATGAAAGTCCACAGCAATCCCATCGGCGAGGATTCACCATAGGTTCGAACCAGCTGAAATTCGGACGGCCCGCCACCCATTGCGAATTGAGTTCGGATGAAACCCATTTTGGCCAATCCATAACCCAACAAAGAAACGGCCAGCGTGTATCTCAACCAACAGCGAAGCCACTCTCGATTCCACGCAGAGTCTTTTTTGCGACGATCAATCAGTGACCAAACGGTTGCCACTAACAACGCGATCAGAACAAAATCGAAGATGCGTATCCACGAGTAAGTCGTGTCGCCACTCCCACCTGGCAACGACAGCTTATTCTCATAACCAAACGCTGTCTCAGCCGTCCACTGAACAAGGTTCGTTGTCCAAGCCCGAACCGTTTGGTAGATCTTCATCATCATTTGGCTTGAAAACTCTTCCTCCAAACCGATGAATTTCAAACTCGCTGCACAATTGGAAAGCGCGCCGACGACCAAATCTGAAAAGCTGTACAGGAACCAGTAGACGATTGAAAACCTCAAAGCGAATCGCTGAATGAGATTATTCTCCATCTGAGACAATCCGAAGATTGCAAGAACGAGTAGCGCCAACCACATCCAAGGCGTCAAAATGGCTGACTTCGGCGATCGATCGATTAGCATGTCAGTGACGGCAACGTCATCACCGACAACCTCGATGGTTGCATCATCGATCCAAGCTCGAGTATTACCCGAGACCAAGAGGCCAAGCATGATTTGTTTGGCGTCCTCGGCGACCTCCACCACGATCTCGAACTTTTCCCACTCATCACATTCGATCGGTCGATTCTGCATATTGTCAAACGCGCCTCGCTTACCGCTTTCTCGATCGACGCGCAGCCACAGCATCGCCCTGGAATTTTCATTGCGATCAGCCGTTTTTACGAAGGCGGAAAACCGAATACGTTTTCCTAAGACTGTCGCGGGATCGATGGTCTGGGTGATGGTCGAAAACGGTGAAGTCTCCAAACTCATCTCACGCGTGTCGAGCAGCCCAGAGTGCTTGCCCTCGTGAGCCGATTCGGCGTCGTACTTCAGCAGCTTACCTCCCCAAGATCTTGCCTCTCCGGCGGTTGACGTGGTCGTTTCGAAATCACCATTGATGATGGGATCCGCAAAGGCTGTGGGATCCAAAGCCGGTTCGTCTGAAGCAACTGCTTG
>CAZPTT010000012.1:52458-65129 GCA_964589435.1 uncultured Pirellulaceae bacterium
TGGGATCCGCAAAGGCTGTGGGATCCAAAGCCGGTTCGTCTGAAGCAACTGCTTGACTGTTCTCCGTTTGCGATTCCGGGGCCTCACCGTCGACGTTCTTAGTATTAGCAGACTCCAATTCGGGATCTTGTAGTTCCGGATCTTGCAATTCCGCTTCTTGTAGTTCGGCATCTACCTCTTGAATATTCAAGTGAAGCGCTGCGGGCGATCCCCAAACAGCTCCAACCGATGGAGAAATACTAGACGCAATCGCGCAGAACAAACACACAATCGCTGCACTCAAAAATCGCAGTTTCATATTCAAGACTTTAAAAATCAGAAAAAAATGCTACGGTTCGAAACGTCGAATAAACCCCATCCAACCGACGATAAACGTGACGATTCCGGTAAGCAGGAATCCTGCGATTGCGAATTTGTAAAAGTAGTTTGCATAGTCGTCGACCGACCAGTCTTGATACTGCGAATACTTGATCACTCCCATCAGAATCACGACCACTGTCGTCAATGCAACCGAAATTGGAACGGCCACGCCTCGCCAATACACCGATGCCAACCAAGCCGTCCCGAACATGGCAATTCCTGCGGACATGACGCTCAGACCAAACTTGCGATTTTCAACTAAATAGTCGGGGGCCAACCTCGCTACTAAAATTTCATTGACGAGCAAGAAACTGGCCGATGTCACGACAATGACCATCAAACTGTAGAGCGATTTAGCAAGTAGAATTTTGGATCGGGTTGGCGGTAACGTCAGTAAGAACTCCAACCCTCGATCTTGTCTTTCACTGCCGATGATCGTCGCACCGACAATCAATATCACTATTTGAGACAAGAACACGCTTAACAAAGTGAATGTGACCAACAATCCACACCACCTGGAATCTGGTTCATCCGGCAAGCCGTTCATCGACAAAAACAATAGATAGGGGCCCAAAAGCAACAGGAGCCCCAACCCCAATATTGATTGCTGGTTGCGAAAGTCCTTCCAGATTAGATAGTCAATCACGATGTTTGCTCCAAGACGGAAATCCTTGGCCGAACGTAATCCTTGAAGATGTCCTCTAAACTCAAGTCGCCCACGCGTGCGCGTTCAACTTCGTTTTTAACTTTGAGTTCGTTCAGTAGCTCCGTCGAAAAATCACTAACGGTCAACTCCCACTCTCGACGGTCAACTTGCTGCCAAATGGTCGACGGCGGAATCCAGCGCGGTGTCGAATCATGCCTGAGCGTGACGGTCAGCCGCTTGGTTTTTTCAAGGACTTGATCCACCGGTTCGCACAGCATCAGCTTACCGGACTTCAATACACTTACGGTGTCAGCCAACCGTTCAACATCGCCAATCGAATGGCTTGAAAAGATAATCGTTCGTTCCTGATCTCCTACCGTTTTCAGAATCCCATGCAAAAATTCCTCTCGAACCATTGGATCAAGCCCTGATGTTGGTTCATCAAGTATCAATAATTCGGGCTCATGAGCGATGGCCAGCAATAGCGAAAGCTTGGCCAGCATGCCTTTGGAAAGCTGTTGGACTTTTTTCTTTGGATCAAGCGCAAACACGTCCAAGAGTTCTTTTTCGAGTTTCTCGTTCCAATGATCATAGAACGATCTGACAAAACGAATCGCATCGTGAACCCTCATCCATCGGTACACGTTGTGTACCTCCGGAACGTATCCGACGCGCTGGCGTAGCTGACCATAGGCGTCGTTTTTTCGAATCTCGGCAACATCGTGCCCAAACAAACGAACGGTGCCGCTATCGACTTTTACCAAGCCCATCAGCGCTTTCAAGGAAGTGCTTTTACCAGCACCGTTGGGCCCAATCAAACCAAGTATCGTCCCTCGCGGGATTGATAGGTGAAGGTTGTCGACCACTTTTTGTTTTGAGTAGCTTTTACTAACGGCCTCAAACTGAACCGCCGAATCATCTGGAAGCATGATCACTTGTGGCTTGCCTCTCGTTTCGGTTTCGGTTTGAGTTTCGGCTTCGGAGTTTTCTTCGCTTCTTGAAAAATCGAATCAACATCTCTTCGGCCCAATCCTGCCGCGTCGGCTTTGCGAATTCCTTCGACAAACACGCCCAAAACCTGTTGGCGAGATTGTTTCGTAGCGTGTTTTCCTGCGCCTCGCGTGACAAATTTCCCAATCCCACGACGGGTTTCGACCACACCCAGTGCATCGAGTTCATCAAACGCTTTTTGGATCGTGTTTGGATTTACTTTCAGCTTCAGCGAGAGAACGCGGGCGGAAGGGATCGCTTCGCCCTCACGATAAATGCCTGCTGCGATGGCCGACTGCATCTCAGCAACGATCTGTTTGAAAACGGGGGTCGCACTGTTTGGATTTACTTGCATAAACTCTCTCGAATGTCATCGCGGAACCTGACAGGTCTGCTACCAAATCACTCTTTTCAGTGATTGGGTTCACTAGTTGAGCAACACACTAACCGCATCTCAACCGAATGTCAACCGCTTGCTTTGAAGCCAAGTTTCACTTTTGTTTCTTCTCGAGCCTTAGTCATGCCAGCATTGAGAATGAGTCATTACACGACCAAACTTCGTTACGAAATTCACAAGCTAATCTGGGCTGTTTGTTGCCGGGTAACTTTTTTGACGATGACTTATTTGGCAGTAGATTGATGTTTTCGTTCGTCGTTTTGCGAACATCAATTCACTCGATTTCAGGAGAGTTCTTATGGCCACCCAATTACCTGCTGCGACTCACGCCCGCGATATCATGGCGACTCGTTTAGTGACATTAGATGCAGAAACGGATGTCTTTGGAGGCATTGAACTGTTAGTCAAGAACAACATTTCTGGCGCACCGGTGGTCGACGCCAGCGGCAAATTGCTGGGCGTGTTTTCAGAAAAATCCAGCATGCGAGTGTTGATTGATGCGGCCTATGACAACCTGCCGACCAATCAGTTGGGCAAGTTCATGGATGAAGACCCCGTGACAATCACACCTGACACCCAACTGCTTAGCATCGCTCAAATTTTCTTGACAACACCTCGCCGTAGATTGCCGGTGATCGAAGATGGCAAACTTGTCGGGCAGGTCAGCCGCCGGGATGTCATTCGAGCGGCTTCCAAAGTTATCAAGACCTCAAAAGACCACCACAAAATTTTGCTTTATCTTTCGGCACTTCGAGAAATGTCTGAAGCACCTTCCGTCTAGCTTTTTGTTTACGATCTCGCAATCATTTTCTCGCAGCTATTTCGCGGACTAAGTCGATTAGACTATTTTCATGAGCGAGCGTGAAAGTAAAAACTGGGAACTGCAATTGCAGCCAACTGATCCGGAAACCGATGCTGCTCGGCAGATGATTAAGGAATCCGAATTGCCTTTTCGCGAACCGGCTCAGGAAATTCCTGAGCCGAGATGGCAATTCGGAATTCTCCACCTGATATTTGCCACGACTCTTTTCGCGATCGCAGCGGCATTGCTTCAGTGGTTCGCACCCAGTCTGCTTGCCGGCACGATTGGTTTGCTGGCCCTCATGGTCTTGATCATTCGTGGCGTCGTACAAATTCGCAGTCGAGAATTCGAGATATTTTTCTGGTCAGCCATCGTGCTGTATCTCGCCTATTCAGTAATCGCCGCGCTGGCCGGATAGACATAGCCATGTCGACCAGACTGACTACAGCCTGTCGCGTTGATGGCTCTTTACTGATGACGATTACCACCCAGTAGGCCAGCTCGATGCAAGAAGTAGAGCAGAGTTAGCAACGAAGTCACAAACGCGGCCACGTAAGTCATCGCTGCAGCACCGAGAACTTTGTCGATGCCTTCGCGTTCCAAAGGGCCAACGATACCTGCCTCGACGACAAGCTTTTTCGCGCGAGCACTTGCATTAAATTCGACAGGCAACGTCACTAATTGAAATAGCAGAAACAAAGTAAACGCGGCGGCACCGGCGATGAAAACCCATTGGCCGAACAGGCTGTTGGCTCCCATGATCATGAGCCCACCCATCATGCCATAGGTGCCGAAACGGGTGCCAATATTGGCGGCGGGCACCATGACGCTACGCCATTTGAGCGGGTAGTAGCCCGTTGCGTGTTGGATCGCATGACCAGCTTCATGAGTCGCGACACCGATCGCCGCCACCGATGTTCGATCGTACACCTGCGAAGAAAGGGCAAGTTGTTTGGTTGTCGGATTGTAATGGTCGGTCAACATTCCATCGACACGAACGACCGTCACATCATGAATGCCAGCGTGATCCAGCAATTTTTGGGCGGCCATTTGACCGGTGTAACCACGCGTCGACGGAATCCGGGAGTACTTTGCGAAGCGTGTTTTCACCAGCCAGGCGGCTCCGCTGGAAAGCACAAAACTGGGTACCAAAACCATCAAGATGTAAGACATGTCAAACATGAATAAACTCCAGAAATTTGTTAGCGAATGAGATTATCGCTGGCGGGATTACACAGGCAATCTTTAGACAATCGAAAGACGAAACCCCCAACGGGTCGCTCGGCGTTTGTCAGCGGACAGTTCGTTTGGACGGATCTGCAAGCGATCGCCACCGATTGATATTTCCGACGACCAATCATCGCCGGCAACCGTATCGATGCGAAGTTCAACCTTTGCCGCTTTGATTTGAATCTGCTGGTTGTCTTGATTCACCAACTCAGCGTCTGAGCCAAGTTCATAGCTTGATCCAAGCGAACTCGCATCGGCAGGTTCGTCCTTTTTAAACAAGCAAGCCAAATCGGCCAAGACAGTTTGTGGACGATCAACGGTTTGCCCATCTGTTTGCTCGCCATTTGATTTTTCCGGCTTCTCAATGGAAAACGAAGCGGACCAATGACTGGTTCCCGCCATCCCAACGGCCAACAACGCATCACCCGTTGGCAGACTGTGACGACTGGCGTCTTGGAGGGGAGGGCAGGGTGGCCAAGCCTGTTCTGACGTCCCTTCGACTGAGCGAAGCAGAACAGTTTCGTTTTCTTCTTTGGATCCACCAGGATCAACGACAACGATACGATGTTCCCAACGATCAGCTTGCTGTTGAAAAACGACTCTTAGTTCCAAAGAGGATTCTGAGAGAGCAGCAATGTAAAGTGTTTCGGACAAGGTTTCACTGTTTGAGAAATGGGTTGAGATTGATCACAAAAATGGTTCACGAACTTACACCACCGTTCCTGAATGCCCGATTTATTTGTCGGACTTGGCAATCCAATTGAGGTAAGCATCGAGAAAGCCTTGGATCTCGCCGTCCAGCACTTTTTGAAAGTCGCCCATACTGAATCCGGTTCGCGCGTCTTTCACACGTTGATCAGGATGGAGAAAGTAGTTTCGAATTTGCGATCCGAAACCCACACGGGCTTTTGACTGATAGTTCTCGGCCTCTTCGGCTTCACGTTTTTCATCTTCGACACGAGCCATTTGAGCACGCAACATTTTCCACGCCTGAGCCCGGTTCTTGTGCTGACTACGTTGGCTTTGGCATTGCACGACGGTGTTGGTTGGCAGGTGAGTCAAGCGAATTGCACTGTCGGTCTTGTTAACGTGTTGACCGCCGGCACCGCTGGCGCGGTAACGATCTTCCCGGACGTCTTTCTCTTCGATATTAATGTCGGCGCTATCGGGGACTTCGGGCGTCACGTCGATCGCAGCAAAACTGGTTTGACGTTTGCCTTCTGAGTTGAACGGACTGATCCGAACCAGTCGATGTAGGCCCGTTTCACTCTTTAAGTAACCGTAAGCCATCGGACCACGAATCGCGATCGAAGCGTTGTTGATTCCGGCTTCATCATTGTCGCTGCGATCCAGCAAATCAATCGTGTATTCATTCTTCTGAGCCCAGTTGATGTACATTCGCAGCATCATCTCAGCCCAGTCATTGGCATCGGTTCCTCCGTCGCGTGCGTAGATCGTCATGATCGCGCCGCTACTGTCGTGCGGGCCGTTCAAAAGCGCTTTCAGTTCCAGCTCTTCCAAACGTTTTTCCAACGACTCAATTTCACCGCGCACTTCGGCTTCGATGGATTCATCCTCTTCCGCCATCTCAATCAGCGCGAGCAGATCCTCACCGGCAGACGCCAGTTCAGCCATGGGAGTCACAACAGCTTTGACGGACTTCAATCGCCCAACCGTTTCTTGTGCCGTTTCCTGATTGTCCCAAAACGTGGGGGCCGCCATCTCTGCTTCGATATCAGTGATGGATTTCAGTTTTCCGTCGTAGTCAAAGACTATCTCGCAGCTGGGTAATGCGCTGTTGGATATTCTGCGAGCGATCAATCAGATCAGAGTCCATAGACGGGTGCACCTTGGTCACGAGATAGAAAGACGAACTGGAAAGCAAGCCGAAGTCCGAATACGCCTAGATTGTTGGTGATGACGATTCTACGTCAAGCCGAAATTGAGTCCGTCAAAACAGAAGTCAGGGCTAAATCCGAAATGAAAATCGGCGCTAGCAAATTTCCAGATCTTCTTTTTGCGGCAAGGCCAAAATCGTGATTGGAATCTGCCGCTTCGAATCGGCTAACCGATTTCTCTGAGCAGATTTAAGCCACGACCAAACTCAATCGCTGATCCGCAATGGACACAGCTAATACCTCAGGACATTCGGATGCTGGCAGCATTGACCGTCGAGAATCTGCTTCGCCCGGTCTTGGTCAAAACGATCAAACTTCAGCCACCGGACAAGTGTTTGAATCGTCACCATCAATGTTAGCGCGATTGTTCTGAATATGAGGCTGAATTTCGCACAAATGAATGGATTGGTTGAAACTTAGGAAGCGCCAGCCTAAAGTAAAAGATTGACTAATTCCTAGTTTGGCGACAGGAAATCAACGCCTACCTGCTTTGACTTGGGGCCTGCTGTTGACGCCAAACCAACAAAATCAATCACGTTTCGCTTAAAAGAGATAGAATCTCTTCTGCCTCGAAAACCTGCTCCAAAATTTGGCTCCTTTTACATAAAACTTCGCTTAAAACTTCGACACAGAACATCCGCTGCACAGATTCATTTGCAGTGCCACCACGCTTCATCTTCCACTGACCAATTTTCGTCAGACAAAAATATAAAGTTGGAATCAATCAATGTCCAAACCGACTCCCAAGAAGAAACCCGCCAAGCCCGAGGCCGCAAAAAACGGCGCGTCGTTTGAAGAGAACGAAGACGCAGCCATTGAGAGAATGGTCAAACGGTTTACCGTCAAAAAAGAAGAGAAGGACGTCGACAAGTACTTTCGAGCTCTGGTCAAGCTTGAGGGTAGTGACCTTCACATGAAGGTCAGCAAAGCTCCTATCGTTCGTGTCAACGGAACTCTCAAACCGCTCAATCGCGAACCGATTGAAATGGAAGAAATGGCACGCTTGCTGTTTCCAATGATGAACCCACGAACGCGAGAAATTTTTGACGAAGAAGGCGGCGCTGACTTTGCTTACACCGTCGACGTCGATGGCGTCGAATGGCGTTTCCGAGTCAACATGCTGCAGCAATTGGGAAAAATCGGATTGGTTGCTCGTCGTGTGAACAATCACATTCCGAACTTCGAAGGCCTTTATCTACCAGAATCGATCGAACCCCTCTGTCATCACGAACAAGGCATGATCTTGCTGGCGGGTGTGACTGGTTCTGGTAAGAGTACGACGATCGCCTCGATGTTGAACTACATCAACCGCATCTATTCGAAACACATTTTGACGCTCGAAGATCCGATCGAATTCGTGTTCACCGACGACAAATGCTTAATCAACCAACGAGAGGTCGGCATCGATGTTGTCGACTTCGGTGTCGGAATGAAGCATGCCGTTCGTGAAGACCCGGACATCATCCTTGTTGGTGAGCTTCGTGACGAAGAAACGTTTATGACAGCGATTCATGCTGCGGAAACGGGTCACCTTGTTTTCGGCACGATTCACGCTTCGACCGCACCATCGACGATCGGTCGTATTCTAGACTTGTTCCCTGAAGAGATGCACGGTGCCATTCGTGGTGCCATCGCGATGAATATGAAAGCGATCGTGGCTCAAAAATTGCTTAAATCAATCAACCCAAAAGTCGGTCGTGTCCCGACTTGTGAACTTATGACGTTCAACCCGACCGTTCGCAAGCTGATTCTCGAAGGCAAAGACCATAACTTGGCTGATGCGATTCGAATTGGTGAAGAGGAAGGGATGCAAGATTTCACCAAGAGCTTGAAAGATTTGATCGACAAAGAATTGATCGACCGACCGACAGCTTTCCAAGTTGCTCCAAACAAAGAGGAACTAAAAATGAAGCTCAAAGGTATCAACGTTTCGCAACCTGGAATTATTTAATGCCTCGCCGTTTATGTCTTTTATTGCTGACAGCGATTGCATTGTTATCGCTCGTGGCTGGAGATCTGACTGGACAAGAAATTTCCAACAACCAGATCAGCCTGTTAGGTCAAAACGAAGCCGCCAATTTTGTCTACCGTCGCGGACCCGGTGCTTATCTGTCATGGATTAAGCTGCTGATGGTCATAGGCGTATTCATTCTGTGGGTACGCATGGCCGATTGGCTCAATCGCGATGCCATGAAAATCGGCGAGCTGACAAAATTGAAGCCGGAAGTCTGGAACCCAATCATGGTTCTCTCATTTCTGGTGGGCTTCTTTTGTGCCATTTCTATTCCTTACTTCACAGCGGGCTATTCCGTTTATGTGTTCACGGCGCTCGTTCCGTTCGCGCTGTACTTCTTTTTGCGCCGAACCAAAATGAAGGCCAACGCAAATATCAAACATCAACTTCGGGCCAAGCCAGGTGAAGCTCCTGAAGTCGAAGCCTTGCCGCAGGACGAAGGCGTGTTGATGGACTTCAATCCCGCCGGAGCCGATAAGAAAGAAAAACAAGTCAACTTAATTCGTGCCCGTCAATCGGCCGGATTCATTCCGCTCAAAGACATGATTGACGAAGCGCTTCTTAAACGAGCTGACGTCGTGATGCTTGACTTTACCCGCGACCGAGTCAATTGTCGGTTGCAAGTCGATAGTGTCTGGCACCCACTCGCACCACTCGATCGTGCCGCTGGCGATGCCGTTCTTGTTAGCCTGAAAAGCTTGGCGGGTTTGAACGCCAACGAACGTCGGGCGAAACAAACAGGTCGCTTTTCAATCAAGACTGAAGATGAAAAAGCCAACATTGAAGTTTCGTCGCAAGGCGTTGCAACCGGTGAGCGAGCCCAATTCAAGTTTCTTCGCCAACGCAAAGAAGTGTTTACGCTTGGCCAATTAGGTATGTTTCCCGGGATGGTTGAGTCGCTGCAAAACAGCCTGAACCGACCAGGTGTCGCCATTATTTCCGCGCCACCCCAAACTGGACTGACATCGTCATGGCGTGGAGCATTGGTCACAGCGGATCGTTTGACACGCGATTGTACGGCGGTCATTGCAGACGACGAATCGGAAACGGACGTCGAAAACATCGTGCTTCACCGTTATGGTGCCAAGAGTGAACGGGATCAAATGGAAGCGCTCAAAGCACTTCTTCTGTCGCAACCCGATATGGTCGCCGTTCCAACCATCGAAGAAAAACCGGTCTTGGATGAACTCACCAAGCAAGCATTGACACAGGAACGGTCGGTCATTCTGAGAACCGGGGCTAAGTCTGCTTCAGAAGCGTTGCTAAGATTGATGGCTCAAGCAGGTGACCGCGAGCAGTTTATTAGCGCTCTCGGCCATGTGACTTGCCAGCGATTGATCCGCCGCTTGTGCGACGATTGCAAACAAGAAGTTCCCGTCCGACCAAAATTCATTCAACAGCTCGGTGGTGACTCTCGGAAGCAAACGACTGTCTTTAACCCATTCAAACTGCCTCCTCCTGATCAGCGCGTGGATGAAAAGGGCAGAGAAATCGAATTTCCGGTTTGCCAAACGTGTGGCGGAATTGGCTACGTCGGCCGGATCGCCGTTTTCGAGATGATCATTGTCGAAGACACTCTTCGCGAAACGCTGCGAAAATCGCCGAAGCTGGAGAACGTCGAGAAGACCGCGATCGCCGCCGGAAAAGCGCCGCTCATGAATCAAGCTTACAAACTCGTGTTGCTTGGCATCACATCGCTTGCCGAGGTTCAACGAGTGCTTGCTCCCAAGCAAAAGAAGAAGTAATGATTTTGCAAACGAATTGACTTACTCGCGAATTGACTTTTTTACGACCCATTTTTTTACGACCCATTTCACTGCTCAAATCGGGCAGTCAATAACATGGCATACGACGACGATTACATCCCACCCATTCAATTCACTCCCGCCGGCGATAGCGAAGAGGAGCGGGATGCCTCGTTGAAAGCGGTTAAACCTTCACCAGGTTTTCCGGCTTGCGCACAGATTCTTGCCGAAGCCATTCAGAAGCAGTCCATCACCACCGTGCTCGACTTTACGCCTCAACAAGTCAGCATCCGATTTCAGATTGACGGACTGTGGCACACGGGTGCTTCGATGGATCGTGAAACTGGCGATTTCATGCTGGCCACGCTTAAAAAGATTGCCGGACTAGAGTACCGCGAACGCCGGGCTCGCCAGGAAGGCCGATTCACAACGGCTTACTTGAAAGACAAGCAAAAAGTCCGTGTCGTTTCTCAAGGAATTAAAACCGGTGAACGTGTTGCGATCTACTTGGATTGGAAACGTCCGCCGATGGATACGGCGGAACAGCTTGGTATGCGTCCCAAGATGGAAGAACAACTAAAAAGCCACTTGGAGAACCGAGAGGCCGGTCTGATTCTGGCCGCAGGAATTCCAGGTGACGGTTACACATCCGTTTGGCGTGGCATGCTCGACACATGTGATCGATTGACACGTGACTACTTCGTTCTCGAAGAAAAAAATGCGGTCGAAGAAGAAGTCATCAACATCTACTCGATTGAGTTCGATCGCGCTGCAGGCGAAGACGCGATGACTCCCGTCCCGCAATTGTTACTCAAACAACCCGATGTATTGGCGTTTCCCGAATTGCCCGATGCGAATTTGATCAACCAAATCGTCGAAATGTCCGAGCAAAAAAAGATGCCAATCTATGCTCGAGCGCCGGGTAAGAATGTTTTCGATACGCTGCTGAGACTATTGATTCTGAAACCTGACGTAGCCAAATTGGCTGAGCGATTGACAGCGGTTTTGGCAATGCGACTGATTCGCAAATTGTGTGACGACTGCAAGATCGGGTTCAAGCCACATCCCAAGATGCTCCAAAAACTGGGCATCCCAAGAGGCCGAGTCGCCGAGTTGTACAAGCCGTTCGTCTTTCGACCAGGCATGGTCGATGAAGAAGAAAAGGAGATCGAGCCTTGTACCAATTGCCATGGCATCGGGTACAAAGGCCGAACGGGAATTTTTGAGTTGCTCGAGTTCAATTCCGATTTGGCTCAAACTCTAATCAAAACACCTCGCATGGATCGGCTGATGGGAGTGGCTCAGCGGTACGGCCATATCTCAATGCAACACGAAGGTTTGGTTTTAGTCGCCAAAGGCATTACATCAATCGAAGAACTACAACGAGTTTTGAAAGCTTAGACCTATGGTCGCGTTAACTGTCATTTTGTGTTTCATTTTGATCATTGCCAGTACCTGGTGGTCTGGGCTGTGGAGCAATCTGATCACACTGATCAATATGATTATCGCCGGTTTGATTGCCTCAAGCTTCTTTGAGTGCTTGGCGACAAAGTTCGAATCATGGTTGCCATCCTATAAAAACCTGTTCGAGTTTTTGGCGATTTGGATCTTGTTTTTGGGTTCATTTATCGTTCTTCGTGCCGCGACTGACATGTTGTCGTCGATCCGATTGAAGTTTGACTATTGGACGGAAACGGTTGGACGATCACTTTTGTCGATTTGGATTGCCTGCGTGTTTATCGCGTTCACTCTCTTTTCGTTTCATGTTGCGCCGCTACCGCCGAATGTCATGAGCGATCCGGATAGTGCAAACTTCTTGATTGGACCCGACCGAATGTGGGCCGCGTTCCTCCAAAGCCGTTCGCGCGGAGCACTCTCGGAGTCCAAAGATTCAAAGACGTTTGGTCGTTACGATTCGCCAGTCCATCCTGACGACACCGAACTCAACACCCGCGTCTTTGATCCGTACGGCCGCTTCATCCACAACCACACCAAACGCCGCGAAGCACTTTCCAAGCGAAAGACGTTGCGCATAAAAAGTTCGTCCTAGCGGTTCCGTCAAGAGTTCATTTAGGGTAGTGGAACTCGTCGAGAATTCTGATCGAGCTTTGATTCGTCGAACGTCTTGACGACGTCCTAACGATTTCCGCTACGGCCAACATCCCAGCGGTCGAGCCGCTTAATCAACAGCTCGACGTCAGATTACCCCGAAGGGGTTTGAGCAATTAGCCGTGGGTTGAGCGCAGCGACACCTACGGAAAACTAGCTGCGTTAGCCCAGCACCCCGAAGGGGTGCCAGGAAAGGGGGGCCAGCAAAGCATCAACTCAGAAACTCTGGATCGAAGTCGATTCCAGCTCGCTTCAAGAGCTCTATCGATAAATTTATCAACCGCCATGCTACGAAGTAGACGTTTACTTCGGGAGCTGGTCGACCAAACGGCCAGGCGATCCCATGGCGTTGTAGCCACCATCAACATGCATGACTTCTCCAGTGATGCCGTTCGACATCTCGGATAGCAAGAACGCTCCGGTTGCACCGACTTCTTCATGCGTAATGTTCCTAGCCATGGGTGCGACGTGTTCGTACAT
>CAZPTT010000013.1:0-16605 GCA_964589435.1 uncultured Pirellulaceae bacterium
CGCAAAAAGCAATCACTCCATTGTCGGACACAGAGAATGAACTGGCTGATGCGTAAGGACGCCCGATGCAGTTGCTGCCCAGGTTGTCGGCCAGTATTTCCATCTTTCCATTTGGCGAATCAAGCGAAACGACCGCAAGTTTGGCGTTGCCTTGATCGGTGTAGGTGAACAAAAATCCCTTGTGAAACTTGCTCCATTTGGGAGAGCCAACACTCCGATCGAATTCCAATAGTTTTCGTTTATTGCTTCCATCGGAGTCCATCAGATACAGCGTTTGAGTTTGGTTGCCCAGGAACTCGTCGTCGTAACCAACGAAGGCAACTGTTTTTCCATCGTCTGAAATCGCCGGGCTTCCATCGGGGCCAACGCGATCGGTGATCGCAGTGACGCTGCGGTCGGAAAGGCTGACTCGATAGATCTCGCTATTGTTGGGTTGATATTCATGATCTTCGTGCCGGTTGGCAGAGATCAAAATCTCTTGGCTATCGGAAGTCCACGCGATGGTGCCGTTGTGATTGAAGTCACCTGTTGTCAACTGTCGTGGCGAACCACCATCAGCGCTGACCACAAACAAGTGGGAATAGGCATCCGGAAGATAGCCCGAACCATCGGAGCGATAGCGGAGCTTGGTGATCATCTTCGGTGGCTCTGCCCATTCGGCTCCTTTCGGTTTTTCAGGCAACGTTGCAAAAGGGGCCGGCTTGGCGGCCACGGACATGAAGAACGCAATCTGCTTTCCATCGGGCGACCATGTGATCCCGCTGGGCGATTCTGTCAAATGCGTTAGGGCGGTTGATCGATCGTCAGCGAACCAGTGACAGAACAACTGGCGTTTTTCATTTCGATCAAGACCGACGTACGCCAGCCGAGTCCCGTCAGGTGACCACCGAGGGGAACTTACGTTTTCCAACAGCGGTAAGTGCTTTCCTGCAGCGTTGATCATCCACAAGTCGCCGACGCCGCGATCGTTCATGATGTCGAAGTAATTTCGACGATAAACGATAGTGGATCCATCGGGCGAAATTTGGGCATCAGATGCAAACTCCAACTGGAATACATCTTTGGGCTGAAACAAAGAGTCGTCAGTTGACTCAGCCGCCGACGCCGCCCGCTCTTTGTTTTTGCTTTTTTGCTCCTGTGCAGTACTGCTCTGTTGGCAAACCAGTTGATGGCAAACCATTGAAACGAACAGAACAGTAAAGTGTGCAAGAAATCTCCGAGATGAGATAGTCGGGAAGACCTGAAACATAAAGCTCGCCTTGAATAACATTTGTAAGCAGAAACCGACAACCGGATCTAGAATTTTGGTGCGACCCAATCCGGAATCCCAGTTGCCTTGAGCTGTTTCTCGTAGCGGAGGGTTGCGGGTTGGGTCGGTGAAAGTGGAGCACTCTCATTAACCATTAGGGGAACTGTTACCGCCCACCATTGATCATAGGCTAAACGGATTCCGGAAATGACATCGGGGTGCTGATCAGCAACGTCTGTTTTTTCGTAGGGATCATTCTCGATGTCATAGAGTTCGGCGTTATTGACGAATCGCCAACGATCCGTCCTGACCGCGCAGTTCTTGAACTTGCTCTTATTTGGGTCGGCGTCTTTTTCCCATCGCCCTTGATGAACGAACAGGTGCCGATCCGGCCAGTCGGCATTCGGGTTTTCAAGTAGCGGTAGCATCGAACGCCCGTCAATGTCTTGAATGTCGGCTGGAATTTCTGCTCCGGCGAGCCCGCAGAGCGTTTTGTAAAGGTCGATGTGAGCGGTCAGTTGGTCGACGTCGTGCCCTGCTTTAAGCTTGCCCTTCCAGCACCAAAACGCTGGAACGTGAGTTCCCCCTTCATAGGGCGAGCCTTTTCCAGTTTTGAAGCCTGCAGTGAACATTTGCGTCCGCTTGCCATTGAGTTTGCCACTTCGTCCGGCTTGGCCATTATCAGTCATGAAAATCAAGAGTGTATCTTCCCACAGGTTCCACTCGTCCATTTTCTTCATCAGTAGACCAACGTTATCGTCGATGTTTTCGAGCATCCCGTATCGACCCTGCGTGTTCGCACCCCAGCCCATTTCCTTGAATCTTTTTTTGTATTTGTCCGGAGCCAGCATTGGGCCATGCGGCGCATTCAACGTGATGTAAGTGAAAAACGGAGTATCCGATTCGTGTTGCTTTTTTGTCCAACCCAAGGCAGCTTGAAAAAATACGTCGGTACAAAAGCCCTTGGTTTGGACTAACGTGTCGTTGTGTCGAATGACGTTGTCGAAATAGCGACCTTCCTTTTCGCGATTGGGCGGATAGTCGGCGCAACTGCTTGGGTAGGACTGGCCAATGCCGCCAGCTCCATGAATGAAAACTTCGCTGAATCCGCGGCTGCCTGGCTGGTAAGCTTCTTCATCACCGAGGTGCCACTTACCGAAAATGCCAGTCTGATAACCGGACTTTTGAAGAAGCTGAGGAAAAGTAGTCGTGCTGAGTGCCATGCGTTCACGTTCTTTGATCGTGTGCGTCACTCCATTTCTGAATTCATGCCGACCACTAAAGATCGCAGAGCGAGACGGCGCACATGTCGGGCTGACGTGAAAGTCCGTGAACCGAGTCGACATGGCGTAGAGCGTGTCGATGTTTGGGGTTCGAAGAACTCTATTGCCCATGCAAGACAGGTCGCCCATACCTTGATCATCGGTCATCACGAGGATGATGTTGGGGCGTTGGCCTTTGAGTGTTTGCCCATGAAGCGGAGCTTTAAAGCAGCAACAAAGAAGACAAACAACGATGGCGTAAGTTGATTGGCGAGTCATTTTATTCTTGGCTCATGGTTGACGGCGGTAGTCCGAGACAAGAACTATCGTACCTCTTGAAGCACCGCTCTGTTGACCCCATCACATTAGAAAAAGTTTGAAATTCAGGATTCGCATACAGTCCTTACCCCGACGTGCAAACTCGGTTTCAACCTGAATGGCTAGCGATTGCCTCATTCAATAATTTGCGTAGGCGATTTTCATTGCGGTAAGCGGGGTTTGTCTCTGGAAAAAATACTGTCGCTCAGTTTCGAAGTCAGCCAATCGACGAATCGATAGACCCTATTTTCAAATTGTGATTGAAGGTGAAGAGCCAATTCCTCTTGATATTCGCGATTGTCATTTCGGACGACCTCGCGGTAGTCGTAATCTGCTTCTCTCCAGCCGCGTCTTCCAAAGTCGGTATATCCATCTTCGTCAATACCGTTGAGCCAAACGCTATAGAGTTGGTACCGAGTTCTGGTACGCTTCGTGCGATATTGAAGCGGAAGCGGTGGGGGGCGTCCAGCAATCGCGCATAGCAGATGCCGGCTTGCACTTCGCCAGCCATTGCCATCGACGGCTTGAAACGAACAGAGCGAACAAGCTGTTGAGGACGAAGACGCCAACAAAGGCTGTCAGCAAGAAAACGATGTGAAGTATATCTGGTTCTGGCAATGGACAGCGTCCTAGGTGAAAACGGACTACAACGGATTCGTTCGAGAACTTGAAATATTAGCTCTTCACAGCCGTCTTTTCAAAGATCGTGCAACAGTAAACAATCTCAGCATGATCCAAAACAACTTTGAAGCCATTCTTTTTGATTGCGACGGAACGCTCGTCGATAGTGAACCCATCACAAATAACGTGTTAGCGGACTACGCTGGCGAATTCGGTGTGACGATGAGTGGCGAAGAGGCGTTTGCGCTGTTCGTTGGTCGCGACATGAACGGTATTGTGACGGTGCTTGAGTCGCGATTGGGAGAAAAGCTGCCGGATCATTTTTGCGATGAGTTTCGCAAACGGCAAGCAACGGCCTTGCGGGAAGAACTGCAAGCGATCGACGGTGCCCATGAAATGCTTAAAGCAATGACGAAGCCATTTTGCGTGGCGTCCAACGCGCCTCGGGAGAAAATCCAAATCAATCTGACCGTGACTGGTTTAGACGCCTACTTCACGCCGGAGCTCACGTTCAGTGCTTACGATATTCAGGCTTGGAAGCCGAAGCCGGATTTGTTTTTGCATGCGGCAGAAAAGATGAAAATCGCGCCAGTCGATTGTGTTGTGATTGAAGATAGTCCCGCAGGAATCGAAGCCGGGTTGGCAGCGGGAATGCAGGTCATCGGTTATTCGTCGCACGAGGATACGAGTGCTTTGTCGCAAACCGATGGCGTTCCGTTTGTGAACAAGTTAATTGATCTGATTCCTGTGTTGACGCGATGAAGTGTTAAAAGGAGAAAGCGTGCTACCAGTCTTTGCGTTTTCTGGAAGGATACTTGAAGCATGCCCACGCAAGCGAGGGCATGGCACCCAGTTGATTCAAAAGCACTCGCTCCACCCAAAAAAAATCCCGCGGAGCAAATGCCTCGCGGGATGAAATTTTAAGTTGGCTTCCCAACTGCTTTATTCTTTTCAAGTTGAGCTGTTTTACTTCTCTTTCGATTCATCTTCGCCGCCGAAATCGCCGGCGCGGATGATGACCAATTTCGAAGGATCGACATGCTTCTTGAAGGCATCTCGGATGACTTCAGGAGTCAACGCAGCCACCTTTTTCTCACGCTCGGTCATGTAAGCAAACGAGCGATCGAGGTTCAGGTTCGAAGTGACTTGCCCGGCAATTCTGCCATCTGAAGAACGTGATACTTTTTGCGACTCCAACCACGCCGTTTGGGCCGCTGAAACTTCGTCTGCCGTTGGTCCATCGGTAATGAACTTCGTCAGCTCTTCCATGGCGGCCTTTTCGACAGCATCCATGTTCTGAGGATTCGTGATCGCGTTGATGGCGAAGCGGGCTTCGGTGCCTTTGCTTGGAATGCTCAGCGATGAGCCGACGCCATAAGATAGCCCTTCCTTTTGACGAATACGATTTCCCAATCTGGAAGAAAGGCTGCCACCACCAAGGATAAAGTTGCCGAGACGTAGCGCCTCGGTGTCAGGGTGAGAATCATCCATGGCAAAAACAGTCGCCGCATTGAAGACCGCGTTGGCCTTGTCGGGTGTGTTGATGTTCTGCTTGGATCCCACCATTTCTTGCTTGGCATCGCGATCAATCGAACGATACTCGATATCGGAATCCCAACCGCTGAGGACTTCAGACAATGCCGTGATTGCCTCTTCTGGTACGAACTCACCCACGATGGCAACTTCGCCCTTGGAGGCCGCAAGCTGTGAGTTGTAAATGTCCTTCACATCGTCGAGAGTCAGGTTTTCGATTTGTTCCATTCTCTCTTCGATTGTCGGAACGTAACGAACATCATCTTTGGGATAGTCTGACAAGGCGCGTGACATCGCCATGGCGGCTTGCATCTGAGGTTCGGACTTCATTCGCTTCATCATATTGATCTGACGAGCTTTCATTTGCTCGAAGTCTTTCTCCGGGAAAGCCGGGTCACGCATGATTTCGTTGACCAACTCGATCGCTGGAACAAGGGAGCTGCGTTTGGCTTGAACGGAAAATGACAACGATCCAGCTGAACCTCCGCCACCGCCGCGTCGACCGCGCCTTCCACCGCCCCGACCTGCCGAAACACGAATTCCAAGTTCGGCCATTTTCGCGCTCAATGCTTGGCGATCCATCGTTTTGGTTCCTGCCATGAGCATCGAGGACAGCATGCCCGCGGCCGTGGTTTTTCCATTGAGTGATTTTTCGTTCCCGTAACGCAATGTCAAAGTCAGGTTAACGGTCTCGCCACGATTCTTTTTAGGTAAGATCGCGACCTTGACGCCGTTCATCTCCAACTGCTTGATCCTGGCGTCAAGGTTGGCCGGACTCGGGTCGAAGACTTCACCTGATTTGACGGCTTCACCACCTTTGTAATCTTTCACAACGGCCGCGATCGATGAGACCACGGGGACTTCCATCCGCATCGGTTTGTCGGTCGGGATGAAGACGCCAACCGTTCGGTTGTGGGATGGGAAGTAGGTTTTCGCGACGCGAGCAACATCTTCGGCGGTGACTGCAGCGATTCGATCCCGCTGTAGAAACATCAAACGCCAATCGCCCAACGAGGAGGCACTGCTGAGTGCGGATGCCATTCGGCTGGCGTCATTCAGAAGGTTTTCAGTGGAACGCTGGTTGCGCAGTTTTGCACGATCAACGGCTTCGGAGTCGATTGGGTGGCTGCCAAGCTGATCCATTGTTTCAAGGAGCACATCGCGTGCTTTTTCAAGATTACCTTGAGTGGGCGAAACAGAAACAGTAAACAGTCCTGGGTCGTGAGCGTTATCAGACCGAGCCGAAGCGTTGGTCGCCAATTTAGTTTCGACAAGAACTTTCTCCAGCAAGCCAACTTTATCTTCCGAAAGAATGCTGCCCAAAATTGAAAGCGGGGCCCAGTCTTCGTGCGAAGCAGAAGGGATGTGGTAACAAGCCATTGCCGAACCGATGTCGCCAACGCGCCGAAGTTCAACGTTGCGTTCTCCGTCTTGAGGCGGCTCTTCCGTGTAAGGCGCTTTCAGTTCTCGCTTGGGTCGTGGAATCGAACCAAGGTGTTTTTGCACCAGCTTCATCGCCGTTGCTTCTTCAAAACGACCGGTGATGACGAGGACAACATTATCTGGCTGATAGTACTTGCGATAAAAAGCGCGCAAGCTGTCAATCGGAACTCGCTCAATGTCGGTTCGGTTTCCGATGGTGGTTTTGCCGTAGTTGTGCCATTCGTAGGCCGCTGCCATTACGCGGCGAAACAGAACGCCTTGTGGGCTGTTTTCACTTCGTTCAAATTCGTTTCGAACCACTGTGAATTCAGAACTCAAATCAGCCCCATCGATGTTGCTGTTTACCAGCCGATCAGATTCCAAGTGAATCGCGAACTCGAGATTCTCTTCGGTCGCTGGTAATGTTTCAAAGTAGTTGGTGCGGTCACGATTTGTAGTGCCGTTGTAACTGGCACCATGATCGCTGAGTGCTTTGGGGACGTCTTTGAAGGTCGGTGTGCCTTTGAAGACCATGTGCTCCAACAAGTGAGCCATGCCTGCTTCGCCGTATCCTTCATGACGCGATCCAACGAGGACGGTCATGTTAACGGTAAAAGTTGACTTCGATTCTTCAGGGAATAAAACGACTCGAGCCCCGTTGGCTAGTTTGTATTCGGTTACGCCTTCGACAACGGCAACCTTTTCCGGCTCCACTTCTTGAGCGAACAGCTTTTCACCAGCGATGATCGAGGTGACAAAAAGACTCAGCGGTATTGCAACCGTCGAGGCAAACGAAAGAATACGCTTCATGACCAGCTCTTTCTCAATAGACAATTGGATGTGTCGAAATCGACCGCCGCATTCTAAAGCGACCACATCGACCTATCAATCTTTGGAAAAAGAAACTCGAGACTTTGGTTGGTCAAAATACCAAGAACCGTCCAGCTTAAAATTGCGGATCGCCGACGTGTGTCTTTCAAAGGAAAAGTTCTTCTGAGAGACCATTTCAAAAGCTCTAATCGTCTTGGATCGCTCCGCCGATCCAATGCAATAGAAAGCGTAGGACTGCGGAGAGGTCAACGACATTTGGTTTTGAAATGACCTCTAGGCAAAACTGGGCAATGACTGAATTCGCCCACCCATTGCCAGGCTATCTGACGACTGGCTGCGAGAACGGAGCTTGCATTGGTGGAGTCAGCAATGGCGGATTCAGCTTTTGCTGGTTGCGCAGTTGTCGCCAATCGTTGAACTCCAGATAGCCTTCTTGAGATATTGCCTGCAGCATTCCAAGGATTTCATCTTCAGCCGTATCAAATGCATTGACTGATCTCGCCGATTCGTCAATTTGAAAGCCGTCGGAATTATTTGAGTCGATGCCTTGATACGGACGAGCGTAATACGATCCGCGCAGTGATTGTGAGCCAGATATGTTTTTCTCATATGGCAATCGCTGCACCATATCCCCGGCAGGTTGAAGGGGACGATAGGATTCAATGATTCGATTTCGAAGCTTCATTGGATGGCACCGTGAGCCGCATTTCTTACAATCACAACGATGCCTGTTTGCAATCAATTTGTTGGTTCCCGATGGTGAAAGCGTTTGGGCCGCCGCGAACTGGTTTTGGGTTAAACCTAAACTGACGAGCATCAAAAAAACGAACACACCAATCGCGATCACTTTCGGTAGCGGCCGCGCCTGCTGGCTCTCACGATTCGAAGTGCGGTTATTGGCGAGCGGTTTCGAACGCTCCATTGTTTTTGTTTGTTTGAAAGATTGCATGGAGTTTTGGCTGTCGGTGCGCGTTGCTTTGAGTATGAGAGGTGGCGTCGGTGGCGAGAGAGTCATGCCGACGTTCAGGCAAGTTTCTTTTTCGTCAGCTACAAGATGATTCGGGACACGATGTTCGAAACTTGACTATGACCGGAAGACAAAGTGAATTCTCGAATGTCGTTGTTTAAGAAATCACTCAGATCACTTGGGTTTCTCATCTAAAATCGGTTTGGTTTGGTTTGGTTTTGTTAAAGCAGGCTGTCTACTGCCGCGTACTCTGCTGGTTGAGTGATAGTGCTAGCGGCTGAAAGCTTGCGTCTTCAAGCCATGATCTGCAGCGTATCAAAGCGAATTGGCAACCGACTCGATTGGCAAAAGACGCGATTGGCAAAAGACGCGATTGGTATGGAACGCGATTGGTATGGCGTTAGTGGCTGGATTTAAGAATGATCCCACCCCACTCTGCACAAGGCCTCCCATGTACCTCCCCCAAGCCCACGACATAGCAAGAACGAAATGTTCCGCACCGTTTCGGTTGAACTCCGGATCGTGTGGGCCGCTGCGCCGATTGGTTGTGATGTGGATCGGATGTGTGACTGTTGTCGCGATGGCGGTACAGTCAAATCAGCAACTGGCAGCGCAAATCACGGGGCAACTACCAACCCAATATAGCTCGCGCAATCAGGACGTCTCAGTCGTTGAGCATAATACGGCTCGCTTGATCGATCCTCGCGAGGGATCGATAGGCAAAGAACGCGCACTTATTCGGGAAGTCCATGACCCTGAGCTTAACCTCGATCTGGAACCTTCTGAGTCGCTGATCATTCGTACCAATTATCCAGTCACTCGCACCGCGGTGAGTCACGAAGACATCGTCGACGTTCAGGCATTTGGATTGCAGGAAATCGAAGTCATTGGCAACAACGTTGGCCACGCAACGCTAACGTTTTGGTTTGAAGTTGCGCCCGGCGACGTTCAGGTTCTCCGATATTCGGTGAACGTAGACAACAGGCGAGAGAAAAGAATCCAACGGGAGCGGCGATACAAACAGCTTCAATCACGCCTCAATGAAATTTTTCCCGATAGCCAAGTCTTCCTGTTTCCGATTGAGGACAAAGTCATCGTCCGTGGGCAAGCGCGGGATGCCAAAGAGGCCAGCGACATCATGCGAATGCTTGGCCAATCGAGAAGTCGCGGTTCGCGAGGTGGCAATGGAAATCGCAATGCTAATCTGGATGGCTTTTTCGATGACGACATCGCCGACATTGAGCCCTATCAATTTATCAATATGTTGCAGGTGCCTGGCGAGCAGCAAGTGATGTTAAAGGTTCGAGTGGCCGAACTTGTGCGCAGCTCGACTCGAGAGCAAGGCGCCGACATTCAAGGCATGTTCGATTCGTTTTCACTTAGCCACCTCATTTCGGGAGGTGGGAATTTGTCGGCAATTTTGGCTGATGGCGACGTGTCGTTTTTCTTGAAAGCAATTTCCTCACATGGCTATGGGAAAATTCTGGCCGAGCCAACTTTAGTGACGATCAGCGGCAAGCCGGCAAAATTTTTGGCAGGTGGAGAATTCGCGGTACCGACAACGGTCGGCGTGGGCGGCGTCGGAGCAGCATCGACCACCTTTCGCGGGTTCGGTACCGAGCTGGAGTTTACGCCAACGGTGCTCGACAAAGATTTAGTTCGGCTGGAAGTGTCGCCTTCATTCAGCACGCTCAACAACGATGCTTCCGTTGGCGGAATTCCAGGGTTGAATCTACGCAGCGTCAATACGACGGTTGATTTGCGGGAAGGCCAGTGGTTGGCGATTGCAGGACTGATTCAAGATGAACAAAGTGGCCAACGTACTAAACTACCGTTGATTGGAGATTTACCAACGGTCGGAGGTTTGTTTGGTACTCAAAACACGGCTCGCTACGAAACAGAGCTGATTGTGCTCGTCAGTCCAGAACTGGTTCATCCGATGGAAGCCGCCGATGTGCCCATGATGTTGCCTGGTATGGAAGTCACTGATCCAACGGATCGCGATTTTTATTTTCGGAGGATGGTCGAAGGGTATCAAGGTCACGAGTATCGCAGCACGGTTCAGCCGGTGTTGGCCAGTCAAGTTGCCGGCATCAAGCAAAAGGAGCGATTTGACAACATTCGCCCAAGAACTCGTCAGCAAATCAAGATTGAGCAAGCTTACATTTCGGGCCCATCGGGGTTCTCTAAATAATGATTCGCATTGCAAACAATTCGAACGCCTATTGTCTGGTTCTATTTTGCCTGGTGATTTTTTTTCTAGTCACGTGCGGTCTCGGTGCGGGCTGCGCAGTGCCGCCTCAAGGAACGGTGTCTGATGTGCGAACGTTGGGTTCGGTTCTCGACGAAATAAACCAGCAGCAAGAGGCCAACGCAGAAGCAGCGAAATTTGTCATTTACATGCATGAGTTTGAGATCAATGCACCACCGATTTTTGATGAATTCACTCCAAGTCGATCGCAGCCAAATGAAGTCTATGGATTCAGGTTGAACGCAGCAGGAAGAGATCACGTTCGGCAAATTGCTCATCGGTTGGTGGGCATGTTGGAAACGACTGGCGTGATACCAACTCAAAAAGTCACCGTCGAGCGAAGCAATACCAGCAAGAAATCGAACACAGTTCATCAGTTTCCAGTTCATCTCAACGTAGAACTCGATGAGATGCGTCGGCACATGGTGATCGCCGCGCTGTCGCGTTTGGGCGTTCCCAACGCTGAGAGTATCGTCGTCGTCGCGCCGGCATTTGCGACAGGGTTGAATGCTGAAGAAGCTGCTGCGGCTTATCGACGATCAACATCCGTTGCCAATACCCAGTCAAGGTGAGCACTGCAATGATATGCTGACCAGAGTTTTGTAAACGCGTCATAACTTTGATTTTACGTTAACCATCTAATTGCCAACAACGATCCTTTGAAACTTCGTGACCAAATTACGATTTGCCTGATACTACTTCCGCTTTTTGCAAGTGGCTGTGCGCGATTTCAGTTTGATGGCGAGAAGTCTCTCAGTGAAAATTCGAACACGACTCATGAGATGTATTTTGGCATGGCAAGGATCGCCGAGCGCAATGGAAAAACAGAGAGCGCTCGAAAAGCCTATCAGCGAATTTTGGATCAGGATCCGCAGCATCTGGCTTCTCTTCATCGAATGGCCGTCACGTCTGTCGGACAAGAGCGTTTGGATGAGGCCATCCAGTTCTTCCAACAGGGTATGGCTGCCGGTGAGCCGAATGCGGAGTTTTTAGGCGACTACGGATACGCTCTGTATTTGGCCGAGCGAATGGATGAGTCTGAGAAGGTTCTTCGACAATCCCTCAGATTGGCGCCCGACAGTGCTCGTGTGACCAACAATTTGGCAATGGTTGTCGGTCGAAACGGCAACTACAACGAAAGCTATCAGCTTTTTCAGTCGGCCGGAAACGAATCGCAAGCCCTTGCGAATCTAGCGTTCGTTCAATCGCAACAGGGCGACGTTACCTTTGCAAAAAAGAACTACCATTCAGCATTGGATATTGATCCATCGTTGAAAGTTGCCGCCAACGGTTTGATGGAAGTCTATCGCGCGTTTCCTTCTGACAAACCGATGATCATTAAGCCGTACCAAGAAAGCCAAGAAGACGTGACGCGTTTGGTTAGCCATCGTGCTGCCGGCCGTGGAGGTTCAGCGCTTTCGGTAGACGATCTTGTTCAGAGTTTTTCGACTGAACGCCGTGCGTCGAACTCGATTTCGGAAAACCCCAATGGCACGACTCTGCAAACGGCTGGACAAGGACTGATTCGAAGAATTGATTCGGATAAGAGGCATCAGGTTGAAAGCGTTCATGTTGGCCACAAACAACCTGTTTCGCCAAGAGTACGGCAGCTTGGTGCGAGAGCCGGCGCAGTATCAGACAGGGCTAATAGTGAGTCCTATGTTCTTCAAACCGGTTTTCCGCCAAAAACTGGGAGCCCTCGGAAGCATCGGTCGACGCGGCGATTGCCGATTCAGTCGTCTGAGCGATCGACCTCGCCAGCGATGAAATTGCTTAGGCAGGAGAACTCTGTGCCCGAGAGTGGGCCAGCTGCGAACGTGGATTCCGATCGTTGAATTCCGATCGATTTCGCATTCGATGTCTCGGCAACGACGGTGCCCAAGTCTGTGAATTCTTGGGATATGCTACCGCTGAATTGGGCGACGCCGCCAAGTATTCCAGCCGTTACCAGCGAGGCAACCATGACAAGTTCCGTTGAGATAATTCCGCCGCTTGTGTCATTCCAAAGTTTGCGAATCATGACTGACTCCGAAGTTTTCGAGGATGCGAAACTGACAACGCCGTGGTGATTAGATAGCCGGCGAGCCGAACCAGATCACATCATGATTGAATCTCTAAACTGCGAGTCGAATCGTTTCGCAAATTGGCCTTTCTCGGTCAAAAGGAATTCCGGTCGCATCGATCAGGCTAACTTAGCGGACAGTTGGATCGTCATGATGCTTTTTTGCAACGTGCGTGGCGGCCCATCGATTGAGGGAATTGGCTTTCAAAATGCTCGCAGTTTGCTGTCAAAGTTTGCCTGAAGAAAACAACCCATTCGAAACCGAAAAAAATTCGATCGAAAAAAATGGTTTCCTAGCAAGCCGATCAAAAACGGTGGAAGACTATCAAACGCAAGGACAAAAACTTTAAGGAGACGGATAACATGGAAGCTATTGCAAAGAGGTTGTGGGACGACGAAGCTGGTTTTGTCGTGTCACTTGAGCTTATTCTGATTGCAACAATTGTCGTGATCGGGTTGATCGTTGGATTGACGACCGTTCGAAACGCAGTTGTTCAGGAGTTGTCTGACGTTGCAGGTGCAGCCCAGGACATCAACCAAACGTACGAGTTCAATTCTGTTGCAAGCGCAGTGGGATCGACGGCTGGAAGTGATTTTTCCGATACAAGAGATTACGAAGACTCTCCGGAGGATCCATTTGGTCTTTCGGACAATGGAATCATATTTGACGGACTTCCAAGCGACGAACTCTAAGTTTCAAAGTTACCGTTTCGCTGACGATGAGAGCAGTCTCTATTTACGAGGCTGCTCTTTTTTTGCGCGCATCACGTTCAGGGTTTCTTTGGTTTAACCCAACATCCTGTTTGAGTTTTTCGTGTCCGGGATAGGGTTGCGCGACTTGTAGCGGAGCGATGGAGCGAAAACCAAGCGGAGTCAGCGGAACTGGCTGTTAACCCGCGAACTTGATTTTTCTGTCCGAAGCGCTGCCTCCATCCGATAACGGCAATGGAGGAACTCATGAACATAGAAACAAGTCTCATTGGCGAAAGTGCATTGGTGTCCGTGGCCGTGCTGACATTCGCTTCGGTTGCCGTGTTTACCGACGTTCGGTCGCGAAAGATTCCCAATTGGTTGACGGTTTCTTCGTTCGCGTTCGCTTTGGTTGCGCACTCAATTTTGGGTGGTTGGGGCGGCCTGATGTCTTCGTTGTGCGGGTTCGCCACGGGGTTCGGAATCCTGTTGACGCTGTTTCTGATCGGCGGCGGTGGTGGTGGCGACGTCAAATTGATGGGCGCTGTGGGGGCTTGGGTTGGCGTCTGGCCGACGCTGCTAATTTTTGTCGCCAGCGCTGTCTTCGTCATTCTCATCATGGTCGGCGTCGTGATCAAACATGGCCCCCAAGCCAAAACAAAGTCGAACGAATCGATCATGAAACTTAAGTTGCCTTATGCCGTTCCAGTGGGCCTCGCCCTCATGCTTGTGTTGATTTTCGATTCCATGGCCACTCTTTAACGACCGGCGCATTTACCAGCGGTACCTAGAATTGGATGCACGGGTTCGAAAACCAGTAATTCAGAGGCTTGATTCTGGCACCGAAATTATGGACGTCGATTTGCGAAATTAAATTTGATTTGAACTATGTCGAACCTAAATCCCGGCACAATTTTGCTCGCGTTCTTGGCCATGTTGTTTGGCTTAATTGGCACTTGGGCATTTCGAGAATACAGCAAGCCGCAAGAAACCGTAGTGCAACCAGTTCAAACACCAGCACCCGCGAAAGTCATTGTACCGATGGCCAGTCGAACGCTTGAGCCCGGTCACGAAATCAAGATCGATGATATTGCCTTGGTGAAGATGACGCGTGATGAGATGAAGGATCATGGCTATGACAAAGGCTTCATGTCCAACTCGGCTCAAATTGTTGGCAAAGTCGTCAAAGAAGGAATTCGTCGCGGCAGAACATTTGACACCAAAGGCTTCTTCCCGGATGGATACAGTCTTGGAATTTCGGAACGGCTTAAGCCTGGCCAGCGAGCGATTACGGTTTCCTTGACACCTACCAATGCGTTGATCGGGTTCGCGGGAGCCGGGCAGAGCGTCGATGTTTTGTTCCATTATGGGGAACAAAGAAAAGTCGCCAACCAAGACAACGAGGCGTCTGCGAATGGGGCACCCAGTTCAGACCGAGCGGCTAAATTATTTCAAAGTGCGACGGTAACACTGGTACAAAACGCGACGATACTCGCACTGGGGAACCGCGCCGCTGAAACTGCGGATGCCAATGGGATTCAAGCGAACAATCGAGTCTTGGTCACTCTGGCTGTTGCTCCCCATGATGCGGAAGCGATTCGAGTGGCCGATGGCAATGGAGAATTATCGTTGACACTGAGAGGGCCAGACGATGAATCCGATGTTGTCTTAGGCCAGCCTAAGCTCCTTTCTGAGATTATCGAAGTCGACAGTGGAATCCGAACGATGGAAATCTATCGTGGCACACGGGTCACGCATCACGAATTTGATTCCAAAGGCAAGGTCAGCCGTTCTGCAATTGTCCATCAAGATGTCGAGCAACGCCCGCAAAATCAAAAGAGCAAATATTCAATGATCGGCGACGGTCAAGATCGCCAAATCAAAGGTCAACGTGCCAATCAGAATCAGCGCGAGCCGGTATCGACTGTCAGTACCGAAACGCCAAACACTCAATCGGAACGGCCGGGAAGTTTGTTGAACCAGAGACGCCGGCTGAGCGACATGACTGGTGGCTCAAATGGCACGAGAAAGCAGAGGCGTCGATGAATTGCTTCCTTGGTTCAAACGGTTCTGTTCAAGTTCGTGACGCGTTCGCTCAAGAGAGTGTGACCTTGAACCTGTCGGATGAAAAGCGTCGCGAAATTGATTTTCAGAAGCTAAAACAGAACATTCACTCGCAACTCGTCGGCTCACTAGAACTTGTTTCTGAGTTGACTGACGAGCAGATTAAGTCCGAATTGCAACCGATTGTTGACGAGTTTCTTAAACGAGCCCAGCTAAAGGTTTCTGCTCAGCACAAGCAGCGAATTTATGATGAGTTGCCATCGGAGATGTTCGGCATCGGGCCGCTTGAGCCGTTAATGAACGACCCGACGGTCAATGATATTTTGGTGAACCACCAGTACGAAGTGTTCGTCGAACGACGTGGGCAACTCGAATCAACAAACGTGGTCTTTGCCGACGAAGCTCACTTGATGCGAATCATCCAGCGAGTTGTTGCCAAGGTTGGTCGGCGGATCGATGAGATTAGCCCGATGGTCGATGCCCGATTGGCTGACGGATCGCGTATCAACGCCGTCATTCCACCTCTGGCGTTGGATGGCCCCAAGCTTTCAATACGCCGATTTGGACGAGAATTTCTTTCGCTAGATGCGCTCGTCGTCAATGACACGATCTCTTCCCAAGCGGCCACATTTTTGGCTCAGGCCGTCGGCGCTCGCGTTAGCATGTTGATTTCTGGGGGAACTGGAGCTGGAAAAACAACGCTGTTGAACGCTTTGTCAGCCGCCATTTTACCCGGTGAACGCATCGTTACGATCGAAGATTCCGCAGAGTTACTTTTGAATCATCCGCACGTCGCCAGAATGGAAACGCGCCCGGAAAATAGTGAAGGCGGTGGACAAATTACCCAGCGCGATCTGCTAAGAAACAGTCTGCGGATGCGGCCAGATCGAATCGTCATTGGCGAAGTCCGTGGAGGCGAAGCATTAGATATGCTGCAGGCGATGAACACCGGGCATGATGGTTCATTGACGACCATTCACGCTAACGATACTCGCGATGCGGTGGCGAGGTTGGAAATGATGGTGGCAATGGCTGGGTTTGAATTGCCGGCGCTGGCAGTGCGTTCCTACATCGCCAGTGGGATTGAATTGGTGATTCAAGTCTCAAGGCAGACCAATGGTAAACGACGAGTCTCTCGAATCTCGGAGCTAGAGTATGGAGTTCAGGATGGGCTTGTTTTACGAGATCTATTCGTGGAATCCGATTCAGAAGGCGGGCTTGTTCGAACGGATGCCGCAGCCGATTGCCAGCAGAAATTAGACGATTTCGAAAAATCGAGGCGAGAAGCTGAGGGTGTAGATGAAGGGATAGGTGAAGGGAAAGGTGAAGGGAAAG
>CAZPTT010000013.1:16705-62592 GCA_964589435.1 uncultured Pirellulaceae bacterium
GGAAAGTTGCCGGTGAACGTGAAGGAGAGGAAGCATGATCTCCCTGGCTGAAATTGTTATTTTCGTGTCCTTGGCTTCAAGTTCATGGTTGGGAATTGTGGTTGCCAGGCGGATGCTGGTGCGAACCGAAACGAAGAAATTACAGCCAGAGAAACTACTGCGAGGAAGTTGGCAAGTACCAAAGAACTTAACGAATAAATCGTCAAACAGTTTTGAAAAGTCAGATGTGTCACAGCGAGATTTATCAAAGCGGCTAGATGGCTATTTGAAACGGCTGATCGAACAATCTGGTTTAAGTTGTGATGCGACGACGATGTTGTTGCTAATAGTTGGGGTTTCGGTTTTGTCCGGCGTCGCGGCGAAAGTGGCTGGCCTGTCGATGCCGTTTCCCATCTTAATTGCGGGCGTTTTACTGGGCGCCGCGCTACTATTGTTGCTGGTGATCGCCGCTCGTCGTCAGAAGCAATTTGTCGAACAGTTTCCCGCCGCCATTGATATGTTGGCTCGGTCGGTGCGGGCGGGGGAGTCGTTCGAAGAGGCGATCGCATCAGTTGCCAGCACGATTGCCGAACCCGCGGCCGGCGAATTCAAACGTTTGGCCCAAGAGTTATCCTTGGGCCGACATGTGTCCGAGAGCATGGCAGATTTTGCCAACCGGAACGTTGCGGATGATGTGAAGATGTTTGCCCATGCGGTCTCGCTGCATCGCGAATCTGGTGGTCGATTAGCGGAAACGTTGGCGCGGCTTGCCAGCGTCGTACGGTTGCGAGCGGACTGTCTGCGAAAGATTCAGTCCGCCACGAGTCTGGGCAAGTTTGCAGCGATCGTCATTGGAGCCGCGAGCTTCGTGGTTTTGACTTACATGCTTCTCGTTCACCCAGAATACATCGGTCGGCTGTGGAATTCGGAAGCAGGTCGAAAGCTTGTCTACTACGGAGCAGCGTCCGAGGCAGTTGGGCTGCTGTGGGTGGCGACGACGTTGAAGCAGAAATATTGAGCGGGATCGAGAACTCATCGCAGTACAAGCACGACCGCATTGAGATTCCAACAGAAGCCTACGGTTTAGAAAACGAAAGCAAGTGACGATTGAGCGATAACGAACTGTTGACATTGAGTCTTGTCTTTACGGGGATCGCCAGCGGGGTCCTTGTAGTCGGCTATGCGCTCACGCGTTCATCGAAGAGTCCGTCCGCCGATCGTCGTCCATCGAGAAATTTTGGTTTCATGAATGGTGCGTTGGCAGGCTTGATTCCGACGTTAGCCTCGAAAAAAAAATCGCTGCAGCAGGATTTGCTTAGCGCGGGAAACTATCACTCGACGGCTTTGGAGAATTTTCTTGCCAATCGCAATACGATAATTTTGTGCGTTTTGTTGACTTCCTCCTTGTTGCTTGCCAGTGGTTTAGTTCGCGGTTTGGAGAAGGAGTTGGCGATTGGAACGGTGGCTCTGTTGGTGCTGGGTTACGCTTTGCCACGCATCAAGTTGTCTTCCGCTTCTGAAACGCGCAAGCAGTCGCTCAGCCATGCGTTTCCTGACTTCCTTGACATGCTTTCGATGTCCATCGAATCGGGGACGCCGGTTGAAAAGGCTATCGAAAGGGTGTCGCGACAGTTTGAAGATTCCCATCCGTGCTTGAGTCGAGAAATTGGGATTGTCGCACGGCAAGCGAACACGGGTTCGCTTGATCACGCGTTGCAGTCGCTGGGGGACCGCGTTGACCTTCCGGAAGTGACGGCTTGTGCGACAACGATCAGACAAGGCAAGCGTTTGGGTGTGAAGATCAGCACGGCGTTGAGAGACTCGGCGGATCGAATGCGAGACACACGTCAACAGCAAGCCGAACAAGCTGGGAACTTGGCGTCGCTGAAACTTTTGTTGCCAGTCGTTTTGTGCCTGTCGCCTCCCGTATTTATTCTTCTAATCGGGCCTGCTGTTTTGGAGTTTCGAGAATTCATCCAACGTGAAAAAGAAAACGTGAGCGAAGTCGTAGAGCAAGCAGGCATCCAAGGAATACCTCGTGCCGAAAAACGTTCGGGCTGATTTTGAGTCGGTTCTAAGTCGGATGTTATTTTAAAGATGATTCAAATTGGCAGCACGTTGACTTTTCACCTTGGCTCAGTGCGGCTCGCGGCTCATGGCACGACGTGGATCCGAGTTCAACACGAGTCCAAATTCGACGTCCGCCTTCAATGCGTCAGTGCGTAGGTGATGATGTTGATCCCCAACGGATAAGAAACCCGTTCGGAATAGTCACGAAAGTACTCGGCGTTTTCGCCTTCACGTTCCCAGCCGTCCGCAATGTCGTTGTTGTGGCAAAGCAGCGCGACGAGTCGTTCGTTATCGTCAAAAAATCCCCAAAAGTGCGGGCCTTCGTCGCCTTGTGGATCGCCGTGCCAGTATTCAAATAAGTGGCCTTGTTGCCAAGCTCGAATACTTGGAACTTGCGGAGTCCCCTCCAGTTCATAGACCAGGTTAAAGATGTCGTGGTCGCGATTTAGTTCTCTTGGTTCACGATCCGGGAATACCTTCTTCATTTCCCGATAAACGTGTTGCCAAGCGGCTGGTGCCCAAAAATCATCGGCCATCATGAATCCGCCTTTGTCGAGATACTGGCGAAGCGAAACGACTTCCTCGTCGCTTAAGTCCATACGATTGATGTTGGAGAAGAATACAAACGGGTAGTCGTAAAGGCTGGGGTCGGTCAGTCGGATGACTTTGCCATTGGGATCGACTTCCATGGATGTCAGTTCATTAAGGCGGACTGAGAAATTCCAATCGCAATCTGGAAAGTCATTGTCCCATTGACGACCTCGCCGCGCATAACCCAACGAGTCGTATTGAATCCGAACGAAAGTGAACACGTCATGCTCGAAGTGTCTGTCGATTTCCCAAGTCGGATAATCATCGCGGTTTGTGGCAGTTCGCCCACGACGGCGAAATGCCGATTGCCCGTTGTTTTGCCGTTGGGAATCTTGCTGAGCAATTAGGCTTTGCGTTTGAGGGGCGGAATCAAGTTGGGGCGAAGCGGTTTGAGGCGGTGGAGTTTGTGGCGAGTTGTTTTCGAAGCGTGAAGGAATGACCAGCGACGCGCCGCCAAGGGCAAGCGTCAGCAACAACACAATGCTAGCCGCTGTGCGAAGCTTTTTCGCGCGGACAAACCCACGCAGCGTAGAAATCACAACTGCCTTATCCATTTGCAGCGTTCTCAGGATTGTCACTTTTGTAGCTAACGACGATGCTGGCTGTTCCAGTCGCCAAGTCAATTTTTTTGACTTCAATATTCGTGGCATCGATACCGGCTCGTTCTTGGATGTCGGCAATCAGTTCAACTTCGTTTTTTGGCTTCAGTAGATCAAGGTTGTCATAGACAATCGACCTCGAAAGCATATCCTTCGCGAGCGATTTCTTGGGAGGTTTTGCTTTTTCAGTTTCAGGAAAAACCCGCTCCAGTATCAAGGAGCCGCTAAAAATGATCATGTTGGTGAACATCAATTCCGCGTAGCTCGTCTTCTTGTTTGATAGAGCGTTGATGACCGCCAAACCGATCACGATAAACAAATAGGTCATCTCTTTTACTGGAATCGCGTCGGTTCGGTAGCGGATGATGGCGAAGATGGCAAACAAACCCAACGCCATGCCCAGACCCAAATCCAGCTTCTTCAATGAGAAACAAATAAAGAAGACCATCACATTCATCATCAGGAACGTGAACAAGTACAGGCCTTTGGCACGTCGGTGTGGGAAATAGGCAAACGCTACGACCAACGACACAAAAATCATGTTGATAAGAAACCGCACCAACAATTTGTAAAAGTCGTCGTCGAAGATAGGGACTTCCATAAACTCCATGAAAACCACCAGTAAAAGCAAAAGGAATAAAGTGGATTGGACTGTTAATCTCAGGCGTCGATTGCGAGAGCTGACAAGCCCCGAACAACTTACACGCGAATTCAGTTTACTAGACGACAATCATTGCGATCTAGCGCACTGATTTTCTGTGGCAAAATCGTTCACGTCGTTTTTGAATTCGCATTTACGTTGGTTACGAGCTGTCCCGGAGATGACACAAGCTCGAGCGAAACTCGATCATGTCACGTTGGTTTTTTCATGCATTGTGAGATCTTTGATGCAGCTCTAAATGAGATTTGATTATAGTTCGGGTGAAATGGAAGGCCGCCTCACCATTGGATGCGATTCCTTTATCGAATCCAGCGGCCACAACCGATTGAGAGTCAAAGTTTGCGTGTGTAGTAGTCGCTAGAAATTCTAAAATTACGGTTTCTATTTTAGCACTTGCTCTGTTTTGCGGTGTAACTGTCCGTGCCCAAGCAGTTACTGATCACGCCGCATCACTCCGTGCTCGCCGTGGATGGATCTGCGTTTGAGAACGACAAATCTGAAACGGAATCAAAATTATCAGCTTGTCCTACCGGGAAAGTCGGCCGCTTCACGATCTTCGACAGTTTTTCGTCGATATCTATTTCGTCGATATCTATTTCGTCGATATCTATCTAAACGGTATTTGGCAGAATTACTCTAACCCTATTTGGGCGTTTTCAATTATGCTCTTTTCAGCGATTACTCGAAAGCGTTGCACTTCAGATGCGACTCGTCGATTCACGCCACCAGATTTGGAAAAATTGAAACAGTAAATTTTAAGTAGAGAACGATGATCAAACGGATATTAGTTGCGGGTGGTGCAGGATTTTTGGGGTCTCATCTTTGTGAGCGAATGGTTGCTGACGGTCATGATGTTATTTGTCTGGATAACTTTTTTACCAGTCAGAAATCGAACGTGTCGCACCTCTTGGACTGCCAAAATTTCGAACTGATTCGGCATGATGTCGTTTACCCAATCGCTTTGGAAGTTGACGAAATCTATAACTTGGCTTGTCCCGCAGCTCCCGGCCATTATCAATACAATCCAATCAAGACGATGAAAACGTCCGTGATGGGCTCAATCAATTTGCTGGGTATGGCCAAGCGATGTAACGCCAAAATTTTTCAGGCGTCAACGAGCGAAGTGTATGGTGATCCAGAAGTTCACCCACAGCCAGAGTCCTATCGAGGTTGCGTCAATCCAATTGGAGTGAGAGCCTGCTACGACGAAGGCAAACGCGCCGCAGAGACATTGTTTTTTGACTACCACCGAATGAACAAAACAAACATTCGAGTGATCAGGATCTTCAACACTTACGGTCCTCGAATGCATCCTTTCGATGGGCGCGTGGTCAGTAACTTTATTCGGCAAGCACTCAATGGTGACGATATCACCATCTTCGGTGATGGCTCGCAGACTCGATCGTTTTGTTACCGTGACGATTTGGTAGAAGGTTTCATTCGCATGATGGCCGCCCCTGATGACGTCGTGGGTCCAATCAACCTTGGCAACCCGGGCGAATATACGATTAAGCAACTTGCGGAGATGACGATTGAACTAGTTGGAAGTAAATCGGAATTAAAGTACGAGCCGTTGCCTCCAGATGATCCAACTCGGCGCCAGCCTGACATTACCTTGGCGCGTAAACATCTCGATTGGGAGCCGAAGATTCCGTTGCGTGAGGGTTTGCAGAAAACGATCGATTGGTTCAAGACGATTGATCCTGAGAACTATCGTCCACCAACGCCCAACTTCTAAAAGTTCAAAATGCTGGCGTGATTCGCAATAAACGCTGGCGTGATTCACAATAGAACGCTGGCGTGATTCACAATAGAACGCTCGTGATTTGTCAGGCGTGAGCCGATTCTCCGCACGACACAAGTCGATAATTTACTGCTAGAATCTCACGAATTGATTTTCAGTTCTGGAGAGATGGTGGTGATTCGAATTATTCGCGTTCAAAGTGGTTCAGCGACTTCTTTCGTCGGTTCAATTTTGGCGATGTTGTTGCTGGTTTGTTTTCTAAGTTCCGGCTTCGCCTCGGCTGACGATTGGGCGCAGTGGCGCGGCAAGGGCCGAAACGGCACCTGGGACGAAAAAGGCATCGTGACGAGCTTGACCGAAGCGAATCTAAAAGAGCTTTGGCGACAGCCGATCGACTCAGGCTATTCTGGTCCAACCGTCGCTAATGGACGGTTGTTTCTGATGGATCGAACCGAGCAGCCCTCTCAGACAGAAATGATTCGTTGTTTCGACAGTAAGACTGGCAAGCCGATTTGGCAGTTCGGTTATGACTGTGTCTACACGGTCAGCTATTCTGCTGGCCCGCGAGCTTCTGTAACTGTTGACGGTGAGATGGCGTTTGCATTGGGAACGATGGGGCATTTACATTGTCTCAATGTTGAGGATGGTTCTGAAATCTGGAGCCGGGACTTGGATAGTGAGTACGCGATTTCTGAAAAGAAGCGGATGCCGATCTGGGGCATCGCTTGTAGCCCGATCGTATTTGGAGATTTGTTGATCGTACAAATTGGTGCCGTTGACGCTTGCGTTGTCGCTCTTGATAAAACGACGGGTAAAGAAGTTTGGCGTGCTTTGGATGATCGAGGGCAGTATTCATCTCCTGTCTTGGTCAAACAAAATGGCAATGACGTTTTGGTTTGCTGGACGGGCGATTCCGTCGCGGGTCTCAATCCAAAAACTGGCGAAGTGTACTGGCGAGAACCGTTCTCTCCGACGCGGATGCCGATTGGAGTCGCAACGCCAGTCATTCAGGATGACAAGATCTTCCTGACGTCGTTTTATGACGGATCGATGATGTTAAAGATGAATTCCGAAGAAATGACCGTCGAGAAAATGTGGGCGGCGCGGGGAGAAAATGAGCGTGTCACCCAAGCTTTGCATTCAATTATCAGTACTCCCATTTGGATCGGCGATTTCATTTACGGCGTGGACAGTCATGGAGAGCTTCGATGTTTAAGGGCCAGTGATGGTCAGCGCGTTTGGGAAGACACCTCGGCTGTTAAACGTAATCGTTGGGGCACGATTCACTTCGTTCCCAATGGCGAAAATGTTTGGATGTTCAATGAGCAAGGCGAAATGATTGTTGGCAAACTTTCGGAGTCGGGCTTCAATGAGATCAGCCGAGTCAAGCTAATCGAACCGACGCGTCCTCAATTGCCGAAGCGAAAGGGGGGCGTCTGTTGGTCGCATCCAGCTTTTGCCAATCGGTGCGTCTACGTCCGAAATGATCGCGAAATAATTTGTTATGACTTGTCCAAGTAAATTGTCTTGGAGTTTTGCTGCGAATCGCAAACCAACGAGCCGGTTGCAATCGCAGCGTTTCGTTTTTGAAATAACCTCGTTTCTAAGTTTGCATCCATGAAGTGTTTTGATTGCATTGTGATTGGGTTTGGTGGGATGGGCAGCGCGGCGATGCGAGAGGCTGCCAAACGTGGCTGGTCGGTGTTGGGTATCGATCAATTCGGCCCCGCGCACGATTTGGGAAGTTCGCATGGCCAGTCACGCATCATCCGCCGAGCTTATTTCGAACACCCAAGCTACGTGCCGCTAACGTTGCGCGCATTCGAAATGTGGAACGAGCTTACACTCCGGCATCGAACGTCTCCCGATATCAAAGAGATTCTCACTCCAACCGGATTGTTGCAAGTGGGAGACCGAGACAGCCAAGTCATTCAGGGCGTATTAGCGAGTGCTGAGCAAAACGATTTGCGAGTCGAAGAATTTACGCCGGCTCAGATTCAACAGCGTTTACCGATCTTCAAAATCCCCGAGGGCCAGGTCGGCCTGTTTGAACCTGATGCGGCAATTCTGCGAGTGGAGCTTTGCGTCGCAGCGATGATCAATCAGGCCGTTAAGTTGGGGGCAAAAATCGAAACCGATACAACCGTTTTGAGCTGGTCGGTTGCCGACGATGGGAAAGTGGAAGTGCAAACTGATCGAGGGAGGTTCTGCGCTGAGAGGCTAATTGTCGCTGGAGGAGCATGGAGTCAGGGGCTGCTGCCGAATCTCCGTTTAAATCTCAAAGTTCTAAAAAAGCAGCAGCAATGGTTTCAAATCGACCGTGTTGATCAAAAGCTGATCAATGGATTGCCAAGCTTTTTGATTGAGCAGGCCGATGGGACTTGTTTCTATGGAATTCCAGAAATTGATCATCTCGGTATGAAAGTATGCGAGCATTCAGGCGGATTGCCGGTTGAAGATCCGTCGAAATTGAACCGGGAATTGGATCAAGCGGAATTGGAGCGTGTTGAGAAGTTCATGAAAGACCATTTGGTATTCGGGCATCACCGAATGGTTCATTACAGTGTGTGCATGTACACGATGTCGGCTGACTCGCATTTTATCGTCGATCGTCATCCCGAATTGCCTCAGGTCTCCTTCGCAGCCGGGATGTCTGGACATGGGATTAAGTTTGCGCCGGTGGTGGGACGGTATTTGGTTGATCTCTTGGATGGCACGTCTGATCCCGATTTTGAGTTCCTAAAACTCGATCGCTGATGTGATTCGTCGCAAAATCGTGGGAGGCGCACTTGGGATGGATTTGGGATCGTTCCGAGGTCACTTCAATTGCGTAATTTGACGTTGCCTGCAAGAATCTATTTTTACAGAACGATCAAGGGATTGCTTTAGGGCCAGAAAAGGGCGGGAAATATTGTGACGGATCAGCAAGCAGATGTTGTGGTTATCGGATCGGGGCCAGGCGGCGAAGGGGCTGCGATGCAGTTGGCCAAATCCGGCAAGCGAGTCGTGTTGGTCGAACGTTACGAGAAGATCGGAGGTGGCTGCACTCACTGGGGAACGATCCCAAGCAAAGCACTTCGATACGCGATCTACCAATTGACCGAAGCGCTCAACAATCCGTTGGTTCAAGCCGCTGGCGTCAACGCGAAGCCCTCAATTGCTCAACTGACGGCTTCTGCCCAGCAAGTGATTGGCAGTCAGGAGCAAATGCGACGTAAGTTTTACGGTCGCAACGAAGTCGAAATCGTCTACGGGCACGCGCGATTCGTGGACAAGAACACAATTTCTGTTGACGACGGTCAGTTGATCAAAGCTGATCAGTTTGTGATTGCTGTTGGCTCTCGGCCCTATCATCCAGATTCCGTTGACTTCAATCATCCAAGAATTTTTGACAGCGACACGATTCTTAAAGTCGATCACAAACCTCAGTCAATGACGATTTACGGAGCGGGAGTGATCGGTTGCGAGTACGCATCAATGTTCAGAAATCTAAGCGTAAAAATCAACTTGGTTAACAGCCGTGGAGAACTGCTTGATTTTCTTGACGACGAAATTAGCGACGCACTCAGTTACCACATGCGTGAACGCGGAGTTGTGATTCGCCACAACGAAACCTACGAATCGATCGAGGCAATGGACGATGGTGTCATCACCAAGCTCAACAGCGGCAAGCAATTAAAAACTGACATCTTATTGTGGGCGGCTGGTCGAACGGGCAACAGCAATGATTTGGGTTTGGAAACCATCGGAATCGAACCAGATAAGCGTGGGTATGTAGCGGTCGACGATTGTTATTGCACTGCCGTGGACAACGTTTATGCAGTAGGTGACGTGATTGGATTTCCTTCGTTGGCCAGTGCGGCTTACACCCAAGGTCGAGCCGCCGGCAAGCGGATTTTGGGCGAGGACAACGCGTACTGTGAATTGGCCAAAGTCATTCCTTCTGGAATTTATACCAGCCCGGAAATTAGCAGTATTGGCAAAACGGAAAAACAGCTTACTGAAGAGAAAGTTCCATACGAGGTTGGCGTTTCCCAGTTTAAGAACTTGGCGAGAGCCCAAATCATCGGACAGCGAGTTGGCATGTTGAAGCTACTGTTCCACCGGGAAACGTTGGAAATCTTAGGCGTCCATTGTTTCGGAGCCAGTGCGACAGAGATCGTCCATATTGGTCAAGCAATCATGGCGCAAGAGGGTGGTGCCAATACGTTGGAATACTTCACCAACTCAACGTTCAATTATCCGACGATGGCAGAGGCATACCGTGTTGCTGCATTAAACGGCTGTAATCGCCTGTTCTAAACGCGATGGTTGGTTTTAGGTGTTTGTGAAAGCTGTTGCCGTAGGCTTGTAATCGACTTCACGTTCGCGTTGTAACGATTTCATCGATGATCCGACGTTTTGATGGAACTTGGGCTGCGACGCTTCGTCCAACTTGGATCTAATTCCCCCGATATATCGCTCTCCAGGTCATTTCTCCGAATTCAAGAGTTTGCAGAAATCTGTTCCCTAATTAGACTAAAAGGGTCATCAGGTTTACCTGTTCAGTCATTTCCATGGGAATTTTCATGGGAATTTAGCGATTAGCTTTCGTCGTATTATCCACTTTTAAGGTCATCCAATGAGTTCCCCCATTGTTGATGTGTCCAGCAAAACCGTGTTTGTAAACACGTCAATTCCTGCTGCCGACTTATTTACTGCTTTTGATTCCAGCGACGCGATCACGACCTACTTCGTACAGGATTTTGGACTGTCTCAGTCGAGCGGATATTTCGAGCTAAACGGAATCGTCGTTCCCCACGGCGAGTTCTTTCGAGTTGAAGCGGCGGATTTGTTCAACCTCAAATATGTGGCTGGAAATCAGATCGGTCGCGAGCGTTTCCGTATCATGGCTCGCGACGAAGCAGGAAACTTCAGCGCGGCGTCGGCCATCGAAACTCTCTACTCAGTCGTTTCGAATACGCGTGCTCCGTATTCTAAAGCGATCACGTTTACGATTTTGGCGAACGAAGCCATTCCGGCAAGTGATATCGTTTGGGGATATGATCCGGACGGATATCCAATCGAAACATTTCACATTCGAGATCGCTCTGTCGATTTCGGCTTCTTTGAATACGATGGCGCCGCCAAACCACAAGGTACATTCTTCACTGTTGCTGCCGAAGACTTAGACCGTTTAACCTACGTGTCAACCGGCCCGAATGCTTCTGAATTGTTCGACGTGATCGCATTCGATGGCGAACAGAACAGTCCTCAGTCGGTTGGATTTGCAAACACTGCAATCAACGCGAACCGTCCCGTCGGTCAGTATTCTACAGCCAGCATTGGCGGTCTTGACGATCTCCCTTTGCGCCCTGTTACCGACGTGCGAGATGCTGACAACAGCACAATCAAAAAGATGCGGTACTACAATACCAGCCCGCACTTGAACAATGGCCAGTTGGTATTCAAGGGCGCCGTTCAGCCACCATTGACTTGGATCGAAGTTGACCAAGCAGACTTTGATCAAATTTTGTACCGCCCCGTGAACAAGGATTTTAACCAACAGATCCGTTTCTTGGCTTACGATGGTAAACATTGGTCGGCTCCGCAAACGCTGGCCATTACAACGGTCGAAGTGATTCCACCGGTCAAACCGACCTATGATCCAGTCGACGTTCATGTCATCGAAGAGCAGTTGATCAATTCACCAATGAGTGAAATGTTCTTGAAGACCGACAGTGGCAGTCCTTACACGACTTACGAAGTCTATGACCAAGACACCGATCCAGCTCGTGCCTACATTTCGCTTGATGGAATTCCGATTGCCGGAGGAAACGTTCGTCAGCTAACCGCTGATGAATATGAGAACCGTACTGGCTTTTACACGGGTGCCTTTTTTCGAAGGTCTCTCGACACAATTTATATGCGTGCAAACAACGGTGACCTCTGGGGCGATTGGAAGAAAATCGACGTCCGAACCGAACCAGAGATTGATGACGTCTTGGTTTCCGGTGCAGACTGGCTAAGCTTGTTGCCGCGAAATGTTGATGGAGAATTGGTAATCTCGTTTAGCTTCATGCAGCAGTTCCCAACCTACGGAACTGGTGAAGCCGTCGACGATGACGCTCCCGAAAACTTTGCGATCTTCAACGAAGAGCAGAGAGCCAATACTCGTATTGCGATGCGACATCTCGAAACGTTTGCCAACGTGCAGATGCTGGAGGTTCAGGACACAACCACGAATTCGCTTGGTCAAATGGGCGGAATTATGCGGTTGGGCAACTACGGTTTGATCGATTCCGAGGCTCGAGCGTTCGCGTTTCTCCCAAATCCGGGGCCAGAGGGCGGTGACATGTGGTTCAATCGAATCTTCTTCGCACCCGGAGCCGATGCCAACTTTGCGGTTGGTGGATCGGGCTATACAACGCTCCTTCATGAACTTGGTCACGCGATGGGCCTCAAGCATCCGCATCAAGGGACGCCAAGACTCCCGCCTGATACCGACTTCGATGATTTTACTGTGATGAGTTACAACGGGTCGCCAAGTGGCAGTCCGTCGACCTATCAGCTGTACGACATCAAGACGCTTCAGTCAATTTATGGAGCCAATGTCGATCATAATTCAGGTGATACTGTTTACTCATTGGCCAATACTTGGGGCAACGATCCGTTTATCTTCGAGACCATCTGGGATGGCGGCGGGATGGATACGTTGTCCGGTGTTGGGTCAGGTAGCGGAACTGTGATTGATTTAAGAAGTGGTCAGAAAAGTACGATCGGTTCAAACAGCAACAATATCAACATCGCCCTCGATTCGATTATCGAGAATGGAACTGGCAGCGATTTCAATGACGATATCATTGGAAACGCAGTCGATAACTTCTTGGAAGGCCTCGCCGGTGATGATTATATTTACGGCAACGCTGGCAATGACTTCCTGGTCGGTGGTGCGGGCGATGATCGCTATGAATTCGGAATCGCCGATGGCGTTGACATTATTGACGAACGACAAGGCGGCGGAGCCGACACGTTGGTCATGACTCGATTTGAAGGCTTCGACAGCCTGGCAGATGATTTCGAATTTCGTATGTCCGGCAACGATTTGGTGGTCGATTTGACACTCAATGGTGGCGATTCTCAAGGCATGGTTCGCGTTAGGAACCAGCAACTGACTGGATACCAAATTGAAACGCTTGAGCTCAATGGAGTTCAGATCGATTTGGAAAACCTGACTTCGCAAATCACTCCGAACAATAACAAGTTTACGGTTGTGACCGATTCAAGTGTCAACGGATTCTTTGTGGCGCCCGTCTAACCGACGCGTTTGAGTCAAAAAACTAGAAAGGCCGTTCGTAATCGCGAACGGCCTTTTTCGTTTCCAATGGAGTTCAGGGTTTTACAAACTAGCGATTGGTGCCAGTTGGAAGCACGCTGTCAACCATTGGGGCGCTAGTTTCGTATGGTAGCAAAGTCGGTGCTTCTGCCTGAGTCGGTGTTGGCATCGTTTGATAGGTCGGTTGGTGCGTTGGTTGGTAAATGATCTCAGCAGGCGTCGTTTTCGTAGCCTCACCGAATTCGGGTTCGTTGACCGACCACTTGTAGCTGCATTCTTTGCACTTGTACGAGTGCTTCTTGAGAACGGTTACGACCTTCGATTTCGAAGTGCCTGGCGGGCAGCATTTTTGCCAAGGGAAGCGGATTTTTGGAATGCAAATTTCTTTTTGTTCCGTCTTGAAGCAAGATTTTTTGACTTCGATTTCGTCCAGCTTAAGAACGCAGGAATCGCATTCGCACTCAGGGCACTTTCGTGTGCGAAGCCTTCCGATGCCGCCTCCAAGTCTCATGCGAGCTGGGCGACAGCTTTGGCAACCCGCTGCACAACCATTGCACGTCTCCGGTTGGCACGATTGGCAGTTGCTCGATGAGCAACTGCAGTTGTCGATGATTTGAGCGGCCGCCAGCGATGGCAAAGCAATGATCGTGAGCAATGCCAATAGGGGCAGTACGGTGATCGCTAAACGTTTCTGTTTTAAAGTACTCATACTTTTACTCCTCATTCGCCATTGGTTGGTGTAGGGTCGATTTCGATTCCAAAGCAGTTTGAGTGTTGGCATTAGAAATCGACCATCATTCGAACACCGAATATTTCATACTTACCAAATCCGTTTACGTCTTCTTCGATATCGCCAAGTATGTAATTGAATTGCATGCGAGCGTAAGGATTCCAGTACCAGTTCATGCCGAAGGTGAACGATTGGGCTTCGCCACCACGAATATCAAAATCCGTTAGATCGGCATACGAGTAACGAGCTGCCAACTGCCAAGCACCCATGCCGCGTTTCACGTTGCAATCACAATCGCGAACGAGGAAGAAGTTTTCGAAAGGCTTGATGCGGCCGAGTGTGCCGGTTTTTCGCACCCAAGGCATATGCTCGCCGGTCAAAAAGTAACTTACCTGAGCGTAACCACCATCAAAGGCGACGTCTTCGCCGACGGCATCGCGTCGGTCTACGTTGTTTCGCATGTATTCAGCGGTCAGTTGAAAGGCACCTACATTGATTACACTTTCAAGACCAAGTAGGTAGTTGGAGTCAGCACCGTCGATGCTACCTGTATCCAGCCAGCGTCCTGAACTGCGACCCTCGGGGCGAGTCCGGTAACGCGCTGCGTTGTTCGTACTGCCACCGCTGCCGTCAGGCACACCGGCACTACCGGAGATCGCGAAGTGAGCATACCCTCGGCCGCCAGAAGATTCGTCGTACCATGGTGTCGATGCCAATCGGCCAGCGAGCTCAAGTTGATAATGATCTCCGACATAGCCCGAGCTAGTTTGAGTCAGTTGTTGATTCCAGACTCCAAATCGCCAGTTTGTGTTCTTATCTTTAGATTGGCCATTGCTCGAGATACCAAGTCGGCGAGAATCCTGATTGAATGCTTCGACGATAAAGGGTCGTTCGATGTAGACGTTGTATCGGCTACTGTTAAGGTGATCCAATCCATAAGGACGCTTGTGATTTCCAATGATCACCGTATTGAGATACGGGATGTTTTTGAATCCAAGAAACGCATCGCGATAACTGGGGTCCTCACCGCCAGCGAATTCCCCTTCATATTTGTAGAACATGTTGTCATTGATATCGCCCTTGATTCCGATCCGCATGCGCCGAAAGTTAAATCGGTCTTCCGGATCACTACCGCCCTCAAGCGGAGCCAATGAGTCATCGAAGTTGGGAAAAGCCCAGTAGTCGGTGTGAATCCGACCAAAGAAACTCATTTTGGGAGATTTGTGCCCATGGTAAAGCAGACCGGGAAGCGTGTCTTCAATGTCTCCAACTGCCTCGCCCTGCTGCTCCAGCGTCTCTTCGATTTCTTCAAGACGCTCGTCGATTTTGTCGTCGTCCTTTTCTTGCTGCTTCTCTTCTTTGGGCTGGTCTTTCAGTTTCTTTTCGACATCTTTTTCGAGTTCGCGAAGACGCAACTCCATCAATTCGATTTGCTTTTGAAGCTCCTCAGCTGGATCCGCGTCATCGCCCGATCCGTCTTCCTGAACTGGCGAATTGTAGCCAGCTTGTGAGAATTGAAGTTGACCATTGGCCGTATCGACGACCTGTTGGGCAACAGTCAAATTGGACGCAATCAACAGCACCAGAATTGGCAATAATGATCTCGCAAGCATCTGATAACTCCGTCAATGTAAAAAACCGTTGGTGGTTTTTAAGTTCGGGTTATCCGAATCGTGACTCCCAAGCCGATTCTATGGATCGCAAATATTTAGGCTTTATGAAGATTACAGGTGGAAAAATCGGTAAATCTTAACAATTGGCAGGCTGAATAATCCTAACAACCGTTACTCTTTAACCGAACAATTGTGTTAGGCCTGAGAACCGCTGGAACGCAAACAGGCGAAATAATCGGCGCGATTGCTAACAGCGGAAAAGAAGAAGGTTGGCAGCGCGTATATTGAGATCGCTCGTCGCTACTGGTGACCAGCCTCGACGCGATGAGGCTATGTTGCCCCGTTTGCCCTATGACAAGAGAGCAATGACTCGAAATCCCGCGGGTGTTTATGAGGGGGCGTATTTATGAAGCTTTGCTTAAGCATCACCGTCGCAGGTAGTTGAAGCCTGTCGCTGGTGAGATCCCACTCGATTGGAGCGTTGCGCTGGCAACGAGGTTGCTATTTGTCAGAAAGTGGAATCCAGCCAGTTTGGGGAACGCTGTTTTGCCTTTTTGGTGCGGTCCATTCAGAATTCTGATCACTGAATTTAATATGGCTTGGCGTTTTCTTCAGTTTCTGGTTGACGCTTTGCTGATCAGAAAATCGAACCGTTGCTCCGCCATTGGACGGAGGTTTCGGGTGAGTTTCAAAGTTAACTGTTCTAATGAGAAATTTGTCCTGATTGTGTCGGTTTGAGACTTGGCCTGTTGGTTGGCTCGAAAAATTTGCAACGACCGGATCGTGTTTTGCTGGCGGAGCGTATGGGGTTGGGGCCTGATTAGATTGAAGGCCCGTTTGACTAATTGGCTGTTGAGGATTGTCGGTGGCGTCGGGGCGAATCAAAAAAGCGTCCCCCAAGTCGTCTTTGACTGGTGCTATCGGGACGAGGATGGAATGGCCTTTGAACGGCAGGTCTTGTTCCTGAATCTTGCTTCCAGGATTTGGTGCTGCTTCGATTTCCATTAGGGCTGGTGCCTGAGTTATGGCATCACGTTTTGGTGGGACAGCGTTGGGGCTGAGGAATTCGCGTTCGCCGATTACAAAGTCTCGGTTATTAGGCTTTACGACTGTCGAATCTGAAGTTGTCGATTCTGACGTTGTCGATTCTGAGGTTGTTTGGGCATGATCAATTTCGATCGAAGTAGTATCCGGAGAATCAAACGAGTAGTTTTCATCATCCGAAAACGATGCTTCGATTTTTGGACTTGAACGACTTGAATTGACTGGTTCCGCGCTTTCTTTATCGGGCGAGGTTGGCTTGCTACTGGGTATACCAGGTTCGAAGGATTCACCATTTCGATGTTCAGTTGACGAGACGTGGGGCTGCGAAAGTGAAATGTCCGGAGACGACAACCTCGCGTCACCGGTTGACGGGATCTTGTCACTGAACGTCATGCTCGTGGTGGGTGTATCAGCGTTCGAATGTTCCATGTTTGTTTTGATCGTCAATGGCTCGGCATTCCGTGACGTCATGCTAGAGTCGTCGGTGATCAAGTAAGAAGCGCTTTCCGGAATCCCTACAGGAATTTTGATCGGGTTTTTACTCGTCGCATTATCTGAAAAGCTCATCGCAGTACCAGGGAAATTCGATTCTGCCGGTGGGGCTGGCAAAGGCGAATGCCGCTGCAAATCCGAGCCTTCTTGATCCTTAGCCTGCGAAGCTGCCCCTTCACTAGCTGGTGTTTCGATATAGTTCTCGACCTGGACAGAGCCGTTGTGATACGATTCCGTGATTGGATTAGAGAAGGTCGTCGTTGAGTCTGTGCGTGAATCAGGCGGGGATTGGTAAAGCGATTCGGACGAATGAATAATCGTGCTTGGATTGGGAGAGGCTGTCAGCCCAATTGGCTGCTGCCCTGACATCATCCCGCGAGGATAGGCGGAGGGAGGAAAGGTTGGTTGATTGCCATCCAAGATTCGATAGGGAACTGGTAAAGCTAAATCATTTTCTGCCGAAATTGCCTGGCTCGAATAATTCAATTCAGTTGATTGAGTTGAACCGTACTCTGAAGAAGCCTCGCCGTTTCGCGGGATGACGTCATGTTGAATTTTCATCGGTGTCCCAAGCGGGGGCTCCGAAACGCCAAAAACTTCGAAAGTTCCATCGCTCTGACGCGCGAATCCAAAACTGTCCGCAGGCTGCTTGTTCATTTGCAGAATCTCAGCCGGACGATTGGTGGTCTTGTTTTCAATGTCGGGTTCAGCTTCTTTCCATGTGTAAGCGCACTTCGTACATTTGTACTTGTGCTTCTTCAGTACATTTACCGTTCGCGACTCTGAAGCCGTGGGGGGGCATTCTTCTTGCCAAGGCCAGCGAACTTTCGGAATGCAAATCGCCTTTTGTTCCGTCTTGTAACAAGTCTTCTCTTCTTCGACTTGTTTGACTTCCAAAACACAGCCGCCTTCATCGCATTGCGGGCAAGACTGATCGCACGACGAGTAGGTTGAACTGCATCCTCCAGCGCAACTGTTATCATTGCAATCGCATGACCGAGCTTGGATTCGGCCAAGCAATTGAGCTGCTTGCAAGTCGTTTGAAAATCCGATAACAGTGGCCAAAGACAGCATGAACGCGAAAGATCTCAGGGTAACTTTTCGAGGTGTTTTCATGGTTTGAGCTCTTTGAAAATGCGCCGTCTGATCGCAGGTGCCGTGAAAGTCGTTTTGAGTGCGGCATGTGTTCATGGTGTTTTTTTCGTACAGCTTGTCATGGTTGAATAGGGATTCCAGCTTGGAGGTCGCAGGAATTGCGACAACTGCGTTGGCTAGAAATTCACCATGAAGCGAACGCCGAAGGCGTTGTAGTCGCCAAAGCCAGTTGTGCCCTGTTCAATATTTCCAGTCATGTAGTCAAACTGCATCCTGGCGTACTCATTCCAAAGCCAATTGACGCCGAAGGAGTAGGACTCCCCTTCTCCGCCGACGATATCCTCATCGTTGAGATCGAGGAAAGAGTAACGGGCGGCAAGTTGCCAGGCTCCCCAACCTCGCTTGATTACGGAATCGCAATCGCGAACAGCGAAGAAATTCTCGAACGGTTTGACTCGCCCAATGGTTCCCGTCTTTCGATTCCAGGGGATATGTTCGCCTGTCAAAAAGTATGACGCTTGGATGTATCCGCCATCGAAATTCACATCGGCTCCAACGTCATCCCGGCGATCGACATCGGTTCGCATGTATTCTGCGACCAATTGAAAAGCACCTGCGTTGAGAACGGATTCAATTCCGATCAAACTGTTTTCGTTGGCACCAGAAATGCGACCTGTGTCGAACCAGCGTCCGGACGTCCGGGCTTCGACTCGAGCCCGGTAGCGCGCTTGATTATTCGAAGTTACGGATCGCCCGTCTGGCACACCATAAGATGTTGCGAGGGCAACATGGAAATAGCCGCGACCCCCCGATGATTCGTCGTACCACGCAGTCATCGCGGCTCGAGAAGCGACTTCCAATTGATAGTGATCGCCAACATAGCCTGAACTATTTTGTGTAACTTGTTGGTTCCAAATTCCAGATCGAAAATTGAATCTTTGATCTTTGCTGACTCGGTTGCTTGAAATGCCCATCCGACGATTGTCTTCATTGAACGCGTCTGCAACAAAAGGTCGTTCAATAAACACGTTGTTGTTACTTGAGTTCAGTTGATCGAGGCTGTAGGGGCGTTTGTGGTTTCCAATGATGATCGTACCCAAATACGGCGTGTCTTTGAAACCAAGAATCGCGTCTCGGTAAGAAGGATTGTTTCCGAGAGCGAACTCACCTTCGTATTTGTAAAACATGTTGTCGTTCAGATCACCTTTGACACCAATCCGCAATCGGCGAAAATTAAAGCGGTCCTGCGGATTTCCACCTTCAAGCGGAAATAACGTGTTGTCGACTTTGGGAAATGCCCAGTAGTCGGTGTGAAGGCGACCGAAGAAAGTGATTTTTGGGCCACCTTTTCTGCCATGGTGAACCAAACCAGGAAGCGCGCTTTGGAGGCTATCGACGGAACTCGATTGTTTTTCCAGCCGTGTTTCAAGTTCGTCGATTCTCTTCAGCAGAGCGTTCGTCGCTTCAGATGAATCGTCTTGCGTTTTCAAACTGGATTCGAATTTGGTTTCGAAGTCATATTCCAGTTCACGCAACCGAAGGTTGGCTAGACGTAGATCGTCCTGCAGCTTGGCCGTTGCTTCAGCTTGTTCGTCTTGAGGCTCGTAGCTTGTCAGCCGCGAATCGAATATCTCCGGCGAGGCGTTGGGTGATTCAGTCGCCGCATCGAAGAAAATGGGTTCGAAAACCGATTGGCTCACCATGTCCTGAGCGAATATGGATTGTGTGATCACTACCTGAACACAGAATCCGAGAAAGGCAATCGATAGATTTCGAGCTAGCATTGTTTAACCGTTGGTTGCAAAAGTCCATTTCAAGAATCGGACTTTGACGGTTAGGAAAATGAGCCTGGATTCGGCCTGCCGGAGAAAATATACGGATTGGCGAAAATATAACGACCGATTTGGTGGTTTGCGGGGGATAGGTTCGGTTGCGACCGCAAATTGATCTGTGTCTTCACCGCATCAATGGGCGTTACGTTTGGAAGATCATTGCTTTTATTTAGTAACCACTGGGGGCAGATCTAGATTCGGCCGCGTCCGTTTTAGCTCCTCGGTCTTTTGGGTACCTACGGCTCGCTTCGCAGTTTCGCGGCAACTCGATCCGCAATCTGTTCAACCAACGATTCAAGTCCACTGTTGGTCATTGTTTCATGTGGTGTTTTTAGTTCGCCAAACGAACGGTTTGTCAACGCGGCCGACTCCCACTCCGATTTGAAAGCAACAAAATCACGGACATCGATTGATTCATGCTGTGGCCAGCGGGAATCTTCGAATCCCCACTCATGGCGGAGCTGCAGCAACTCAAGTCCCTTTTGTTTTGAAAGGATTTCGGTATGTCCAAGTTGCTTCGAGAGAATCAGGATTTTGCAGTAAGCATCAAGGATCTCGGTCAGCCAATAGGCTTTTTCGATCTCCGTGTCGTAGCTTACTGTGCCATGGTTGGCGAGAATGATGATGTTCGATTTTTTGACAAAGGGAAGAATCGTGTCGGCGAAGTCTTGCGAGCCCGGCGTCTCGTAGGGAGCAATGGGAACTTCGCCCAAAAAGATATCTGGCTCCGGCAAAACGGCTGTTGGAATCGGCTGGCGAGCGACGCCAAATGCGGTTGCGTGTGGAGGGTGGCAATGGACAACACTCCTGATGTCTGGACGTTGTCGATAAATTTCCAAATGCAGAAAAACTTCGCTGGTGCGTTTCCGTTTTCCGGCAGTTTGCTTTCCTGTCATGTCGACAGTACAAATGTCGGCAGGCTCCATGAATCCTTTGCAGTGAAGCGTTGGAGTGCATAGAACTTCGTTTTCACCCATTCGCATTGAGATGTTGCCTTCGTTAGCAGCCGCGAAATTCTTGGCGTAGATCCGTTTTCCGATATCACAAATTTGCTTTTTGGCGGATTCCATGTCGGTCATTTGTTCAACGATCAATAAGAAAGGGAACTTAAGAAGAAGGAGAATTCAAGAAGACTGTTGCGAACGATCGCTATCTAAGATTCTCGCCGCACAGAAACGGTTCGCCCCGAAACACTGACTGCTCCATCAGCAATCCAGTTAATAACATCGGGGTAAATTTCGCACTCTTGTTCAAAGACCCGTTTTGCCAGCTCGTCACTCGTGTCGTCGGCGAATACGGGAACGGTACGCTGGGCGATGATGGGGCCATGATCATAATCGTCGTCGACAAAGTGCGCGGTGCAGCCGCTTATTTTGCAACCGTAATCGATGACGGCTTGATGAACGCGGCTACCGTAATGTCCTTTGCCGCAAAACGCTGGAATCAGACTGGGGTGGATATTGATCACACGGTTAACGAAATCAGCGGGAATCGCAACTCGCCTCAAAAACCCGCCCATCACGACCAAGTCCGTTTGAACCGCTCGACACTCATCAAAAATCAGCTCGCTGAACTTTACTAATTCGCGGTGTTCACGATGACTAACAATCGCAGTCTCGATCGATTCGCTGTTGGCGAATTTCAGTCCAGCCGCCTGCGGATTGTTTGAGATGACTTTGACGACGTTGGCGTTCAACTGGCCTGCTGATTTCTTCTCAAGCAAGTTCAACAGGGTTGTGCCGCCACCTGAAATTAAAACGCTAATTCGAATTGGATTGGCCATAGCTTTTTAGCCTGCGACTCGAATGCAGATTTTGATTGAAAATTCGCCAATTTCACGAGCTGCAGATTCAATCTCGCCAGCCGGTTCGCTGAGGCTGATCTCCGAAGCCAATGTTTCGGCTTTCAAGTAACCTAGATTCTCTTCAATTGCAGCCGTGAGTTCTGGCGATTCGGTACAGAGGTACAGCTCGATGCGATCCGTTCGTTCAAGATCCAGTTCTTTTCGGCGATCTTGAATCAGGCGATTAACATCGCGAGCCAAGCCAGCCCGAATCAACTCGGGCGTCAATTCGGTTGCCAACACAACAACGGCACGCGAGCCTTGTGCGGCGGCCCAGCCTTCGTTCGCTTTCAAACGAACTTCGACATCTTCGTTATCCAATGGAATGCTTGTGCCTTCAACAACCAGCTCAGCAGTTCCGCTTTCGTTGAGCTTGGTGAGAATTTCGGCTCCGTTGGCATCTGCAAACGCTTGCTTGAGCTTCGGCATCAGTTTACCAACGCGTGGGCCAAGCCGTTTGAAGTTCGGTACGATCTGGTAAGTCACGTATTCGCCGGCTTCGGTCGTGTAACTAACGTCAAGAACATTCAGCTCGGTTTTCAAAAGTGCATCGTGGGTGACCAGCCATTCTTGATCTTTGTCGTCATCGAGAATCACCGTGACACCAGATAGAGGTTGCCGAACCTTGAGCTTTTCTTGAGCCCGTGCCGAAAGTCCTAGCGAAGCGATTTCACGCAACAAGTTCATGCGGCGCGAGAGGTCGTCATCGATATGATCTTGATGAGCCAGCGGGTAATCGCAAAGGTGGACGCTCTCCGTTGCCTTCCCATCAAATACGCCGGTCAAATTTTGCCAGATCGCGTCGGAAATAAATGGCACAAATGGAGCAACCATCTTTACGGTTGTCGTTAAGCACTCGTAAAGCGTCCAGTAAGCATCGAGTTTGTCGGGCGAATCCGTTTCCTTAGCCCAAAACCGATCACGACTGCGGCGAACGTACCAATTGCTTAGGCCGTCCACGAAAGAAGTGATTTTGTTGCAGGCGTTGTAGTTGTCGTAGTTGTCCATCGACGTCACGACGGCGTCCAACGTTTGATGAAGCTCGCTCAACAACCAGCGATCGAGTTCGCCGCGTTCTCCGATCGGCCGGTAGCCTGCTCCGCTGGCCATCGCGTCAGCATCCAGTTGACCGGGCTCGGAAATAGATGCTGGATTGAAGCCGTCGATGTTGGAGTACAAAACAAAGAAGCTGTAAACGTTCCACAGTCGAAGCAGAAACTCTGGGATGCTTTCTTTGATTTGCCGTTCGCTGTAACGGATGGATGTCCAAGGCGGTTGGTTGGCGAAGAAATACCACCGTAGCGCATCGGCTCCGTATTGATTGAAGATGCCTTTGGGCTCTCGGTAATTCCGTTTGCTCTTGGACATCTTGCCGACAAAGTGTTCCGTCTTCTTCGGTGCAGATTTGGCCTCTTCGGGTGTTAGAAAGATGGTTTTGTCTTCGTCTTCCCACCATTCAGAAAGCATCAATCCGAGGACGATGCAGTTTTTATACGGATGCGGAAAGTCCTCGACTTTGTGTCCGCTCTCTTCGTCGCCGAACAAGAGCGTGCTGATCGCCAATTGGCTGTAGAACCAGCCGCGAGTTTGATCGAGGGCTTCACTGATGAAGTCCGCCGGAAACTGTTTTGCGAATTGCTCTTTGCCTTGATGCGGATATCCCCATTGGGCGAACGGCATCGCGCCGCTGTCGTACCAGCAATCGATGACCTCGGTGACACGTTTCATTCGTCCGCCGGGTTCAAAAGGCGAATCATAAGTCACGTGATCGATGTAAGGCTTGTGGACTTTTAAGTCATCAGCCAAATCAGGATCGGCCGCCTTGGCTGCCTCCCATACTTCGCCGCCGGTCACACCGGGCTTTTTCAGCAATTCGTCATAGCAGGAAATGGCTTCGGCTTTTTCTGTTTTGTCGCAGACCCAAATTGGCAGCGGTGTGCCCCAGAAGCGTTCACGCGACAATGCCCAATCAACGTTTGATCTAAGGAAGTTGCCGAAACGGCCGTCTTTGATGTGCCCAGGAAGCCAATTGATTTCCTGGTTGTTGGCCAGCATCTTGTCTTTGAATTTGGTGGTTCGAATGAACCAGCTCTCTCGCGGATACTGAATCAGCGGATCGTCATCGGCTCGCCAACAGAACGGGTACTCGTGCTTGTACTGCTCTTGCAAGTAAAGCTTGCCTTCTTCTTTCAGCCGACGCATGATCGGTTTGTCGGCGTCTTTCACCCACTGGCCTTCGAAGTCAGGGGCTTCGTTGGTGAATTTTCCGTTGGGGGCGATGGCGCAGATCATTTCTGGGCCTTCGCCTTTCTCGAATCGGAATTGTTCTTCAACAAGCAATTCATAGTCGACTTCACCAAACGCCGGAGCCTCATGCACCGCACCGGATCCGCTGTCGGTCGTCACAAAATCCGCGGCCGTGACACGCCAGGCGACGTGTTGGTCTTGGCCAGTCTTGAGCTTGCCTGTCTTTTCGCCTTGCGTTTTATGGTAGTAGTCAAAGGGAGGCACGTAACGCAGGCCAACCAGATCGGATCCCATTTCGGTCGATTTGACTTCAAGCTCTCGCTTGACTTTTTTGCCGATCGTCTCGACTAAGTCTTTGGCGAAGATCAGGTTTTGATCAAGCTCTGGATCGTACACGGTGGCGTATTCGATCTTTTCATTGACCGCTGCAAACTGGTTGCTCGGCAGCGTCCAAGGCGTCGTTGTCCAAACAAGCAAACTGGTTCCGGGACGGTCGACCAGCGGAAACAGCACGTAGACGCTCGGGTCCATGACAGTTTTGTAGCCCTGGCCGACTTCGCCACTGCTGAGCGCCGTGCCACCTTGAGCCCACCACCAGATGATTTTGTGGCCTTGGTAAAGCAAGCCACGATCGAAGAGGTTCTTTAGCGACCACCACACTGATTCGATATAGCTTTGGTGATAAGTAACATAGGCTTCATCAAGCTTGACCCAAAAACCAAGTCGCTCGGTCAGCCGTTCCCATTCCTGCATGTACTGCCAGACGCTTTGTTGGCATTTGTGGATGAAAGGCTCGATGCCATAGGCTTCGATGTCTTCTTTGGAATGGATGCCCAGCTCTTTGCAAACCTCGACCTCGACAGGCAAACCATGGGTGTCCCAGCCGGCCTTTCGTTCGCAATAGTAACCCCGCATCGTTTTGTATCGAGGAAAAAGATCTTTGATCGCGCGAGTCAAGCAATGACCGGGGTGAGGTTTGCCGTTGGCGGTTGGCGGACCTTCGTAGAAAACGTAGTTGGGGTTGTCTGTTCGTTGAGCGAGCGATTTATCGTAAATATTTTGCCGACGCCAAAACTCAAGGATTGTCTCTTCCAGTTCCGGAAAACTTACGTTGTTTTCTGTAGGTTTAAAACCGTCAGACATGATTCGGTGACTCGTAAACGTAAGGTTTGGGAAAAAAAGCTGGCAAGGTGACATGAAAGAGAACGCGAGACAGATTCATCCAGCGCTTCAATTGCAATGACTTCTTGGCAACTCGTTGACAAGCGATTGATCCACGAAGTTCGCTGCTGTCAGGTCAGAAGTGCGCAATCGAAAAAGCCGATTGACGATTCAATCGGCTCTTCAAGATGCCGCCGCAATTATCTAATAATCGTCGTGGCCTGTAAATGACGCCGCACGAGGCAGCAGCCTTGCCTTAGAGTGCTAAACGATGTTGGCTGCTAGTTAAACTCGGTCGAGCGCTGAGGCTGAGATGACTTTCTTAAGTCTTCTTTTTTTTGCCCTTCTTCTCCGGCGTTTTGTCGACCACTTTCTTGGGCGGGGCCTTGGAAGGGTCGGTTAAGTGGCCGAACTGATCGTCGAATTCTTCGCCGTATTGATCGTCTTCGAGGTTATACTCGCCCTGAATTTCTTCTTCAAAGTCGTCATCGAAATCTTCGTCAAAGTCGTCTTCGCTAATTTCGTCAACGACTTCAACATCGAGACCATCGTCCACGACAACATCTTCTTCCAATGAAACTCCGTCATTGGGATCTGCCTCAGCAAGTGGGTCAACGACATCGTCTTCAGACATTTTTACTCCGGTTTATCTCACTACAAAAATACAACCAAATTTTATCGCTGTGGCGGCCATAAATCGACCGCTGATCTCTCGTAATTCATCAGAATCGACGTCTGCGAGGGGGATCGCAATCGGGCATGACGTTGGCGATGGTCGTAACTTAAACGGCCGTCGAAATGAAAGGCCGTCGAAAAAGGATATGCGTGACACAAATGATGTCAAGCTTTCCCCGCTTCTGCGACCGATGAGCGATGAAATTTCAATCCAATATAGTAGCCACTCAAGGCGGAAAGAGAATGCGGGTCGGCCAAATTGGCGCAAAAAAAGACGGGACTAGCGAAGAATCACCAATCCCGTCCAACACAGGGTGAGAAAGCCTTGTTGAAAGCGGCTCGGAAGCCGCCAAACAAAAGTAGTTCTCAATTGAGCGAGGCGAGTCCTTTTTCAAGGAAGAGTGGCAATTTTCAAAATCAAGAGTTTCCCGATAGCAAAATAGTTCGATCATAACGAAGAATCGGGCTGGTCAACTTGAAAACGATCGTCCAGAGCCATTGTGATCTCAATTAAGTGTGGTATTCCGAATTAAATCGAACGTATTCGACAGTCATATCGCTCGACCAGTGGTTTGCTGATCCGGGCCCGGTTCCAACGGAAAGTTCGATCTGCGTTTCGAAATTGTCGCTCATCGTTTGGCTGGCTTCTGTGGCCGAGAACTCCAACGGCGTTCCGGCTCGGAATAGTTCAATCCCATTCAATTTGAGGCTGACCTGGGCCGGGTCGAAGTCGACACCCGAGTAGCCGGCCGCCGAGACGATTCGTCCCCAATTGGGATCATTGCCAGTGATGGCTGTCTTGACCAAAGCGCTTTGGGCAATCGAGCGAGCGATCCGGTCGGCCTCCGCATTGGTACTGGCTCCGGAAATTGAGAGGCACATGAGATGCGAAGCCCCTTCACCATCCGCCGGGATCATTTTCGCCAAATCAATGCAAACTCGATTTAGTTCAGCTTCGAACAGCGATAAATCATTTCCGCTTAACGCAAGTTGCGAATTTGGCTGATTGGGATTCGATTCACGCGCAGACCCATTGGCCAGAAGCATCAACGCGTCATTGGTGCTGGTGTGGCCCTCGACACTGATTTGGTTGAAGGATTGATCCGCAACGCGTTGGATTATTTCTTGTGCGCTCGTGGAGCTGAGATTCGCGTCGGTGGTTACAACGGCCAACATCGTTGCCATGTTGGGGCCAATCATTCCAGCTCCCTTAGCCATCGCTGCGATCCGGATCGTTTGGCCGTTGATTTCAATTTCCGAGTGAGCCGTCTTCGTTGATTTGTCCGTCGTCAAGATAGCCGTCGACGCCAGTTCGAAGTGATTGGATTGTTTTCCGAGGGTTGACTTGGCCGCTTCGATGCCAGGACGGATTTTGTCCATAGGAAGTAGATGTCCGATGACTCCCGTTGATAAAACCGCAACCTGATCTGGTTGAGCATCGATCAGTCGTGCGAGTTCCGACGCGATCAAACGATTGTCGGTTTCGCCTTGGGCACCAGTACACGCGTTGGCGTTGCCAGAGTTAACAACAAGCCCGCGGAACTGGTCGGTCGGAGTGATGTTGCGATTCCAGTCGATACTGGAAGCTCGGATGAGGTTTTGAGTATAGACGCCGGCCGCGACACAAGGTCGCTCCGAAACAATCAGGGCCAAATCGAGTTTGCCAGAATCCTTGATCCCGCAGCCGACTCCGGCAAAGTGAAATCCATCAGGTAGTTGAAAAGACAGCGAAGCATCTGAAGATGACATTAAAGCAGGCCTGTGGTTTCGTTGAATCCGAACATTAGATTGAAATTCTGCAATGCCGCTCCAGACGCACCTTTGATCAAGTTGTCCAAAGCGCTAATCAATACGATCGTCGATCCACATTGCTGTACTGAGATGTCGCAAAAATTGGTTCCACTTACCTGTTTGGTCGTCGGTGCGTCGTCCGTAACACGAACAAACGGTTCATCGGTATAAAAATCGACAAGCCTCGTACGGATGTCTTCGGCAGTGACGCCAGTTCGCGGCTGCACATAAATGGTTGATAGGATTCCGCGATCCATCGGAACCAAGTGAGGCGTGAAAACGCAATTGATTTTGGCCTGGGTGAAACGGCGAACGATCTGATCAATCTCTGGCATGTGACGATGTGTGCCGACACCGTAAGCCATAATCGATTCATTACACTCGGGGTAATGGAACTTCAAATTTGGCTTTCTGCCCGCGCCGGAAACACCCGTCTTCGAGTCGACGATAATCGGCTCGGGCTGGATCAGAGGTGAGTCCTGAAAGAGCGGAGCCAAAGGCAGCAACGCTGAGCTGGGGAAGCAGCCGGGATTGGCGACCAGAGTTGCCGAAGCAATTTGCTCTCGGAAAAGCTCAGGGATACCGTACGGGATTTTGCCAACTCGGTCAGGATCAGGATGTTTGACTTGATACCATTTCTCGAACGTTGCTAGATCATTCAGTCGGTAATCGGCGCTGAAGTCGACGACCTTGAGGTCATGTTCAAGTAACTGGCCGATGATTTCCGCCGAAGCGGCATGTGGCAAACAACAGAACGCGCAGTCAACGTTGTTGGCAAAATCAGCGACATTGAGCGGAATCAATTTTAAGTCGTATCGACCGCGAAGCGCAGGATGGACTTGGCTGACATCCGGAGGATTTGGATCTCGCGAAGTTAGCTGGGTGACAGTTAAGTTTGGATGGCGGGCTAATAGCTTTAGCAGTTCCAGCGCTGTGTAGCCCGTTGCACCGACGATCCCGACGCGAATCATTTCATTTTCCGTAACAAAAAGTGGTTGGTGTTGGTTAAGGAGGTTCGTGGCGATGGAGATTTCAAGGCCATAAGATTTCGAGATCAATAACTTAGCGGGGAGCTTCACGGATGGCGACCGCCGAACGACTGATGTTTCATTCCCAGCAATCAATCGCGGAGTCGCTAAGCAATAAACTGCGACTTGATGACCGGATGACTGCCTGAGTCATTTCGCTGGACACACGCTTTCGAAATCGGTTCACTTAATTCTTGGACGAGTTTTCTGTTGATTTCTTCATTTTGGCCAAAATGATTTGCTTGTCACCGAAGCTCGCATAAATTCGCAAGGAGATGGGCTGTCCCAGGAATAGCGGTAAACGATCCCGGTACTCGATCGCTTTCTCGGTATGACTTTGAGCCTGCTTGTAAACCTTCTCGTACTCTTTTCTGATTCGTTCGAATTCTTCGCCTTGGCCTGATTTCGCTCTCGTCGCTTTTGCCTTTTCCCAGTTCTGTAACGCGCCGATCTCAAACTGTTTTAGGCTTGCGATCAGGTTGTTGAACGCCCCTGCACTTTTGATGGGTTGCGTTTGGCCATTGACGAGCAGAACCAGTCCGGTGTTGATCTTCAGTTTTGTTCTTAGCGCCGCCTCAGTTTGAATCCAAACGATCGCTTTGGAGTCGTTTCGTTTAAGCAGGATACGGGCAGAGCCGCCCGGCAAAATCTTGCTTGGGTCGATCGAATATTCCTCTTTGTTCAACTTAAGAGGTAAGACTTCGATCGAAATTGACTCGAGGCGAGGCAAGGTTGGAATTACAGTTTCCAACGAGGCAAAAGGTTCTTCCGCCGTTAGCAATAGTGGGTCAAGCAAGATCGGCTTGCGAAGTCCGATCCATTTCGTGAAATCACCTACCTCAAATTTTACAAAACAGTTGCGCAGGAAAGGAGCGTATTTGTTTTTCGGTGCCTCCGGTAACCAACCGAAGCGAAGGTCTGTTTCGGTTTTTAAAAAGTAGGCAATCTCGGTGCCCTTTTCTTTCGGACGTCGCTTAGCCGATACCAGCCATTTTTGTTTGTTGTCGCTGGAACGATTCATTTCAAATATCAACTTTGATTTGCTGATTTCTGGCGGTGCATCAAGCTCGGCTCCCATCAAGAACCGGTTGCTGGTGACCAGGCTGCTGATCGTCGTCTCGTTCAAATCCTCTATGTCTGGTAAGTCAAAAGTATTGGGAAGTTTTGTGAACGGATCCTCGTTCGCTTTGGGTTGAGCGACTTTCTTCTTGGCCGAATCAGGTTCGGTTGCGGTTGGTTTCGCGACATCCGTACTTGCAGCCTTGGACTCCGATTTTTCCTGAGTAGCTTTTTGAACTGATCCGTCACCGCCACCGTTTGTGGTTGTCGATGTGTCAGGCTCTGCCTGCATGTTCGCGACTTGTTGGAGCGGTTGTTCCCCAGCGTTTTTCGATTGGTTGACGACGGTAGCGTCTTGATTCTTTGCGTTTTGATTCGGCTGCGCTGGCTGCTGGTTTTGCTTGGGCATCTTGTTTTGATTGCCACGGTGCGCGATCAGTTCGTCGACCTTATTCTCAAACGCTGTTGGGTTCTCGGCGTCAGAGTCTTGTGAAAGAAAGCCGTTGTCATTCAACTCAGAAAAGTCGTTAGGCTTGTTTGGCGGCGCTGTCGTTTTCTTTTTGGCTCCATTGGCTTGATTTGACCTGGCTTTTGAAACACCGGTGTTCTTCAGCTTCTCCGACGTTGGCTTCGAAGTCTCCGAGGTCTTCGAAGAGCCAAGGTTGCCAGCGCTGTTGGCGACTTCTGAGGCTGGCTTTGACACCAACCGATACGCACCATAGGCCGTTCCGCAAATAAGCAGGATCGCGATTGCTGCCGCGGTCGCTATCAATCCGACTGGGTTTTCCTGAGCGATTTTTGCCAGACCACTGAGTGGTTGCTCTTCCTCTTCTTCGGTATCGTCTTCGTCGTCCTTGGGCTTGCTGCGATTTGGACGTTTCATCTCGGCAAGGTTGGATTCTACAGGTTGGTCAAATCCGCCTGAGGAAGTTTCTTGATTTGAAAAGTCAAACGGATCTTCTGCGGATTAGCTCGCGGCTGAATCATTGACATCGTCGAATTCAACCACCCATTGGGACAGTTCCGATGTGGCGGTTTCAATTAACTCGCGATCTCCCGAAATAATATTTTCAAATATGTTTAGCAATCTTGAATGGTCAATCGCATCGCTTTTATCAATCTTGCTGATCAAGCGATGACCAATTTTTCCGATCGCTTGATAATCGTCACCGTTCGTATGCTCGTTTTTTGTGCGTAGTGGAGAAAGTGCCAGGTTTTGGATTTTCACCGTTCCTTCTGACGTGATGACGATATCCGAGGGGCGTAGGTCTCCGTGTTCTACGTCTAACTGGTGGGCATATTGAATTCCGGCGATTGATTGTTGAACCAATTTGGCGACTTCAACATCTGTCAACGATTGATGAACGCTGGATAGCTCTTCGCCGTCGACGTCTTCGGTGACAAGGAAATAGCGTCCGCTTTCCTGGTCAATGTCGTAGACGTGCGACAAATTTGGATGATCGAGCTTTGCTGTCGCGCTTGCCTTTTGAATGAACTCGTCACAGCGCTTTTCGTTGTTGGTCAGTTCTACCGGCAAGACTTGGATTTCGACTTTGCGGCCCAACTGCTTGTGGATCGCAAGAAAGCGATCGCCCAATTCATCTCGTTGCGTCCGCTCCAGCAGGCGATAACTTCCTACATCGAGTTTCGATCGCCCGGAAAGCAGATATTTCGCTTGCCAGCGAGTAATCAATTCGTCTTTAATTAACTTCGAGGCAAGCTCGGTTGGTTTTTGCAGATCGTTGTCGCTCAGCCATTGCTGAAGCCGGTCTGATTCGATGACGCGGCTTTTCTTAATACATGCAATGAAGTCGTTTTTTGATATTTTCGACATGACATAACCAGAACCAGACGTTTCAATTTCTATTCTATTTTCACCGCGAAAGTTGGAAACATCAACCGTTGAATTGAAGGTTTGCTAGAATCTGGAGCGGTGCGGGTTGTATTTCTGGGCGAATTCCTTGAGTACAAAAAGAAAACGAGAACTAAGCCTAATCTAAGCGGCCATTGTTCTTGGCAAGCAGGCAGTATCGCTGGTGAATTTCGTTCGCGCATCGAGCCACCGAGAATCGAGAGATCGCCATTCGTCTTAATCGTTGGGAAATCAAGTCTCGTTCGTTGGGCGAGTCAAGAAGTTTTATTACCCGAGAAGCGACCGACGACTTGTCGACATCAACGACCAGTTCAAACTCTTCAAGTGGCTTGAGGATTTCAAGCGACCCGCCAACGCGAGTCGTGACCATCGGTAATCCACTTGCTGTCGCTTCTAAGAGGACTCGGCCAAGCGGCTCTTGACGAGCCGGATGGATCAACAGGTCTGATTCTCGCATCAAATCAGCCACGTCATTTCGTCGGCCGAGCCAATGGACTCGGTCGGCCGATGGTGGCACATCGGATCTCGCGAGCAGCGACTGCTCGTACTCAACGGCTTCCTGCTTCTGCGAGTTGCGTTCGCCAACGATCAGAAGGTGGCAGGGCGGAAATTGAAGTGATATTGTTTCGAACGCATCCAACAAAATGTCAACGCCTTTCCTCCTGCCAATCTGGCCTACGAAAAGTAGCAACGGGCTTTCCAGTGAAATGTTTAACTCGTGACGAATGTATTTTGATTTCACAGTGAGTGAATCGTTGTTGAGACTTCGAGGAAAAAACTGATCCGAATCAACCCCGTTGTGAATGACTTCGATTTTTTCAGGATTCATCCCATGATCAACATGGAAGTCGCGGGTCGCATTCGAGACAGCGATGATGATGTCAAGTTCGTTAATGTCCGCGATCGCCTTTCGACTTAGCTTGATGATGTCGCGCAAATAGCCAAGCGACGGGATACCCAGCTCGCGACAGACAGGCCCGCACCAACGGCTGGTCGAAAGACTGTTGCAATGAACCAATACAGGAGATGTCGATTCGATTTGCTGGCGAATTTGGTCGCGCATTGCGTCTTGGGAAAGTCGATTCCCATCGGCATCCAGCTTGGTCAATGGAAGCGTTTCAATTCCAAGTGATTGGAGCGCTGAATCAAATTCCGATTCTGGAGGAAGTAACGCAGTCAACGTCCAGCCAAACCGAATCAACTTTGCGGCAACCGACAGAAATGAACGTTCACCGCCATTAAGGATTCCATACTCGGCAACGATTAGAACCGACCGTGGGTTGCACTTGGTACTTAGTAGAGCCATCGGCGAGCATCTCGTGGCGAGGCGGGAATAGATCCCGTGGCGGATACTTGAGCAAAGAAACCATTCTATTCAGTGACTCGACCGCGAACTGCATTGTAAAAATTTGCCTCAATGTTTGCGGAGGTGACGCCGTGAAATGATCACTCGGATCAAATGTTCTTCAGAAATCGTAAATAAGAATGGGGACACATTGCTGCGTCCCCACGTGATATTTGCCAGGTTCCATAATTTAACGTTGATTAGATGGACGCAAGAACTCAGATGAAATTGGTAAGTGTCATTTTTCATTCTTACTGGCCTTTGATCCTCCGGCCATTCTGGACATTGACTCATCAAAACTGAATCCCTCTCCGAGTTGCTGCTGTAGAATCGTGACCTGTTCTTGATCAAGCGACTCAAGAATCTCGCGATCTTTTCTTTCGGCCAATTCGATCAGCTCTTTCCGATGTCTGGCAAGCAAAGCTTTCAACTCCTCGTCATACTTACCTACCTTGACTTTGATCGTAGATTTATCAGTATCTTTAAGATTTAATCCTGAAATTTTCTCTGACAAAAAGACATGGGGCAACCCATCTTCCGTTGTGAAGATTTTAAACCGCAAATAGAGCTGATTCATTCGTTTTTGTTGATGTGGAAGTAACTGTTCAGCGAAGCTATTTCCAATCTCAATAAATTGGTCGCGTATTTCATCTTTTCTTTTTTCTAAAGCTTCAGGATCCCCCATCAGTTTTAGTTTTAATCCGCTTGTACCCCAATCGTTCATAACTTCTTCCATTTTGGAAGAAACCTGACCAATGTCTTCTTTTTGACTTTCGACCAATTCCAGTTCATCAATTACTGAAGATTGCCTGAGAAAAAAAGACAAGATAAATGCATCTTCCCGATCGAAGTCCTGAGAAGAACCAAGCGAAGGTGTTGCGAGCAAACACAAGAATGGCAAAACATAACGGTACATTAAATTACTTTCTTAATATAAGTGGCTAAACATTTTCACAGTTGTTTATTGCTCTTCGCCACCTCCACCTCCACCTGGGCCACCACCGTTACCAAGTTTTTCAAATGCTGACATTTGAAATGAAACAAGGTCAATATCGCCCGTAACTAGATCCACGCTCCAAATGGTGCTTTTTGTATGAAAAAGGTTAATCAATGGCGTTCCTCCGGCAGCAGCGAAATTCTGTACGTCTTCCAAAATTACCGCTCCAGTTCCTCGCAGAACGACGATACCGTCCGAGTCATAAGCGTAACTGGTTCCGCCAAATAAATTGAATAATTCGACATCAATAAAAAACTGCGCACCCGCTGGGTGTGGCGCATTTGGGGACACATTGACTGTGCCCGTTGCAATAGTATGAAGCGCATCGGTTGGGGCTGAGTAAGTATTTGCGACCACGCCGTTAACGTTATGGAAAAACCCGGTGTGATTCCCATTAAATTGTCCCATCGCAATACAAGGAATCAAAAGAGTAGTAATAAGAGTTAACAACGGTGCAATTACACGCAAGTTCAGATTCATCACAGGTTCTCCAGAACGGATTGAAATAGAAGTTTGGTTGCGACCTTAACTTTTTTTTTGTGATGTCAAGTTTTTTTTGAACCCTTAACGGAGGCACACTATTGGCGTTCTTAAAGTCCAATCGAACTTCTTCAGCGGCCAAAGGATTTGGGACGATTCTCCAATTAGCGGAAATCTGCACCTACTCGAACCAGCTCTCTGGCAATGTCAAAGCGGTTTCGGTTGAACAAGTTCTTGGCGTCAGGCAATAGCCTGACCTACTCAACAATCGAATGAGTCATCGGCGGATAAGCAATCGTTTGATCCAGTGTTGCCGGCGCTCCGCTATAGTCCTAACCAACTTTCCAAGTGTCGCCCGCGTTGAACAGTTTCTCCAAATCTCCGTCGCCTTTGTCGGCTTTGGCGTCCGCGACTTGTTGGTTGATCATGTCGTCGTAGGTGGGTCGATCGACATCACGGAACACGCCAATCGGTTCTGGAAACTCCGGGTGACGCAAGCGGCTGAGCAAGAATGCCAGTTGCGAGTTTTCGGCTTTTTCATCGTGAAACAACAAGTCGTCTTGAGGCACATCGTCGAGGCTGACGACGGACGGTGCGAAACCATTGAGTTGGATGCCCTTGGTGCCGCCACTGAAAATCAATGGCTTACCGTGCTCCAGCAAAACAGTCGTATCGTCTTTGGTGGCTTTGTCTTTGGCGTAGTCCCAAATGCCGTCATTAAAGACGTTGCAGTTTTGGTAAACCTCAATGAACGAAGTGCCGCGATGCTGAGACGCTCGTGTCAACATCTGCACAAGATGTTTGATATTAGTATCGATTGAGCGTGCGACAAACGAAGCTTCGGCTGCGATCGCGATCGAAAGTGGATTGAGCGGGTGGTCGATCGAACCGCGAGGCGTGCTCTTGGTGACCGTGCCAACTTTGGAGGTCGGGGAATACTGGCCTTTGGTCAATCCATAAATCGCATTGTTGAAAAGAATGATATTCACATCAACGTTGCGGCGAACGATGTGCATGAAATGGTTTCCACCAATGCTCAATGCATCGCCATCTCCGGTGATCACCCACACGTCCAATTCAGGCCGCGTCGATTTTAAGCCCGTCGCGAACGCCGGAGCGCGGCCGTGAATGCTGTGCATGCCGTACGTGTTCATGTAGTACGGAAAGCGGCTTGAGCAGCCGATCCCGGAAATGAAAACGGTGTTTTCTAGCGATGCACCGATTTGGGGCAGCACCTTTTTCATTTGCGCCAAAATCGAATAGTCACCACAACCAGGGCACCAGCGGACATCCTGATCCGAGGCAAAATCATTGGCTTTTAGGACGGGTAGTTCTGTGCTCATAGTGTGTCGTCGATTGTTTGAGATCGATGGTTGTTTTGTGAAAGCCCCAATGTTCGATTCACCGAACTCTTGAGGAGTAGTATGGCTGCATTGGCAGTCTTATTTTTTGTCCGTCAGGTCTTTGATCGCGTCGACGATTTCGCCAACGACAAATGGTTTTCCTTTGATCTTGTTCAAGCCAACGGCGTCAACCAAGTACTGTTGCCGAAGGAGGAGTCGTAATTGGCCGGTATTCAATTCTGGAACCAAAATGCGATCGTACTTTTTCATCAGGTCGCCCAAGTTCCGAGGAAACGGACTGACCCAACGCAAATGTGCGTGGCCAACTGAGATGCCTTCGGCGAGACAACGCTGAACAGCGGTGTGGCAAGTTCCATAAGTTCCGCCCCAACTAATCACGAGCGTGCCAGAATCAGCGCCTTCGACGGATTGCTCGTCAACAAAGTCAGCGACGAGCGCCACCTTCTTGGCTCGCGTCTCGACCATATGTTGGTGGTTGTCTGGATCGTAACTGACGTTGCCGGTTCCATCTTGTTTTTCAAGTCCGCCGACCCGGTGCATCAATCCTGGTGTGCCGGGCAATGCCCAAGGGCGAGCCAGATTCTCATCGCGGCTGTACGGCAAGAAATCTTCTCCGTCTTCTTTTGGCCCAGGATGCGAGACCGGAATTTCCGGCAGATCGCTGATGTCCGGGATCCGCCATGGCTCCGCTCCATTGGCAACGAAGCCGTCGGAGAGCAGCATCACGGGCGTCATGAATTTGGTGGCGACTCGCCAAGCCTCAATCGCGACGTCGAAACAATCGCTGGGACTGCGAGCGGCGATGACGGGCAACGGAGATTCACCGTTACGACCATGCATCGCCATTAGCAAATCGGACTGTTCTGTTTTGGTCGGAAGACCTGTGCTTGGCCCGCCTCGCTGAACATCAATGATGATCATGGGGAGTTCGAGGATCAGGGCCAGTCCCATGCCTTCGCCTTTGAGCGCGATGCCCGGGCCACTGCTGGTCGTGATCGCCATGCTCCCACCAAACGCCGCTCCCACCGCCGAACACACGGCGGCGATTTCGTCTTCGGCTTGGAAAGTTCGAACACCGAAGTTTTTGTGTTTGCTAAGCTCGTGCAAAATGTCGCTGGCAGGCGTGATTGGGTATGAACCAAGGAACAGTTCTTTGCCACTGAGTTTCGAAGCCGTCACCAAGCCCCAGGCCAACGCTTGGTTACCCATGATGTTTCGGTAGTTTCCCGGGGGCAACTCAGCCGCCGGTACACTGTAAGTTGAAGCGAAGGCTTCCGTTGTCTCGCCGTAGTTCCAACCTGCTTTTAGTGCCATCCGGTTGGCTTCGGCAATTTCTGGCTTGGAGGCAAATTTGTTTTCGATGAAGCGAAGCGTCGGAGCCACGTCGCGTCCGTAAAGCCAGAACACTAAACCCATCGCGAAGAAGTTCTTGCAGCGGTCGGCCAGCTTTGGCGAAAGACCGGTGTCTTCGACGGCTTTCTTGGTCAGATCCGACATCGGGACTTTGATTGTGCGGTAGCCTTCGATCGTGCCGTCTTCGAGTGGGCTGTTTTCCAATTTGGCCAGCTTCAAATCTTTGGCTTCGAAACTGTCAGAGTTGACAATCAGAATGCCGGTCTTTTTGAGATCGGCTAGGTTTGTGATTAGGGCTGCCGGGTTCATACACACGAGAGCGTCCAAGCCATCACCGGGTGTGAAAATCTCTTCGGCTGAAAAGTGAACTTGGAAACCACTGACTCCAGCGCGCGTTCCACGCGGAGCGCGGATCTCAGCCGGGAAGTCCGGAAACGTTGCGACGTCGTTACCTGAAAGTGCCGACGTGTTGGTGAGCTGGGTTCCAAGAAGCTGCATCCCGTCGCCCGAATCGCCGGCCAGTCGAACGGTTACTCCGCGAACGGACTCGGTTGGCTTTTGTGTGGCTGGGAACTGTTCGGTAGAACTGATCATTGTGGGTTCTTTAAAGTTCAATTGAGAGTGCAAACAATTTCTGAGGAATGCTCCGGCTCGCGGCCATCTGGCGGATCATCAGAAGAAAACTCGTTTGGATTGAGGCGTTGTCCCTAGCGAAAATTTAGTCCGTTTTGTGGACGACTTTCGACCAAGAATAGCAGGGTCAAACCTGATCAATTTTTGGCTTTATCCAACCTCATTTTGCAGCACCACAGTTTCCCAGATATTCACCATTTTCGAAAGGGGGAAAAGCGTGTTAGAATCCGCCTCAAATCTCCGATGATGGCTGGGATTGATTGTCTCTTCTCCAGTCGTTTTCGAACCCAGTATCCAACCGTAAAGGTAATCAGAATCGCGATGGAAAGATCACTTGTTTTGCTTAAGCCAGATTGTGTTCAACGACGAATGATTGGCACGATCATTTCTCGATTTGAGGAAAAAGCCATCAACATTGTTGCGATGAAGTTGATCCAGGTCACGCCTGAACTTTCCAAGCAGCACTATGCTGAGCACGTCGAAAAACCATTCTACCCAGGTTTGGAGACATTCATCACCGGCGCTCCAGTCGTCGCGTTGGTAGTTGAAGGGCTTGAAGTCATTCGGGTCGTTCGAGATATGCTCGGGGCGACCAACGGCTTGAAAGCCGCCGCAGGAACCATCCGGGGCGATTTCAGCAGCAGCCGCCAGATGAATTTGGTTCACGCCTCTGATGGCCCAGAAGCCTCGGCTCGCGAGATCGCTTTGTATTTCTCCCAAGATGAAATTTGCGAGTACGCTCCAGTCCTCACGCCTTGGTTTCGGGCTGACGACGAATAAGCCGCCAATGACGACTTCTTTGGCAATCAATGCACCGATGGGTACGAAGTTGTCGTTTGTCCAATTGTTCGTTTGTTCAAATGTTCCCCTGTTCAAACGTTCGCTTGTTTAATCTGAAACGGGTGCCATGCTCTCGCTTGCGTGAGCATGCCCGCGAGTTCTGCGACCCTAATCTTGAAATCTTGACGCCAGAAATTGACCGTTGACCAAGTCTCTCGCCACATCATTATGATGTGGCATTTTTTATGCCTTCTCTGGAGCTCTCGCGACCGCGAAGCGAGGATTTGTAGAGTAGTTTTGGGATCTGCCAAGCCTGGGGAAAGCCGGTGTCCAGAATTCATGAATTGGATCAGCTCAATTTTGAGAGTTCGAGAATGTTGGATGTCCCCAGTTGTTGCCGAATTAAAGAAAAACAATTTCAAAGCTTCTCTGTTTTTACTAAACTGATATGACAACTTAGCTTTCTCATTCGCCCGTTTTGCCGTGGCTGGAAAATAAAATCATGATTCGCAACAGAAGAAATCGCACATCCCGTTTTTCTTATCAAGGACTTGAAGCCAGACGTATGCTCGCTGGCGATGTTCAGGCTTTCGTTTCTGATTCTGTCATCACGATTATTGGTGACGGTTTGGACAACCAGATTGCGTTGACAACCAACGACTCAGGCAACGTTGTCGTGACGGGCTTGGATACCACGATCAACGGTGGAACTGATTTCGTCGTCACTGGCAGGTTCGAATCAATTTCGCTATTCATGGAAGGCGGCAATGATGAAGCGTCGCTCGATGGCATTACCGCGCCTCGGCACTTCAGCTTTTACGGTGCGGCTGGCAACGACCGACTTACGGTCACGAACTCCGCCGCAAGGTACTTTCATTCTGAAGGCGGTGATGGCGACGATGTCTATGAATTGGGCATGCGAGTCCAAAAATCGGCCTACATCTATTTGGGAGCCGGCAACAATACGATTGCAACGACCAACTTGAACGTCGGCAGAAATCTGAAGGTCTTTGGCGACAGCGGAGACGATACGTTCGTTTCTGATTCGCTTCGCGTCAATCGGAAGTTGGAGTTTAACCTTGCTGGCGGGAATGACCGGGTCTTAATGGCAGGGCAAACGACCGTTCGCAAACGGGCGAAGATTGAAACAGGTGATGGCAATGACTTGATCGCGATTACGCCAGAAACCAATAACGCCTCGGCAGTCTTCCGTGACTCGGTTAGCGTTTCAGCTGGCGGTGGCGATGATGCTCTGGTTGCCGACGCCAGTGTGATTTTGCGAGACTTTTCAAAGATTGACGGAGGCAGCGGTACAGACGCTGCCAGTTCGAATGCGTCCACTGACGATGGAAGTAAAGTCGAAGGCTTTGAGACAAACGGCGTTGCTGATTTGACGACACGACTGGATGCGATCTTCGCGGCGCTAACAGCCGCCGACATCGATCCAGTCCCTTTTGGAGGTACCGCAGTTGCCGAGTCAGCATCCGTTTCATTAAATACCACAGCAACTGAGCTTACGTTTACTGCGGGTTCGGATCCGGTCGTGGTCGATGATGCCATCGAAGTCGTTGGTGAAGCGGAGCAGACAATCACAGCAGCCGATGTTCGCATTGAGAATTTCGTTGCCGAAGATTTGCTCGCCGTTGTTGAGACCGGCGATATCACTGGACGATACAACTCGGATAGTGGAACTTTAACATTGTCCGGAACAGGAACGTTGGCAGAGTATCAGGCGATTTTGCGAACGGTTACTTTTGAAAACACGAGCTCAACGCCGGATACAGCCACGCGACAAATTCAATTCACGGTGACTGTTGACGAGCAATTGGTTTTCGGGTTTCGCGATCTAAATATGGAAGCTGCACCAAGCGCAACTCCGTCGATCACTCTCGATTCAGCTGTTCGTGTTGTCACAACCAATGATTTGCCGGCAGTGGTCGACAGCCTGTTGACGATTTCGGATGCGGACAGCACTGAGTTGACGGGAGCCTCGGTCGCCATCGTTGGCGGTCAGGTTGAGGCAGAAGACTCACTGACCTTTACTGAAGTTGACGGAATCACTGGAGCGTTTGATTCAGCCACTGGCGAACTGACGTTTACCGGAGACGCATCCTTGGCTGATTACCAAACGGTCTTGCGAAGCGTGACTTATGCGAATAGCGCTACTGAACCAACGGTCGGTAACCGAACTCTTCGCTTTACCGTTGACGATGGAACGGCGACTTCGACCGCAGAAGTGGTGGTTCAATTGACGGCGGCTACGTAGGGGCGGCTACGTAGGGGCGGCTACGAAGAAGCTGCTACGAAGAAGCGGCTACGTAGGGGTGGCTACGTAGAAGCTGCTACTCAGGACAAGTGAAGCTATCTTCTGCCAAGCCGTTTAATCTGATCTCGATAGGGAGGCGTTCCGTTTCGTTTCTTTAAGAAAGCCTCGCCTCCGGCGTCGGGTTAAACGTGTCGAATCACCATTGGCGTCGCTCGGTCATCGTAATTCTTCAGGCCAATGGTACTGTCATAAAACAGGCAAACGAAAAGTTTCAAAGCAATCAGAGGTCGAAAATGTTTCTGCGAAAGCTTGAGCGCGGCAGCGATTGCAGTTTCGTTTCGGTAGTGATTTTTTTCATGTGCTTTCACAGGTTTACTTCAGATCCGTGAACTCGATTCCATCGAAGTATTGCACGTCAGATTTAATATCCAACGAAATGTCTTGGTCGAGATTCATTTCTCGACGTAAGTACTCAGCAAGTTGCTGCTCGCCCTTGGTCGAGAATAATTTCGAATAGCATGCGGGTTCCCCGCAACAAAACGGTGCGGCACCGGAAAGAAATCGGACGGTGAGAAAAATCGTGAATTTATCCGGTGGCGAGCCTTTGACGATCAGGTCACGAACCAGCAAACTCAGCTTTTCGGTGCCACCAACTTCTTCAATGCCGGCTTCGACGAGGCGAATCAGTTCAGCTTTTGATTTCTTGGATCGCATCAAACTTTACATGTGTCTATGCGTGATAACGGAAGTACGAGGCATGCTCACGCAAGCGAGAGCATGGCACCCAAAATGAATAATCCAAGCGAGATGACATCCAAATTGAATAATTCAGTCGACTGAAATTTGAAAAACGAAAAACTGGAGACCTAGGAGGGGCTTACGCCAATTGAATGACCTGGCCCGGCTGATTCTTTCTCTCTTCAACCCAGCGTTGATTTGCTTCAACTGCAGACTGTTCATGTTCAGTTGGAAACAGTTCGTAGTGGACGTTGCGCTGACGCGGTTCGAATCCGAGAGCCGAGATCGCTTCCCGCATTTGATCGAGAGTCAGGTAATGAACGGTGCCGGCTTCCGCGACCACGTTTTCTTCGATCATCAAGCTGCCCATATCGTTGGCACCGTAGATCAAAGACATCTGTCCGATCTTCAATCCTTGCGTCACCCAGCTTGATTGGATGTTGGCAATGTTATCGAGATACAACCGACCGATGGCTTGCATTTTCAAATACTCAAACGCACCCGCTGGAGGAATGTCTGTCATTTGTGTGTTGTCTGGTTGGAACGTCCAACAGATGAAAGCCGTAAACCCACCTGTTTCGTCTTGCAGTTCGCGGAGCCGCTCCAGGTGCTCGATTCGTTCTTCGGCTGTTTCGACATGGCCAAACATCATGGTCGCGCTGCTGCGCCCGCCAAGCTGGTGCCAGACTCGCATTACGTTCAGCCAATCGTCGGTCATGACTTTGCCGCGAGTGATTTCGCTGCGAACGCGATCGACCAAAATTTCAGCTCCTCCACCCGGCAGGCTGCCAAGTCCCGCGGCTTTTAATCTGGAAAGAACTTCTTCCAACGAACAATTGTTGACTTTGGTGAAGTGATGGATTTCCGGAGGACTGAAACCGTGAATATTGAGTTGAGGAAAATGTTGTTTAATGTCAGACAACATTTCTTCGTACCAGTCGAGTTTGTATTTGGGATGCAAACCGCCCTGCAGCAGAATTTGGTCACCACCGAGGGCGACCGTCTCTTTAATCTTCTGCAACAGTTCCGCCCGCTCAAGTACGTAGCCCTCTTCGTGTTTGGGGCCGCGATAGAAAGCACAGAAGTCGCACACCGCTGTACACACGTTGGTGTAGTTGATGTTGCGATCGATGTTGTAAGTTCGATAGTTTTCAGGATGCAAACGCCGCGTGACCGCATTGGCGGCTGCACCGAGCGCAGCCAAGTCATTGCACTTGGTCAGCTCCAGACCTTCGGCGGGCGTCAGCCGTTGGCCAGCAACGGCTTTGTCAAGAATGTCAGAAACGTTAAGCGGTTGGGCAGTCATGGAATTGAATGTTTTGATGGTTGATTAGTGATAGTTCGGCAGCGTATTTGAAAAACAGTTCGAGTCCAGCTTTTTCGTCCGCACCCAGTTCAAAATTCAAATTGTCTCGTAGGTATCGCAGGCATTCTTCTCGAGTCAGCCCATACGTTTCGGCGTAGCGAGCGGAAATTCGTTCTAGGTTTTCCAGTCCGGTGTCGCGGCAAGTCGAAAGTACCCAATCTAGTCGATCCAGTGGTTGATCTGAGTGAGCCGCCCAAACGGCGAACACAAATGGCAACCCAGTCATTGCAAACCACTCTTGCCCTAGATCCCAACTGAATTCAAAACCACTCTCATCGACTTTCATCGCGCGGTCGCCAATGATCAAGACAGCGTCGGCATCGGAGTCCCGCCAGTCGGCAGAAATGCTAAGCGGTTGGCATTGGGGGCGAACATTGTGTTTTTTTGCTAACAAAACTTGACTCAAAATTCGACTGGTGCGAGATCCCTCGTCCAGTGCCAGCGTCTTAATCTTATCCGGCTCGACGCGGCCTAAAAGCTTGACGCTCCAGACGGGGCCGCGGCAACCAATGCAGGCATCCGAAACGATCGTGTAGTTCGGCGATCGGGCTTCGACGATCGGAATCAACGCGCAGCCCAGTCCGCCACCCGCTAGCCGATCAGCCAAACGACTGGGGAGGTCGTATTCAAGTTGGAAGTCGGATCCTACCTCGTCCATGCCAGCAACGAGTGGCTTAGTGTTGAGGTAAGAAACGGCACCAATGATTGGAGCGGCCATGGAATTCGATCGTGACAAATGACTGAGTTGGATTGACTTGGTTTTGTTAGGACGATTTGATTAGGTGCTATCGCGAATACGGAATTGCAAATCTCGAATGGTAAGGCAAACGCAGGTACTCGCTGAGCAACGATTCTAGGTCTTGGACGTTCATTTATTCCGCAACAGTTTAGACAGCAAAGAGCGAGTCGAAAAGGCAATTTGCCCATTGAATTAACCGTGAGCGAACCACCAATTCAACCAGGCCAACGCGGTTCTGTACGATAATCTATGTCGATTAGCATGAACTTGCCTCTTATTCCGAATTCGGAGGGAACATAGGATCTGATTGCTACACCAAAAACAAGGGAATCAACGGTTCTTTTAAGTCGACCAGAAAGAGGGAACGGTCAGGAAATGCCTGCCGTTTGTCCGCCAAGCCTTTGGATTTGGAGCTCGCTGATGAGAGTTGTTTTAGGTTTTTGTTTCATTCTGGCCGTACAAGCCTTGCTTGCCCCATCAGCCAATGGCCAGGAAGTCATCAAAGCACTCCGTGACTACCGCTCCAACACGCCTCGCAATTACACGCCGACTGATCCGAACGAGCGAGGGCGAATCTTCAATATGCACACTGGGCACGCCGGTGCGTTCTACAATTGCGACGATGAAGAGGCGAAACGCAATTCGCCCTACATTTGTTGGAAGGGCACCTACCAGAAATCGACTCCTCACCGTGGTCTGTGGCGTGGTTTGAAGATGGATATCGCTGAAGTCAAGCAGCGTATTCACGATGGTGGCTGTGGGACTTGCCAAGGCGATTGCGAATGCCAAGCTTGTACTCAACCGGCTCAGCACCAACCGAGCGATTGTTTTGTTTGTCAGAATGGTGGAGCCGACGTTGTCGAAGCCGAGCAGGTTGTCGTGGCGCAAACGGAACGAGTGCGCCAGAGTTCGACTGTCTCAGCTCTTCAAGATGTGAAGGCCAGATTTGCCGTTGGCTCGGGCGAATCAGCATCGACAAAAATGGCGCGTTCGATGTTAAGGAACTCGAGCGAATCAACGAACATTGATGCTCTTAGGTCGGCCGCCCACCGTTCGGCATCGGAACTTTCTGCCAACCCAATCAAGGTCGAGTTGCCGCGCTACGGGTTGGTAAGTGGAAGCAGTCTGAAGCCTGAATCGATAGCCGAGAAAGCTCAAGCAAAAGTTGAAGCAACCAAATCTCGCTGGGCCGAAAAGTTGGAAAGCCTCAGCCGCCGTCGATAAACGGCTTGTTGAAATGTCGCTTCAACGCTCGGCGTTTGAGCACAAAACTGCTCAACGAAGCAGTAGTATCCAACGAAACCCGGCTCATAAGCAAGGCGATTAAGTTTAGAAAATTGAGTCTAAGAACTCGCTCCTCGCTCGCAGGTTTTAAAGCTGAAGTTTGTCAGCCTTGAAGATGTGAAAGCACTTAGTCTCATGTGTCAGCACGGGGTGTTGTTTCGATTCACCGCCTAAGCCGCGACAGATTAAGCATCAATTGATGGTTTAATCTGAACCAAAGCATGCCCACGCAAGCGAGGGCATGGCACCCGGCAAACTTCCACCAACGTCAACGACCAATCGCTAATTCTCCAAAGCCTGCTCAAGGTCAGCGATAATGTCCGCGGAGTTCTCGATACCGCAAGCCAAGCGAATCATATTGTCGGTGATCCCGAAGGCGGCTCGCTCTTCCGGCGTGTAACCCCAATAGCTCATCACAAGTGGCTGTTCGATGAGAGTTTCCACGCCGCCCAAACTTGGTGCAATGCGAGCCATCTTGGCTCCATCAACGACCGCCGCAGTCTTTTGCCATTCTTTGTCATTCAGTTCGAACGTGATCAAGCCGCCGAACCCACGCATCGTTTGCAGCGCCAGTTCGTGGTACGGATGAGATGCTAAGCCCGGATAAAGAACTTTCGAAACTCGAGGATGAGATTCGAGAAATTCGGCGATGGCTTGGCCATTTTCGTTGTGCCGCAACATCCGTAGCTCAAACGTCTTCAAGCCGCGCTCAAGTAAGTAACAATTGTGAGGCGAATTGACGGCTCCCATGACGCCGCGCAATTGTCGAACGGGTTCGAGTTTTTCTTTGCTGCCGAGCACGATGCCCGCAAGTAAATCATTGTGCCCGCCGAAATATTTCGTTGCCGAGTGCATGACGTAATCGATGCCGGCGGCGATCGGTTGAATGTTAAATGAAGTGGCCAAAGTCGCGTCAATCAAAGTGTCGACGTTATGCTTCTTGCCGATGGTGGCGAAGCGTTCGAGATCGACAATGCTCAAGTGTGGATTGGTCGGCGACTCGCTGACCAACATTTTCGTATTGGAATTGATGGCGGCTTCCATCGCATCGTAGTCGCCTGTTTTAACTTCCCGGGTGACGACGCCGAAACGAGATAGGT
>CAZPTT010000014.1:0-44300 GCA_964589435.1 uncultured Pirellulaceae bacterium
GCCTCCTCACCAACAACTTTTGCTGGCCGCTGCTTAGACTTTGCCAAACGGCTGGCACATTGGTTGCCTATCCGGCCCGACTCAGGCGCATTACTTTTCCAAGCGACAATCAAATTTCGCCGGCTAGGCCACGCTCGTAGTATTTGTGTTGAATCGAGTCTTGGTTTTCGAGCAACCAGTCGATATTGGGCTCGTTCTTCATTGCTTTATGAATTGCCTGAGCCATCGCCTTGCGGTGAATATCGAACAAAGCTTTGTGATCCAAGTTGTCATCGGTCGCAACGCCAGGATTCAGCCAAACTGAACAGATGATTCCCAGATCGTTGGCTTTCTCTTTCGGAAGGTCGCCAGCGCGGACTGCATCAAGAACGCCATTGGCGATCGCCCCTTGGACAGTTCCCATCAAAATATTTGTGTAACGAGAACTCTTGACCGTGACCTTGCTGACCATCAGCGTGACCGGCCGGACTTGGATATCAGTGTTGAGAATTGCGAACACTTTAGAGTGACCCGCCGATTGATTTCCGGTCAATGTTGCGATCGCAGTTCCGACGGGGCCATCCAATTCACCGATAACCACTTCTGGTTCAGCGGCAGTAAACGGCGGACCACCGGCAATCAAACATTCGCCAGTTCTCATGATGATTCGCTCACTCATTTTAATAACTCTTTCGATTTGAAGTTTGTTTTTGGCTCAATACACACATTTGTAAGTTCGAAGCTTTATAGGTTCGTAACTTAGGCCCAAAGTTTACGCTCAAACGGAATGCATGTCACTGCGAGGCACAAGAACCAACTAACAGGCAAGGTACGATTAAGAGAGGGCGAGATTGGATTCTGTGTCGCTTGTCAAAAATAGCCTAGTGGCCCCCCGCAAACCTGAAATGATTAGTGCCACGTTCGCGCAAGCATGCCCACGCAAGCGAGGGCATGGCACCCAAAAACAATTAGTCAACTCAGCATTGACGAACTACCTAGTTGATCGCGGTTAGTAGACTTTCTAAATCGGCAGCCTCGCCGCCTCTTGAAACCCAAACTGCCAGACATCTTTGCTGCTAAGATCTTTACTATCAGATTGCACCCAACCTTCAGCAGGATACGCCAATGGCCCAAAATCAAATGACTTCGAACGAAGTGACGAAAGCTGTGTTGATCAAGTCGACACTTCTCTTGCTGGTCGTGGTGCTGACATCATCTGACTCATTGCTTGCCCAAGAAAGGGCCCGCTTGAACGCGGTAGCCGTTGAAGCTACGGAACCAGGGACTACTCGAACGGGAGCCTCAAAAACCAAGCTCGCTGGTGGAAGCATCAAAGATGACATTCTTGCCGCCGATCGAATCGTCTTCCTTGGCGACTCGAACACCCATGCCGGCCAGTTCATTGTGCAAATAGAAGCCACGTTACTCGACACCTTCGGAAAGGCTCCGGAAATCATCAACTTGGGGTTGGGCAGCGAAACCTGCTGCGGACTTTCGGAACCCATTCATCCGTTTCCGCGACCAACGGTATTAGAGCGACTCGATCGTGTTCTGGATAAAACCAAACCAGATATCGTATTCGCCTGCTATGGAATGAACGACGGAATTTATCATCCGTTTGACGAAGCCCGATTCGCAGCCTATCAAGCAGGCATCAACACGATTATTGAAAAGGTCAACGCAAGTGGGGCGAAGTTAATCCTCATGACTCCGCCGCCATTTGACCCACTCCCCTATCGCTTGGCTGGCAAATTAGTTCCCGCCGATGGCGATGAATTTTCGTGGAAGACAATTTACGAACACTACGACGCCAACGTGATCAAAGTCTATGCCGATTGGGTAATGACTCAGAGGAACAAAGTTGCCGCAGTGGTCGACACCCACACTCCGCTGACGGATTATTTGATGGAGAAACGTAAAACCGATCCTGAGTTTGCGTTCTCCAACGACGGAGTTCATTTTGACAACAATGGACATAAAGCCTTCGCTCAATCTTGTCTGAAAGCCGTTGGCTTTGATGATCGCTTGTCGGACAAAGAAAAACTTCTATCTCACGTTCAAAAACGGCAAGCCATCTCCCATCCAGCTTGGCTTTCCGAAGTCGGCCACCTCCGTCCGGGAGTCAAAGCGGGTCTGCCTATCGACCAGGCCGAAGAGAAGATGAAATCGATCTCGAAAGACATCGAATCGCTGCTTTCGAATAATCAAGAATGACCGGCCCGAATAATCTATCCGTTTCGTGAACCCGCTCGGTTTTTCTCAGTTGTTTCCTCGAATGATGTCCACGAAAATCGGTTTTCTTTGGTTAAAATAGAACCTGTGATTCTCGGCGAAGGTTGTCAGAATTCCAACTGAGCGGCAGTATTTGGTTGGACAACAACGACGCCAACAAACCACTTCCATGGCCTCTCGTGAGGATGACCTTTGTCACCTGACCAGCCCCAAAAAACTGAACTTGAAAATCCGAGCCAGGCAGATGCTGCCGACGGGTCGCGCCAGGATGCTCAGGGCGCAGATTCGGTCAGCACGAACTTCGGAGAGGTCACCCATAATCCTTCCGAGCACAACCAAGATGCTGAATCTCCAGCCGCACGTCAAAGTAACTCGATGTCTCGAAGGCTGTTATTCTTGGTCGGCGTCTTGGTGTTGGTCGGAATCGTGACCGTCTACGCATTTTCCGGAAGCCAAATTAAAGATACTGGGCCTAAGCTGACCCACGAAGTGACTCGCGGTGATCTTGTTGTTTCGGTCACGGAACAAGGCACTTTGGAAAGCTCCAACAATACTGAAATCAAATGCCGGGTTCGTGGCCACAGCAAAGTCACTTGGGTGCTCGATGGCGGCACGGAAGTCCAGCCGGGAGATGAGCTGGTCCGCCTGGACACAAAGCGAATTGAAGATTCGATCGGAACTCATGCAACGGAAGCCCATACCGCGCGAGCCAAATTCGAGCGAACCAAAGCTGATATGGAGAAAGCCGAGATCGCGATCGACGCTTACCTGCAAGGTGACTATCGAGCGCAACTAAAAGACCTGAAACGGCAACTCGAGTTTTCAAAATCTAATTTAGACGCCGCCGAAAAATTGCTCGTTCATTCTGAATCGCTTTTCCGCCGTGGCTACGTCAGTAAATTCGAAGTCGAAAGTAATCGCTTCGTCGTCAAAGAGTCAACCTTGGATTTGAAAGTTCGTGAAACCGCCATTGAGGTGCTGAACAAATACACCAAGAACATGGAACTGGAGTCGCTTCGTGGAAACTTGCGTGCGCTACAATCAAAGTACAAAGCTGATCAGGCTGGCCTGGCGTTAGACGAAGGCCGACGGGATCGTGCGATTCAGGAGCTGGATTACTGTGTCATCAAAGCTGAACGAGCCGGCCTGGTGATTTATCCGTCAGCCGCTGAGTGGAAAGAGACTCCGGACATCGCTGAAGGAGCTCACGTTCGTAACGACCAAGTACTTTTGTTGATGCCGGACTTAACCAAGATGCAAGTCAAAGTCGGAATTCACGAAACGTTGATTGATAAGATTAAGATTGGCCAAATCGCCAAAATATCGCTGCCTGATTTTACGATCGAAGGCACAGTCAAAACCGTGGCCTCCGTGGCACGTCCCGCTGGCTGGTGGACCGGCAACGTCGTTAAATACGACACCGTGATTGAGCTTCCTCAATCGGCTGGCCTGAAGCCCGGCATGAGCGCTGCTGTCGATGTCATTTTGGCTGAACGCAAAGACGTCATTCTGGTTCCCGTTTCGGCGGTCGTCGAAATTGGTGATCGAAGATTGTGCTGGATCAAAACGACAGACGGTGTCGAACGCCGATTGTTGAAACTGGGCGAAAGCAATGACGTTTTCATTGTCGCTGAATCAGGATTGGCTGAAGGCGACCAAGTCGTCCTTGATCCACTTCGCTACGTCGAAGACGCCAAAGGGGAAGCCATTCAATCGCTCGATGGATCTGGAACGGATGATGATCTCGAGTCAAGTGATGAAATTCACACGGACAATGCGCAGCAATCGAAGCGATCTGGCTTGAATCAAGTTGGCTTGAATCGTACTCGCTCGCCACGGCGCGATTGGAAACGTGGTTCGCCTTGCCTTGGTTGGAATCTTATTGGCCTGAACCATCCAACCAGTTCTTTGCCGGAGATAGGCCATGTCTAATTCCGGCGCAGATCGTCAAACCAATTTGAGCTCTCAACCTTGGTTGCTCAAGGCGTTGATCCTCGGTGTTATTTTGGTGGGGCTGGCAGTAACGATTGCCACATTGACCGGCGCTACAGCTTCGAATGAAGCCGAAGCGAAACTTACCCATGTCGTAAAACGTGGCAATCTCAGCGTGACGGTCATCGAACAAGGCGGGCTCGAGAGCTCCGAAAACACGGAAGTCAAATGCAACGTTCGTGGTGACAACACGGTGACCTGGGTCATCGAAAATGGAACCCAAGTCGAACCTGGTGATGTACTGGTCGAACTTGATACGCTGGCGATCGAATCAACAATCAATGAGCGCTCCAAGTACGCTCACTCCTCACAGGCTGCCGTCGAACAATCCACTGCACAACTCGCTCGATCGAAACTTGCTGTTTCGGAGTATGAAGACGGACGATTCGTCTCGCAACTGATGACGCTGGAGAAAAACCTGGCAGTCTCAGAATCCGATTTGCTGATTGCGAAAAACGTACTCGATCATTCCAAAAAAATGTCGGAACGAGGTTTTGTTCACGACTTGGAAATTGAACGCAAGGCCGTCCGCGTTCGCCAAGCCGAACTCGAGGTCGAAGCGAACAAGACAGCGATCGAAGTTCTTCAGAAGTATACCAAAGCGATGCAACTCAAGACCTTGGAAGGGAATTTGAATGTTGCCATGGCCACCCACGAAGCCAACGTCGAGCGCGCGATCATGGATGCGAAACGACGCGACTTGGCGGTCGAAGAACTGGAACACTGCGTCATCAAAGCCGAGAAGAGCGGGTTGGTCATTTTCCCGTCAGCGGCAGCTTGGAAATCGACGCCCGATGTTGCCGAAGGGGCGACGGTACATAAAAACCAAGTGCTCTTACTGATGCCTAATTTAAACAAGATGCAGGTCAAAGTCGGCATTCATGAATCTTTGATCGATCGGATCAAACCAGGATTGAAGGCATTGATTTCGCTGCCCGACGAACAAATTGAAGGGGAAGTTCTTTCCGTCGCTTCGGTCGCGCGACCAGCCGGTTGGTGGACAGGCAACGTCGTGAAGTACGACACGATCATCTCGCTGCCCGAAGGCCAACTCGGTCTGAAACCGGGCATGAGTGCTGAAGTCGAGGTCATCATCGCCGCATTAGAGAACGTTGTGAAGATTCCGGTGACCGCTGTGCTGCAAACGAACACCGAAACTCTGTGCTGGATCAAACAAGCTAACGGCAGTACAAAACGCCGCGTCATCGAAATTGGTGACAGTGACGACGTTTACATTGCCGTCACCGAAGGATTGGATGATGGTGAAGAAGTTGTGCTCAACCCGGTCGCCTACATCAAAGAAGCTCAAGTTGAGGCCATGAAAGCCATCGACGAATCCGAGTTGGAAGCTGAAGCTCCGGAAGACACGCCAACAGCGGAGAAAAAATCGAAAGCTCAAACCAAACCGTCCCACCCATAAAGTATGGCAAGCATCCGATTCGACTTTTTCCGATCTCTCAAATTGGGTGTCAAAAGCCTGTTGCTGCAAAAGCTGCGCGCCGGTCTGGCGGCGTTGGGAATCTTTATCGGGACGTCGACGGTGATTTGGCTGGTCGCGATGGGCGAAGGCGTCAGCTACCGCGCTCAACAGCAAATTCTTGAGCTGGGTGCCAACAACATCATCGTGCGAACCGTCGAACCAAGTGCCTCCGACGATTCAGCAAACAGCCGAGTAAAACGATTCGGCCTATTGCGAAAAGACCATGAGCGAATCGTTTCGACCATTCCCGGCATCGACGACGCGATCGCGATGCGTGAAACCAAATTTGAGCTTCGGTTTAGGAACCGCGCGGTCGACACGAAACTCGTTGGTTGCACCGAAAAGCACATGGCGATGAACCGGCTTCAAATTGCTCGCGGTCGCTGGATGAAGCCTCGCGATCGCGGCGAAAAAGTCATCGTGCTTGCCGACGATACGGCTCGACGATTGTTTCCTTACGAAAACCCAATCGGCAAAACGATCTGGGTCGGCTCAGAGTTCTACACCGTGATTGGTCAAACAAGCCCGCGAACGGCTTCGGCGGCCATTGGTGGAAGTCTTGACGCGCGAGATTTCAATCTCGATGCCTACATTCCGCTGAAGACTTTTCAGGAGCGAATTGGCGATTGGGTGATGCGGCGCACTAGCAGCGGTGGCTCTTATCCTTTCGAAGGCGAGATCGTTGAACTGAATCAGATCACGGTCAAGGTTTCCGACATTGAAGACGTCGATGAGACCGCCGCGATCATCGAGTCGATGCTGAAGAAATATCACAAGACCGAGGACTACGCCGTTGTTGTGCCGAAGGAACTGTTGCAGCAAGCCGAACGAACGCGAGCGATGTTCAACGTTTTGCTGGTCGTGATCGCCGGCATCTCGTTGTTGGTTGGTGGCATCGGCATCATGAACATCATGTTGGCAACCGTCACGGAAAGAACCCGCGAAATAGGAATCCGAAGAGCCCTTGGTGCCAATCGAGGCGACATCATCTCTCAGTTCCTGGCCGAAACATTAGTGCTTACATCCTCGGGTGGATTGCTTGGCGTGTTGTTTGGTCTGATGTGCGGCCCCTTGTTTCGAACCTTACGCGATACGATTACGATCTTTTCACCAGAATCGCTGCCACCCATCGTGTACACACTCGAGCCACGAATTGCGCCATGGTCGATCGGCCTTTCACTTTTCATCGCCATTGGAACCGGGTTGATTTTCGGACTTTATCCGGCGCGCAAGGCCGCCATGATGGATCCGATCGAAGCACTTCGCCACGAGTAACTGCCGGTCTCATATTTCCTCGGATTTAGACCGGGAGGAAACAGAAACTTCGGCGTGACTAAGAATCGCGTGACACTCCTGCTTGTCTCGATTGGCAAGGAGTTCGAGTACAAGTACGAGTACCATTTCATTGAGTACGAGTGCGATTTCAAAAATCTAGTGGTGGCGTTCACCAAGAAATCTCATTATTGGCGAGTTTTTCACTAGGCGTTGGACTCGATCGGCCAGAATAACTGTCGACTGTAGTGAATTGTGATCAGCAACGAGTTATCATTTGGGCTCCCGTTGATTCGGGCCTGCTCTTCCTTACATCCCACGGAGTACGAATCGATGACTATTTTTTCTCGTAGCCGCCGCTCTGCCAATCTTCCAAAAAACGAACCCAAACCTCTACGAAATAGTTTTTCCGGCAAACCTTCGTCACGCGCAAATCGCAAAAACCTCACCTACCAAGTCTTAGAGCCTCGACAGTTGCTTGCCAATCTTTCCATCGCCGACGCGTTTGTCAGCAATGGAATCGATACGCCGAAAGAACCAGTCATCGGAGAGCGTGTTTGGGTCACGTCAGATATTGCCACTGAGGACTTGGCGGTCGATGCTGAGTATTCCATCGAAGTTCACATCAACGGAATCAAACTGGAAACGAACGGTTTGACTGGTGGCGCTGGCGAAGCGATTGATAGGTTCCTAGAAACAGGTGGCGGATGGTTTGTTGAACCGGGAACAAACGTCGGTGAAGTTTGGATCGACTCGCTCGACGAGATCGCTGAAACGGATGAGACCGACAACTATTTTCGATTTGAGTTCCAATCACAGAGTCCCAACTTATCCGAGAAATTTCTGTGGCCATTCGGTGGCGAAGCTTGGCAAGATTACGTCGGCGTGACCTATCCCGACGTCAATCCTGACAACGGGGGCGTCGATCATCGAGGCTTTAGCAACGGCGCCGATGGAGCGATCAGTTTTGAAGTTGGCCTCGCCTCCAATCAAGGCGTCGATCAAGGGATTCCCATTTACGCGATCGCTGATGGCACGGTTGGGTACACCGTAAACGGAGAGAATGACCGCTACATTCCTGGATCTTCAGGAGATCGCAACTGGTTAAGAATTAACCACGAAGGCTCACGAAACATTACATCACTCTATTCCGGAATTCGCCGTGACTCAATGCAATTCGAAGTCGGAGACGAGGTAGCGCGTGGTGATGTGCTGGGTTACATGGCAGGTCGCCCGCATCGACGTGAGGCGCGTTCCTCAGTCATCGTCGGAATTGATGGCACGTACATCAATCCATTTATTGCTGACGGAGAGGTCTACTGGGAATCACAACCGGCCTACCCTCACGACAATTCAACCGTAGCGCGATCTTGGGTTTCCAATGTTGGCTGGGGATTTCAGGTCAACGAAGGCCCGTCGGAGTTCCGCACTTTTCCGCAAGGCGAATCTTCGCCGGTGCTGATTGGCGCTCGTGTAAATGGTGTTGAAAAAGATGAAGTCGTGGCTTTCGAGTGGCGACGCCCCGATGGCACTCTCTTTTACGACAGTAGTGACACCCAACAGTTCACGAGACTGTATGGTGATTTCTCTTCCAACACGACATTACCAACGGACGCGGAACTGGGTGAATGGACTATTTCAATTATTGCCGATGGCGTGGTTCAAAAAGTCGAAACGTTTGAAGTCGTTGAAGAAATCTATGCGGCCATTCGAGTTGAAGAAAGCACAGAACTGATCGGCAACCCGACATCCGAAAAGAGACTGGTTACCGATGGGCGTTACTCGCCTTACAACCTTGGCGCGGCAAATTTATCAGAGCAATCGGAGCAGTACGAATTTGAAGTGACCAATTATGGTACGGATACGCTTTACGTTTTTCTTGTCGAGACGCCTGAAGGATTCATCCATAGCGAGTTACCCGACATGCTGTTTCCGGGAGAGAGTTCGACTTTTACCGTTGAACTCGACACCAACGATCCTGGCTATCGAATTGGTGAAGTCCGTATTCATACTAGCGACCCGAATCATGGAATTTTTGATTTTTCGGTTGAAGGAGCCGTCCTCGATGCGAATTCCGCTTTCGACCCTGGCTACATGACGATCGGGATGATTGAACGGAACGTTGTTGAGGGTGGCAGCCTATTGGCCAATGTGCGAATTCCGGAAGACACCTCCACACCGCTGACGATCGCGCTCGATTACAGCTATGAATTTGTCACGGGGCCAGCGTTTGTGACGATTCCCGCTGGCAGCAACCAAGTCCTGTTTGAAGTCAACGTGGCGGATGACAACATCGAGTTTGCCGACCGCTTCGTTTCCGTCAATGCAACTTACGCGAATTTGGATTCCCCCAATTTCGCAAGCTACAACTTACGGATCGTCGACTCAGCGGCTGTTTCTGCTGGCACCGAAAATGATGATGTGGTTCGACTGACGCTCGGAGAAAGAATCACCTTGCAACTCAACAACGGTGAGGCTGTTGATATCACCAACGCAGGCGAGTCCCCCAGAGTTTTTGACGCACTTGGCGGAAATGATCGCCTGATTGTCGTGGATCATTTTGGTGATGATGTCGTCATCGCCACATCCGAGCTGGTATCTATCGCTGGAGACTTCGGATTTGAAGGGCGTGGGTTTGAGACGGTTGAAGTGGAGAGCTTGCCTGGCGTGGGCCAAGGTTTAGATGTCGCAGAATTGCATGGTGCGCCGGGAGCTGACTTACGGTTTATGGCGGGTGGCGAACAGGAGACACTGGTCGATGACGTCGTTTACTCATTCTCGATTACTGGATTTGACGAGACGAGAGCGTTCGCAAATTCGGCTGCCAGTTCGTTTGCCGAATTCTCTGATACGCCGGCCGACGAAACCTTCTATGCGACTCCGGAGTTGGCGTTTTTTGGTCGAGAAGGAAAAAAGGTGGCCGCACGAGGCTTTGACAAATCTTTTGCGAGGTCAAGCGCCGGTGGAAACGATCTTGCTTTGTTGATTGGTTCGGATGAAATAGACGATATCTTTTCGAACTTGACGTTTTCGGGTTTGACGGGCGACACGTACCAAATGGACGTTTCTGGCTTCAAGACGGTGATCGCCAGAGCTGGTGGAGGTGAAGATCGTGCAACTTTAGTTGGATCGGAAGCAGACGAGAAATTTTATGCCAATCAACAATACGGAGCGATGCGAAGTGGAGATCAATTCCGGCGGATCGATTCTGCCGAAGACTTATCCATGTCGTCTGGCGGCGGTGAAGACAGAGCCATTTTGCAGGACGGCGATGGAGACGATACGTTTTTCTCATCTCCAACATCCGCTCGGCTTTACAATGCTCAGCGAAGCATTCGGGCCAGTAATTTCCCCAACGTCGTTGCCCTCAGTTCGAATGGAAACGACAAAGCGATTTTTTCTGACTCGGATGGAATCGATCGTTTTGTAGCGCGGCCCAACGCAGCTTGGTTAACGGGAACTGGTTTCTTCAACCACTCGATTGGGTTCGGCCAAGTCTTTTCTACTGGCAATTCTGGCGGTGACGAGGCAATTTTGTTCGGTTCGGTAGCCGACGAGGAAATTTACACCGACAGCTTTTCGACGATTGTGCAGGGCGCAGACTACTTCAATCAAACCTCTGGGTTCAAGAAAACTTCGCTGATCATGTGGCAAGGCGGGGCAGATAACGTCGTCCTGAAAGACTCCGCAGAAGACGACACATTGGTGGGAAGTAATTTCCAAGCCAGCTTTTCCAACAACTCGTATACCGTTTCGATGCTTGGACTGGAGCGCCTCGTTGCCCACTCCGAAAATGGAGGCAATGATGTTTTGGTGAAAAATTCACTTAACTTTGAGTTGGTCGAGATTGGAAATTGGAATTAACCGTGATGGAAAGTGAAGAACGTTTCTTCCGCCTAGTTTCGATGGTCTAGTTTCGACGATTCATTAAACTCCCAAGCAAGGCATTGCCGCATGATCAATTTATCGTTTCGAAGAAACTCTTTTTGCTGGCTCACGGCCTGTGCTTTTTTGTACGCCGCGGTTTCGGCTTACCCACTCAATGCCCAAAGTCCTGATGCCTCCCTCGCGGCAACACGCCAAGTCTCCGATCAAGAATCAGACAACAGTTCCGAGGAATGGATCGACCTTTTCAATGGTAAAAATTTGGATGGTTGGACGGTAAAGATTGCCGGGCATCCTTTGGGTGACAACTACGCCGACACGTTTCGAGTGGAAGACGGCGTTCTCAAATGTGAATACGACGACTACGAAGAATTTGGGAAGCGCTATGGTCATTTGTATTCCAACCTTGCCTACTCGCACTACCGGTTGCGGCTTGACTATCGCTTCGAAGGCCGGCAACTTCCCGATGCACCTGGTTATGTTGACTTGAACAGTGGCGTCATGTTGCATTCTCAGTCACCGCAAAGCGTGGAACTCGATCAGGGCTTTCCCGCCAGTTTGGAGATGCAATTTCTGGCTGACCTCGGTAAAGGCCGGAGGCAAACGGGAAACGTTTGTACGCCGGGCACCCATTTGGTCTATGACGGCAAATTGACGGAACAGCATATTGTCCGCTCATCCGGGCCAACGCTTCCGGCTGACCAGTGGGTTTCGGTAGAAATGGAAGTCCGCGGCCACGATGAGATTATCTATTGGGTCGAAGGCGAAGAGGTTCTGAGGTACACAAATCCTCAATTGGATCCCAACAGCAAGGAAGCCAAACCGATCTTGGCTCAGGGGGCGGACATTCGACTGTCTTATGGGCACATTGCCTTGCAAGCCGAAGCCCAACGCGTTTGGTTTCGGAACATCAAGCTCTTGCCACTTCCTTCTAACTAACCGGTCGTCAGTCGGGACAAGTGCAAGTAAGGAAACCACGACTAGCGAAGGAACCAATACATCGATGAGGTTCAATTCTCGGGATTGCTCGAGCTCAACCATTCAACAAATGGTATCGCAGCTAACGACTTGTCGGCCACCAAATTCCGAGCGATTCTCTCTGTAAGTGGGCTAACCCACTTTCGTTCCACAACATCTGACTCGACTGTTTCTGGTCTTACCAATTGGCGACTGATGATCAAGGGTTTCTCTTTTTTGCAACTTCCATCCGTAAGGACTGTCTGGTTCAATCGTCAAATGATTTAAATGTCTGAAAGACAGGCCTTTCAAATTCAAAACGGATGTTCGTCCATTTTGATTTAACCCTTTTGAACCAATTAACGGAGCTTGAGATGAAATTGATGTCGACCCTTGCCGCAATCATGGCGATCGTTTGCTGTGCTACATTCGTAAACGCGCAAGAAATGGCGGCTAAAAAGCCAACAGCAGAGTGCCAAGGAGAATGCCCGATTACAAAGGCAATGGGACAGCTTCCTAAGATGACCTACAAAGTCGGAACCGAGTCAACTTGTTGCAGCGAATCGGCTGCTGCACTTGCCAAAAAATCATCTGAACCAATCCACTACGTTGTTGGCAAACAAACTTTTGAAACTAAAGACAAGGCCATGGCCTCGTTGGTCGAAACGACCGAAGCCTACGTTTCGACTTTCATCACACCCTGCAAGTGCGACGTTAGTGGCTCAACCAAGATCGCTGGCAAGGCATGCAATTGCCCGGTCGAAGCCGGCAAGACAGCTGAATTGGTCAAAGCCGCTGCAAGCAAAGTTTCGATGAGCTACGTGGTCGGCGAAAAGTCCTGCAACTGCCCCAAGGAAGCAGCCACTCTCGCTAAGAATTCCAAAGCCAAGACTGAGTTCGTCGTCGCAGGCGAGAAGACTTGCTGCGAAATGACCGCACGACTTAACCTCGCTCACGCGAAATACAAAGCCGCCGTCGAAGCACTCGCCGCCAACGGAAAAACCAAAAACGCTGAAACGCAGAAAGGCAGCTAGTAGTTAGCTTGCTTGTGCACGACCTTGTGCACGACCTTGTGCAGCGAATCGACCACCACATCTCGTCACTCAATTCACGACTTCAACGTCGGCCGAATTATTGACGGGATGTTTTTTTATGCCTTCACATCCGTGTGTTAACAATATTCTTTAGTCTACGGCATTACCAATCGAAAGCTCACGAATCGAGCGTGGGATCTTTGTCAGCCGGCGGAGCTCATTTCGTCGTTCCGGATCAAAAATCGTCCGCACACCATTCGGCATTTTTGGTAAACTATGAATTCCTGAGAATTTGTTTTTCCCCAATGCCTGTTATGCGTTTTCACTACCTGCTAATCTTGGTTTTCGCTGCGGTTTTCGCCTTCGTTTCGACTGGCTGCAATAAAGAAGATGTTGTTGTCAAAAAGAAGCCCAAGCCCTTTCGATCAAAGATCGCGAGGCCGAACCCTCGCATGAATCCGATGCAGGCTCGAATTTTCAACACGAATTTCTCCGAAGAATTGACGTTGGCAATGACACCTGGCTTGCAACAGGTTGCGAAGAAACTGCAAGGTGCTCCCGCCGATTTAAAAGCGTTCTTCAACGACTCGGTGGCCTACCGCGGCCCGGCTGATTTTGATTTGGCAGCCGCTGTTGCGAGCCATACTTCCAGCGAAACAACGAATCAAAATCATCCCGTTGGACATATCGCTTGGCCGTTAAGCGACACAACCGTTCAAGCTTCGCCGGACAAAATCTGGGACACGGTTCTCAAAGACTTCAAATTCGAAGATGCGCAATTTGGTGTCATGAGTAGTGAAGTTTTAAAAGACGCCGACGTATTCGTGATGGCGACTACGTTTGAAGGGCGTCTGCTCGACGACCAACAACGGGCAATTGGTGTCAAGGCAAAGCAGACTTTGGAATGGGCACCGACTTCAAGCGGCCAATGGAAAATCAAAAAGTGGGATCAAAAAAAACTGGAAATCGTTTGTTCGCCAAAATCACTTTTCAAAAACGTGACAGCAACTGCGATTCCAGATGCCGTCCTCGGTGAAACTTTGGCCCGCTCGCTGCATGAAGAGCTAACCGTCGCGCGAACAGAAAAACAAGCCGTTTTGAAACGAGCCAACATGAAGTACCCTCACTTCAGTGATTGGCAAAATTCGTATCAATATCCGTCAGTAAGCGTGGTCGATATCGATCAAGACCAATGGGACGATTTGTTTGTGATGGATCGTTGGGGCAAATCGGTTTTGCTGCGCAACAAGGGTGATCAAACGTTTGAGGATGTTTCAGAATCGAGCGGGCTTAAGCTGAATGAAGCATTTGCCAACTGTGCGATGTTTGTCGATTTCGACAACGACGGTGATTCTGATGTATTGATTGGGCGCACCGTTGAATCAAGCCTTTACTTTCGCAACGATGGAGGAAAGTTCGTTCCCGACACAGCCAACAACCAAGTTCTCAAAGAGATCAAATTTGTTTCATCGGGTTCAGTCGTTGATGTGAATCGAGACGGCCTCCTGGATGTCTATCTGAGCACTTACTGTTACACGAGAGACGCACCCACTCCCGAATGGACGAAAGATGCTGTTCGCAAAAGCGATCGCTTGATGATGCAACAGTATGTCGACGGCGGGCAAGCATTTCTGAATCGAGGCGGGCCGCCGAATGTTTTGCTGATGAATCGCGGTGGTAAGTTTGAAAGAGTAAAAATCAATAACCAATTGAAGCAATGGAAAAATTCGTTTCAGTCTGTTTGGTCGGACATCGATCTTGATGGTGACGCTGACCTCTATATTTGCAATGACTTTGCTCCGGATGTATTTTTACGCAACGATACCGAACAAGGATCTTTTACCCCCGAGTTCTCAGAATTCGACAACAAAATCTTTCCAACCGATGCGATGGGATTTGGCATGGGAGCCAGTTTCGGCGACTTTAATTCCGACGGCGCATTGGATCTGTATGTTTCCAACATGTATTCCAAAGCTGGACATCGGGTGTTCAAACAGATTGGTGGAGATATCGATCCCAGAATTCTCGTTTCAGCAAAAGGCAATTACCTTTACGAAAACACCGGTGGCAAATTCAAACAGGTCGCCGGTTTGAAAGACGGACAGCAACATGTTTCAAAAGTCGGTTGGTCGTTCGGCAGCCAATTTGCTGACTTCAACAACGACGGGCAACTCGACATTTACGCGCCGAGTGGTTTTTACACAGCGCCGCAACCGATCGATGCACAGGTCGATTTGTGAAGTTGTCTTTGGCGCACGGTCGTGCGAATGGATCCAAGCAAAACCGACAAATTTGCTCACTCCAAAGTTTGGCAATCAAGCGATTTACGGATGAAGGTGTTTCAACCCCGCGACAAGAATGACCCGACGAAAGGTTTCACCAGCCGTTCGCTGAGCGGCAAAGAGCGTCACCGCCTTTTCATCCAGTCCGATGGAAATTTCGAAGATGCGTCACTTGTTTCGGGCGCAGATTTCAGAGAAGACGGTCGGGGATTTGTCTTGTTCGATTTCGACCATGATGGATTTCTTGATATGGGAGTCACGGCTCCTCAACGTCCGCGCTTCAGGATTTTGCGAAACACAATTGGCGACGACCAAAACTCGCCCAACCGAGCTGTGTTCATTCAACTCCAAGGCGGCCACACCGGCACCGAGTCGCAGACAGACTGGAGTCCTCGAGATGCGTTTGGCGCGACGGTGCTGGCCACAATCGGCAAAACGAAGCGACTGTATCAACTTTCGTGTGGCGAAGGACTTTCCAGCCAAAATAGTAAGTGGATGCATGTGGGCGTTGGTGATGCTGAAAAGATTGATCGGCTCGATGTGACATGGCCCAGCGGCAAGAAGACATTCCAAGAAAACGTAAAGGCTGGTGAGCGAATTACGCTTTTTGAAAATGCGGCACAAAACAAATAGCCGAACTCAACATGAGTTCCGAGCTTGCCGAAGTTCTGATCTTGAATAAGTTAAGTACAACCTCAACTCAATGATCAATGTGAAAAAGCACAGAAATACAAAGATTAGCCATTTGCCATCTTTTGCCATCCCTGTGCTTATTCTTTGCCGCACCCCAGATACTCTGGATAGATCGACTTACTTCTGCTGAGCCGAAACAAGCGATTCCAATTGCTCGAGTCGCTGGCTTAGCTCATCAATCATTTCATTTTGTTTAAGAATTTGTTCGCTCTGCTCGGCGATCAAATCGCTTTGCTTTTCGACGCTTTCGTTTAGCGCAACAATCGTTTCTTCTTTGGCTTCTACCTTTTGGTTAAGCCCCTGAATCGCCGCCAAGGCCACTCCATCTTTGTCCATGCCGGCGATTGATTTATCGTCGCTTCCGAGACTAAACGCAGCGAAAAAGTCCTGTGACATCGGGCCCATATGAGTCGTGTCATTTTCGTCGCGAATGTAGTTCCAGGTTGAAATCGGCAAATCGACAACCTTGCTTAAAACTTCCGTCGGATCAATCGCATGAATGTTCTCTTTTGTGGTGCGGTCGGAACCTTCTTGCAAGACTCCGGCCGAACGAATGTTGCCGTTAGAAAGAATCTGGAAGTTACTGTTGTTGTTGCTGACGAAACGGAATTCACCGTTGGCCAGAATTCGCATGCCGGGCGAACCAACGCCGCTCTTTTTGATGAACAGCTCGTCGTTGGCATTGCTGAAAAACCAAGTCGACCCGCCGGTTTGGCTAGTGTCGGTAAACGTCATGAACGCGCCGCCGTTGTTGACGAGATTCAGCATCGTTCGATCCTGTGTCGGTGCAAAATCTGAGACTTCGGCGGTCATTGTTGATGAACTAAAGTCTCCTCCATCGGAGAAGACGTGAAAACGACTGGTCGGACTGGGGATTCCCAAGCCTACACCGGCCCGCGCGACCGAGAGTGAACTAAACGGCGCGTCGTAGCTGAACCTTGCCATGCAACTTGAACCAGCTCTACTATCAAAATCGAGAGAGGAGGAACCACCAAAAAAAGTCATTCCTAAAGTTTGGTCGTCGGCGGCGCTCGCATCAAACATCACGGTTGGAGCGCCTAACGTTCCACCGTTGATCACTGCTTTGTCGATAATTTCTTGGGTGAATCCAACCTGCGTGTACAGGAAAGACATGGCAAGAATTTGAAAAATTGCAAATCGTTTCATTCGTAGACTCCAATCAAATTTTAAAGAGGTAGGGATGTTTGCTTTCGAACCACTCGCCATCAAGTAAGAAGCCTTTGCTCAAATAGCGCATCTAACGGGCGGCACTCCGCAATCAAGAACAATGCGATTGGAATATATAGCTTCAAACTTCTCGATTCAATTTTGCTTGCGTTTAGGCTTCCTCTCGTGGGGACGCCTCTGAAAGATTCGTAAAACGTATTCAGAGTGACAGGGATTCCGCGCTTCAACTAGGGAAAGGCTTCACCCGAGTCGTCCACCCAAGCTGACTCTCTTTAAGACGACAAAACAGAATGAACCATGAACTCCCAACCTATTCGTTCATCTCAGTGAAGTTGCCCAGCTGTACCCGACCGTGCAATCGATTGCATGCGACTGTCTTTAATCAAGCTTCGATCCGTGGTTTTTTATTGCGATAGACAAAAAATTGATTACCTTGAATAGGGCGAGGAAAGTTGTTTTGCTAAACACTACGCGACGTGAACAGGAAACGTTTGCGTTTCAGTCAATACACTCATTCAAGCTTGAGAATTCCAGTGAATTTCCAACGTTACTTTCGTGTAAAAATGAGAAACCTTCACGCCAACGAGCAAGGAATGGAGGCGCTGCAGATGGTCTTGATCATCGCCGTTTCCTCGCTCATCTTGGTTTTGGTTGTTAGTAGTTGGCGGGACATCCAGAATTTTGTCAGCGACACAACCGCGGGCGTAATGCAAGCCGATGGATTTAACGGCAACGTTGATCGATCCGGCAAAGAACGAATTAACTTCGGGGACGGTGACCGACCGCGCGAACATGCGAACGAAGTTGGCCACAACACCTCACGAAATTCAAATTCTGGCTCCAACTCTTCCGGCTCTGGCTCCGGAAATTCAGGCTCTCGCGGTGCTGGCTCAAACGGCTCTCGCTCAAGCTCGAACGGTTCGAGAAACTCCAGCTCAGCCAATTCTACTTCTGGCGGATCCAGTTCGGGTGGCTCGGGCAGTTCTAGTTCACGCAACTCCGGCTCCACTGGCTCGAATTCCGGCGCGGGTGGCTCAAGTTCATCCGGTTCAAATTCCAGTCGAGGCAGTTCAGCATCACGGTCAGACTCTCGATCAGCAAGTTCGTCCAACCGGTCCGGCGGCTCAAGCCGATCGAACAATGCGTTTGGCGGCGGGAAAAGCCAAGACGGAAGTTCACCTGTCGTGAGTTCAGGAATCGAACGGAAAAAAAAGCGCAGTGGCAGAAGCTCCAACACAGCAATTGGTTTTGGCGTGATTGCCGCGATCGTCATGCTGGTATTGATGGTAATCAATCGCGACGCGTTGACTCCTGGCCGATAGTTGACGAGCCATAAAGTACATTCGAGTTGGCTTCGCAGACAACCCCTGCCCCTTTTTCATCGCGGCCGGAGATCCAACGTGGCCGGAGAGCAACGGACGACTTACACTTCGTCCGTTTTCACCTTGCAATGCCTTGCCGGAGCCGAAGCTTCCGATACGCCTTGAAGACTCGCCTGTTGAACCTGGCAATCAAAGTGAAAAGCCGGGGAAGCTGCATCGTTTCGGTTAAACTCGTTTCATATTGAAAAGTGAATTCCGATCCAGGATCCAAGATGAATAAAGTTGCCCCGTTGAATTTTGTGTTCACAAACCATGGCCAAGCCAACGCTTGCCGCGCTTACACCACTTTCACGATTGTTGCAGTTTTGGTCGTACTCTCATCGTTAAGTTGTGCCCCTGCGGTGACGGCTCAATCCCCACATGTGGCGCCGGCAATCAAAGAGATTGACGCGGTTGTGAACAATGGCCCATTCAAGCCGGATTGGGAATCGTTGAAAAAGTACGAAGCTCCACAATGGTACAAGGACGCGAAATTTGGCGTCTTCATTCACTGGGGAGCCTATAGCGTGCCGGCATACGGTAGCGAATGGTATCCGCGGATGATGTATATCAATCGTGATCGACGTGGTGAGAATATGTTTACTCATCACGCCGAGAAGTATGGACCCCAAAAAGATTTTGGCTACAAAGACTTTATTCCCATGTTTAAGGCCGAGAAATTTGATGCCGCAGCTTGGGCGAAATTGTTCAAAAACGCCGGGCTGAAATATGTCGTTCCCGTCGCTGAGCACCACGATGGTTTCCCGATGTACGACTGCAAGTTCACCGAATGGGACGCCAGCCAAATGGGACCCAAGCGTGATGTGATCGCTGAACTGGCCGCTGCCGTTCGGTCAGAAGGAATGAAGTTTGGAGTCAGTAGTCATCGTGCGTTCAACTGGATGTATTACGTCCGCAGTAAGGACTTTGACAACTCGGATCCGAAATACGCCGGCCTCTATGGACGAGCCATGCCGCATATGTTTGACGAGCGAGCACCAGACTACAAAAAATTCTTTCCACCCCAAGATGACGAATTCAAAGATGACTGACTCGCGCGAACTTGTGAGTTGGTTGACAAGTACGATCCGGATTTAGTTTGGTTTGATTTTGGAATCGCGCCCAGCCAAACAACAACCTATGACAAAAACCATTTCGCCACGCATCTTCAGCGTTTTGCGGCTTACTATTACAACCGCAGCCAATCCAAAGGAAACGGCATTGGAGTCATCAACTACAAATGGAATGCGTTTCCGGAAGCCGCAGCCGTTCTGGACAAAGAACGTTCGAAAATGGCTGAGATTCGCGAACCGTTCTGGCAGACCGATACTGCGGTCAGCAAAAGCTCTTGGGGCTACACCGATGACCCAAACTACAAATCCCCAGATCGGCTTGTCGATGACCTCGTTGACATTGTTTCCAAGAACGGTTGCCTTCTCTTGAATATTGGCCCGATGGCGGACGGAACGATTCCCGACGGCGACAAGAAAATTCTCTTGGCGATTGGCGACTGGTTGAAAGTCAACGGCGAATCTATCTACGACACGAAGTATTGGAAAGTCTTCGGCGAAGGACCGACAGGAGTTTCGACAGGTCACATTTCAGAGGCGAAAGATCAGCGGTTCGGGTCAGAGGACATTCGCTTCACAACCAAGGGCGACACCGTTTATGCGACTTTGCTTGCCTGGCCAGAAAGCGGTGTAGCAACTATCAAGACTCTCGCCGGCGGATCGACTCATTGGCCTGGCAAAATCAATTCAATCGAGTTGCTTGGATCGGACAAAACGCTGAGTTGGGAGCGAACTGACAAAGGCCTGCAGGTCACTTTGCCTTCCGAAAAACCATGCGATTTTGCTTACGTCCTCAAGTTGAAATAGCTTCGGCTGATGGATGAACATCTCGAATGCACTCCGCCTTAAGAAAGCTTGCCAGCAACCAATTTCGATTGGACTGCTTTAGCGGCGCATTTGTTGGAATTCGTATTTGATGACTGTGTCGATGTCGGCAAACGATATCTCCGGTGCCATCAACGTATAAAACTCAACGGCCTCTTCGAACTCTTCGCTGTCTTCCAACATCGCCCGACGTTCCGTTTCATTCAACTGGAATACTTGGTTTCGCCGAATTACAAATTGCTTTCCATCGAGCAATCTGATTCGTACTTGCATCGAACCAACCGGACTCAGAATCGAGCAAAAGATCCAACGTCCATGAAACCGAATGAAGTGACCGAGAAGAACGGGAGCCGTACCAGAGACGGGATTGGACTCCAACACACTTTCACTCTGTTCTCGCTGAATGCCAACTTGATACAAATCGTTGGCGGTGCAAGACGTACTCCGCGTGATTCCGTGAATGACTTGACCGTTGCAAACAACCTCGACTGGTTCGTCGCGAAACAAATGAGTTAGTTTAAGATCGCCAACGCGAATGCCTTCGATTGATTCGTCGACGAGTTTCACATCAAATTCGTGACCTCGAAACTTCATCGTGCAGGGAGCACCCGTTGATGCAATTCGGTGATACTTTCGGCGGTTCGTTTGCATGGCGATCGACAACCCAGTAAAAATAGCCCAGTAGAAATCTCCTCCTGCGAAGGCGGAAATCGAGGACGCAGGAAAAGGCTCATTTTCCATCCTAGTAGCCAATCCTCCTGCCCCGCGACGAAACGGAGGAATCTGTCACGTCAATTGGGACTAGCTGTCAGCCGAATCGATTCTATCGATCAGTGGGGATACTGACTCTCAATGTAGCTACGCAAACTGAGCGTCTGTAGGCCGCTATCAAGGAGCGTCAGCGACGATGATGCGGCAAAACACGAGCCTATCACTTGAACTGAAGTTGCCGTAACTGCGCTCCACTTGTTACCGCCTACTTTCTTACGATCCGTCATTTGTCGAAGGATAGCGATGCGGATTTTAAAAACGCTCAGTTTGAGTAGCGAGAACGCAACACTACCAGAGAACAAGCCAATTTCGACTGGCTGAGTTTTAAGCCAAATTAGCTGGCTTAAACCGCTCAAGCTTTGGCTTCTAACACATGGCGCGCGCATTATGATCGCTCTGGGTGAGGAATGCCGTGTGAGAGCGTTCTGCCTAACCCAATGCGACTGATTGTTGGCCAACATTTCTCAGAGCCTCAAGCGCGATTTCGAGATACTCCGGCTGATGATCTTGAAACAACTGCTGAACGTGCTGCTGAGGATCGTCAAGCCAATGGTCAAACGCTTCCGCAAACAAACGTATGAACTCGTAGTCACAGGTTTGCATTGCTTTAACAAATCCTCGTTCGGCGACTCGCAACGTGCTTTCCGTAACCGTTGGCTGAGAAGACAAAGCAAACACGCCAGCGTAAACAATAAATTTGACGCTGCTGTCGACCATCCGCGTGGCCTGCTTAACAGTGGCTTCATCCAGTTGGCCAAGTTTCGTTAGCGCGATTATCGCTTTGGCACGTGTTTCGTCATCACGACTTTCAACATGCAACCGCAACTCATCAACGATCGGTTCTGTCGTCAACCTCAACGATTCAACTGAAGAAATCGCGTGCAGAACAATCGGCCGATTCGCTGAACGAAGTTTTTCGACTAGAACGTTTTGTTGTTGATCCACCAACTCTTGCCCAGCTGTCGATACGGCATCAGTCGCGAAATGGCGAATCGCAATCACTTGCTTTGATGCGAATTCAGATTGAGCCATTCGTAGCCAATCACTTTGCGATTGTCCAAGCAAAGTCTCGCCGGCCGTTGTTGGATGAAAAAACGAATCATCGGTCTTGTTCAAGAACTTGAGCGTCTTTTTCAGGGGAGCTTTCACATCGCCCGGCAATTCGTTAGCCCAAGCAGGATCACCATCACTCCTCATCCAAGCCGTAACTGCCAGAACGTACGCCAGCGACTGGGTGTCGAGAAACGGGCGAGGTGACACATCCCAATAGGTTGAATCCCAATACGAACTTGCCTGTTTGACAAAACTCAACCGGCTTTGCAACGCACCAAGCCCGGTGCTGACGACAGCCATGTCAACGACTTCTGGAAAGTGCGCGAATCCGAATTGATTTTGGCTGAGTAAATCGTTGACGACGCCATGGATCACAGTCGCAGCGGTGAGAACGGGCTCTTGCTGCATGTCAGAGTTAAGCGTGATGGTTCGCTTGTTCGCGTCGTACTTGCCCGGCAGACCGCCGAGACCTTCGCAAGAACCCCCGCCTCAGCCACCGCCGCCACATTTTTCCGGCTGCAACAAAGTCGTTTGAATCGTGACCTCACCAACATCATGCCCAAGATGTTTTCCAGCAATCGTCATGATTTCGCGCGGAGACCGCGGGGCATCTTGATTCGACTGATCCTGAAACAAAACCGAGGATGCACTTAACACCGGAAGCATGACTCGATCGTGTCCAAGGCACTCTGCGATTTGTTGGAGATGAAATTCCAGCCGAGCCTTCTCACCGTCAGGCACGTTCGCTGTAGTTTTAAAAAAGGGCATCGGTTTGTATTCCAAGAAACACTTGTATTTCGGAGAGCTGGAGCTTACAGAAATTTGCTGAATCTTACAGCCCAAATCGTGGCGTCGCGCAGGACACAAATCAAACGAAATCCGCCAGTTCTCGTAGTAAAGTTGTTGCGAACGTCCCCTTCGGCAAAGCAAAACTCACGACAAGCGTTGAATCCGACTCCCAATTCAACATTGGCTCAGCCGGCTTCAAACGAATAACTCGGCGTTCCTGCCGCAAATTGAATTGAGCCAACCCAGCAACAACATCGGCATATCGCCCGACCACTTCCTCTTCGATCGACTTCACCAAACCTTGACTATGCAGATCACCGATCCCCCAAAGTGGAGCGGTCAATTCGAGCGAACCATCTACAACTCGTTCAGCTTCATCGCCCCGCGTATTTTCTGGCAACACCAAGCTACGATTGTCAGCAAACCCATACACTTCACCCTCGAGTGCTTGATCCCAGTTCCCCCGCTTCACACGCTCTTCGACACAAGCGTTGAAAAGAAAACTCCTCGCGGCTGAAATGAGAATACCTCGCAATAGCCGATCGTTGACCTCTTTCTCGCCTGACATGAATCGCAAAGCCATCTCGACATTGTCGCCATTGCTCCCAAATCTTTGCGCACCGAAATAGTTAGGGACGCCTCGTTCTGTCACGTGTTGCCAGCGTACTGCAGCGGCTTCTTGCGAGAACGCGCAATGGCGAAGACGGATCGTAAATCGATTGCCGGCATGCGTGCCTCGATGCAGTTTCCTAAGATTGCGAGTAATCTCCAACACACGTACGCCATCAATATCAAGATCTTTCGATTCCGGCGAAGGTTGCCCGGGCAAGTGCAGACTGAACCACTGTCTGGTAACGGCCTGCTTATCCTTCAAACCACAATGACTGACCAAACGTTTTCGTATCCCAAGTTTTTTTGCCAGATCAGTCGCCACGTCGTTGGTATTCCGCCCTCGTTTCTCGATGCGCACCAAGCAATGTTCGCCTTCTCCCGAAGGAACAAACCCAAGCAACTCTTCCACCAAGAAATCATCGGGCTCCGATTTGAGCCGAGCCGTTCCGAGCGGTTCACCCCAAAGTCGTGTTGGATTTGTGGCTGGATTGATAACTCACTCCCGTTTGCACAAAGCGACACATCAAGGCGACAAATCAACACAAGATGACAGACGTCAATTTTCCGGACGAAACAAAATCAAATCGGCTGAAAGGGTGACTTTCATCGCCGTCAAGGACTCCAGCTTCGCTTGTTCGGATCGTCTCGCTGCTCGATAAGTCATGGCAAGCGCATCAGCAATTTCTTCTGGAGCAAGGTCGACTTCCTGCTTCCACACTTTGTGTTCCACGCATTCCAGCCCCGCCTTGGCCATCGCTTCAACCACCAGCTCCCAACGACTGCGGCGATGCCCGGCTTGCTGCACTTGCTCGCGAAGCTCAATCAGATCGTCTTCCCCCGGCACCGCCACAATACAATTCCCTTCGTCGGCCAGCACCCGGCGGATTTCAACAACGGGACGTCGACCGAACAGCGAAACGACTTGATGAACACTCGCGTCGACAACTGGCAGCGTTCGATCCGCGTTGGCGAGCACCCAAGTTGCCTCTGGCCAACGCCGAGCCGCAAGTTTGATGGCTCGCTTAGATAGATCGATGCCGCAGTAATTTTTTGCATTGTCTGAAAAAAGCGCCGGGCCAAATGAACCTTCGCCGCAGCCTAAATCAACTACTCTCTGAATCGTCGACGTTTCAGTGTCAGACGACAAGTTAGTCCATGGTTTTAATGCATCGACCAACTTGGTCGCATATCCACGTTCCAACCAACGGTGCCGCGCCAATACCGCTTCGTCGGCATCTCCGGGTTTTAGTGAGCGCTTGTCTTGAGGTTGCAGCAAATTCCAGTAGCCACCCTTGGCTCGATCGAAATGGTGACCCGTTTTGCAACGCAGACCATCGTCGTTCAGTTCAAGTGTTTCAGAGCATCCTCGGACGGTACAGCGAAGTTCAAACATGGGCTTATCCTAAATCAGCGAGCTTGAACTCTTGAGTGGAAGCAAGTCTGGTTCACTCACGGCGGGTTCTTGAAGTGATAGAAACAAATCGTACAGAGGGTCTGTTCAATCCTTATCCGCTCGCAGCACCGACACGAACGCTTTTTGCGGAATGTTGACGCTACCGAACTGCTTCATTTTTGCTTTACCCTTCTTCTGCTTCTCAAGCAATTTCTTCTTCCGCGTCACATCGCCACCGTAAAGTTTCTCGGTCACGTCTTTGCGGAACGGAGCGATCGTTGAACGGGCAATGACGGTTCCACCGATGACACCCTGAATAGGAATCTTAAATTGGTGACGTGGGATTTCTTTTGCCAGCCGTTCGCAATAGTGAAGTGCCCGCGTCCGAGCTTTTTCACGATGCACAAGATACGACAATGTATCGACAGGCTCTTTGTTAACCAAAATGTCAACTTTCACGACGTCGGTTTTCCGATACTCAATCGGCGTATAATCAAATGAGCCATAACCGCGCGTGATCATTTTCAGCTTGCCATAGAAATCGAACAACACTTCGCCCAGCGGCATTTCGCTGACGACTTCGATGCGGCCAACTGACAGATAATTCATCGTCTGGCTATCGGAACGATGCTCGCGACAAAGCTCCATCACTGGACCGACGTAGGCTTCGGGCGTGAGAATCGATGCTTTGATATACGGCTCCGTCGCCGATTCGATGCTCATTGGGTTGGGCCAGTAGCTGGGGTTATCAACTTCAACTTCGGTTCCGTCGGTCAGCGACAGCTTATACTTCACCGAGGGAGCCGAGATCACCAACCCAATATCAAACTCTCGTTGCAAACGTTCTTGAATTACGTCGAGGTGCAAAAGGCCGAGGAACCCACAGCGAAAACCAAACCCAAGCGCTGCCGAGCTGTCTTTCTCATAAGTCAGCGCGGCGTCATTGATCGCCAGTTTATCGAGGGCTTTCGTGAGATCAACATACTGATCGGTGCTCATCGGGTAGATCGAAGAAAACACAACCTGCTTGGCTTCTTGGTAGCCAGGAATTGGTTCAGCCGCCGGGCGATCTTGTAGCGTAATCGTATCGCCGATCTCAATGTCTTGGACACTCTTGACGCCGGCCACGATGTAGCCAACTTCGCCGGCGCTCAAACTTTCACGAGGCACGAGCTTCATCTGGTTATAGCCAAGCTCATCGACTTTGAAATCTCGATCCGTGTGCATGAAGTGAATGGTGTCTTTCGGCTTGAGTGTGCCTTCCATTACCCGGCATTGCAGAATCACCCCGCGATACTTGTCGAAAAATGCATCGAACACCAACGCCTTGAGCGGCGCGCTGGGATCTCCCGTTGGAGGCGGAAGCTTCTCCACGATGCCCGTGAGCACTTCTTCAATGCCGACGCCCTTTTTCGCGGAACAGGGAATCGCTTCAAACGGATCCAGCCCCAACTCCGCGTCGATTGCTTCGCGAGCCCGATCAACGTCGGCGGCCGGTAAATCGATCTTATTGATCACCGGCAGCAATTCCAAATCGTGCTCCATCGCTAGGTAGAGGTTGGCAACTGTCTGTGCTTCAACTCCTTGCGATGCGTCGACGATGATCAAAGCCCCATCGCATGCCATCAAAGATCGGCGAACTTCGTGAGAGAAATCAACGTGCCCGGGAGTGTCAATCAGGTTGAGTTGATAGTCTTGACCGTCGGCGGCGCGATAATCAAGTGTCATCGTATTGCTCTTGATCGTGATGCCGCGTTCGCGCTCGATATCCATCGAGTCGAGCATTTGCTCATGAAGCTCGCGTTGGGTGACACCACCGCAAACCTGAATCAACCGGTCGGCCAATGTCGATTTGCCGTGGTCAATGTGAGCGATGATGCAAAAGTTACGAATATTTTTCATGCGAATGGATTTGGTCAGGGAATTTCATCAGATACGCGGCGTGCCGATCAAATTCTAATAAGCCACGATCGAATCTGATAGGGATTCGCGAACCAGTTGAATTTCACCGGTCATTTCACGGCAAAACTGGGCAGATTCAATTCAGCCAACTCGAACCACCAGGGCTTTTCGAATTTCGTTGCGACTTCCCTAAGTCTAAATTCGTCGATTGTTCCCCTTCTTGGTTTCAAGTCACATTGAGGCACTCATGAATCGAATGAGACTGCAGCCCGCCAATCGAATTCAGCAAAACCTGATGGCGCATGCACTGGCCGGCGATCATCCAGTCATAATTCCAGTTCTGATCAAGACAGCAATCATTCAGCTCGCGATCACGTCGACGTTCCAATCCTTCATCACGTTACAGTTTTTTGCATCATGAAGATTTACACACAAACCGTGTTCTAATTCTTCTCGAACTCTGGAATTTAATTGCAAAACAATTCTCAGACTTTCATGAACCGATTTCACTTGACCAACGTAAATTGACGAGTACAATCGCCGGTTAGTCGGGCCGCGTAATTTTCATGTTGGCTCGATTTTTTTATGCGCAAGCAAACGGTCAGTTTTCTCCTCATCTTAGTCCTGATTCCTCTAGTGAATCTTGGGCCTTCTTTGCATCGCCTCTCTTGTTTTGGCCTGCATGGGGATTCTTGCTGCGATAGCTTTGAACACATCGAAGCACATTCCTGCTGTGATCAACATCATTCGTGCTCTGACACTGAAAACCAACAACGGGCACCTGGGCTTTCTTCGGATCACTCCCATTCAGATTGCCTGCTATGTCGATTTTTCTCGCATTTCAACGCGATCGATGCGACTGACCAACACGTCAACTTAGAACTCCGCTTCTGCGATGTTGTTCTTTACGCTTCGGCAATGTGCGACTTCGAAGTCGTTCCAGATCAATCCCGCGGGCCACCCGTTCTTTCTTTGGTTGCATTCTGTTAGTTGTTGATCTTCCGAAGCGAAATCTGTTCGTTTTTTTCGAACCCGCTTAGATACATCAATGTGCAATTTGTAGCGCATTGTGTGGCTTAGAAGATCCCCTCAAGAGTTTGATGGCATCAGATTTTCCACTCTGTTGTCAAGTGCGCAACCTTTGCGCACTAAACGGAACCTCTCAAATTATGCCGTGCAAAAATTGCACAGCTAAACATAAAAACAAAAGAAAGAACCATGAATAATTACGATATTAAAAACCGGAAAACTCGGTTTCGCACTGCTTTTACATTGGTCGAATTGCTCGTTGTTATTGCCATCATTGGAATTCTAATCGGAATGTTACTGCCTGCTGTACAGCAGGTTCGTGAAGCAGCGAGAAGAACCCAATGCGCCAATAGCGTGCGGCAGTTGGCCTTGGCTGCGCATACCTTTGAAAGCGCGCACCAACACTTCCCAACACCCGCAGCCGGATCATTGGAAGGCTATTCTCTTATCGCGCAAATTCTCCCATTCGTCGAGCAGGCGAACCTGCAATCGAAAATCGATTTCGAGCAAGACTTACTCCAAGGCCTGCCCTGGAACCCAGTCATCAACCCATTTTATGCAACGCTGGTAAACCAACGCGTATCAATCCTGGAATGCCCAAGTGATAGCGGAAATCCTTTCCTCGAGGAGAACGGCACAACGTGGGCTGGTTCAAACTACTTCGGAAATTCGGGGACAGCGACTGGCGTTCTCTATGTGACGTCTCAGCCTACTGACGGGGTGTTCTGGCGAGGATCGGAAATTTCGTTCAGCCACCTAACAGACGGATCATCCAATACAGCCCTCTTAGCGGAGACTCTGTTCGGAATGCGAGGTGATTCGACGACCGAGTTGATCAACGCTCAAACTCAAATGGCTCGTGTAAGTGGTGGACGCCCCGGCTCCGTTACCTCGGAAGTTCTCGTTTCTCAAACACCGACTCGGTACGAGGGACGACGGGCTGGTCAGTGGATTCGCAATTTGCCTTATCAAGGAATGATCAATGCTTTCTTCCGGCCCAATTCACCGCAGCCTGATGTTGCGTTTCACGGTGACAGCATGTCTGCAGCTCGAAGTAACCATGCGGGAGGTGTGAATCTCAGCCTCTGCGACGGGAGCGTAAGGTTCGTTCCTAACAACGTTGATCTGCAAACGTGGCGTAATACGTTTGCTCGAAACGATGGCCAGTTCACAGGAGATTTTTAATGAGATCTTCAATTTTCTACCGCAAGCCAGTTTTGCGGTTCCGCAATCAAATGTCGCTTATCAACAAATCAATTTTGCGCGTTTGGATTGCGGTCATAATAACAGTTAGCGCTCCGGCGTTCGCACAGGAGAGCGAGTCAACTCAGGGTGTAGAAAACGCGACTGATTGGTCAAGCTTTCGCAATGGCGGAAACAGCGCTATCTCAGATGACGGCGAGTTTCCGTCAAGTTGGTCAGCAACCGAGGGAATCTCATGGCAAATTGAGCTACCTGGATACGGACAGTCTGCTCCCCTGATAGTCGGGAACAAGGTAATCGTAGCCGCAGTGGATGGGCCACAAAAAAACAATAACCTTGTGGCTTGTCTCCACCGCGAAACTGGTGAAGAACTGTGGCGAATACGCCAGCCAAGCTCTCTTCAGGGGCCGTCCAACTTTATGTTTTCCAGGGCAGCGCCAACTCCGGTCGCTGACAAAAACCGAGTCATCGCTTTCTTCGAATCTGGTGATTTGCTTGCTGTTCAATTGACCGATGGTCACAAACTATGGGAACGCGATCTGAAGAAGGAGATCGGCGATTTGAAGACCCGGCACGGGCTTGGTAGCTCGCTGGCTCAGACGGATGATCTGTTTTACATCAACCTGGAACACGACGGCCCTTCAGCGCTATTAGCGATTCAAAAATCGGACGGCGAAACCAAATGGAAGACGGAGCGCCCATCAGGAAGCTCGTGGAGTTCGCCTGTCATCATGCGACGCGGTGATCAGAATCAAGTCGTCGTCAGTTCGGCAGGAGAGGCTGCGGGATATGACGCTGAAACTGGCATGGAGCTGTGGAAGATTGGTGGCTTGGCTGGCAACTCTGTGCCATCGCCGCTGGTAACGGGTAACCGAATTTATCTTGGCGCGAGAAAACCTGAATTTGGTTCCGTCGCTGCAGCGGCAAAAAGCAATCTCTGTCTTGAATTTCGAGAAGGAGAACAATCGCCAACGATCGCGTGGCGTAGTGAACGCTGTATCGCCGACTACTGCAGCCCAGTCGTGAGCGGTGATTTCCTATTCCTTATTAACGGCAGCGGAATCCTTGGCTGCCTTGATAAAAAACCGGAAAGGAACATTACCGAGAACGGCTTGGATTTGAGTGCTGGGCAACTCCCATTGTTCGAGGCAACCAATTGTTTGTGTTTGGAAAGAACGGAACGGCGTCGGTAATTCAGGCAAGCGGAGAATTCAAGAAGATCAGCGAAAACCAACTTTGGGATTTGTCGAATCCTCCAAGTCCCGATTCTTACATAGAGTATTTTCCTGCCAAAGGTACAGGCCAAGCCACCGGCCATGGCCATGCTGGCCAGCATGGAGCTGCTAAGAAACAGGACGACGTCGTATTGAGCGGAGGTAAGCATTCTGGCAGCAAATTCGAAACGGGTTCGCACGGCGGCGGCCATACTCAATCACATTCTCATGGCGGTGGCGAAAAGGCGGGTGCTGCGATGCTGGCTGGCATGCTCAAAGGTGACAAGGACGGCGATGAAATTCTTAGTGGAAATGAGATTCCCAAGCGACTTTCTTCCGTGATGGAGAACATCGATCTCAACGGTGATGGCCAGCTCGACAAAAGCGAACTTGAGAAAATGGCGAAGAGCTTTGCAGCCAAACGCGCTGGCTCGAAGCAGTCTTCAAGAGATCCAATTGTCTACGGTGTCGCGGCAGATTCTCAAGGAATCCTTGTTCGTACTGGAACGAGACTTTATGCAATCGGAGGTTCAACGAACCAATGATAACCTCCCACCAGCATTCGCACTGTGGCAATTTGATACGACGACACTTGCTTTCAGTAATTATCGTTCTTGCCTCGGTGGTGGGTTGCGGAACCCAGGCGCCTCACGTGGCAATTCCAATCTCTGTACCAGAAGAATTCTCGGATGAAAAAGGAATTTGGCAACACTCTGCGGACGCGCCATCCAAAGCTGACAACCAGCAAATCGGGAAGTTCTTCAAAAGAAACCCTGACCTGATCGGTAGTCCCGAATGGACGGGACAACCTGAAAAATATGTATGCAAAGGTTCTAAGTCACTTACTAGGTTCTATTGGCTCAATGGAAACGGAGAGCACCCAACCTGGAACGCGCTAGAAACCGAAGGTAGCCGAATTCGTGAATTGAGCGGAACCGGAAACCTGGTTGCAGCACAGTCAAACTAGAAACATCAAATCGATTGAAGATCAAGAAATGAAATATCAAAAACAACATACAAGGCTCAAAATTGAACCTTGCCATTTTTCTCCTCAGCTAATTTGTATTTGGCTGTCGGTGTTGGTGATCGGGCTGGTAGCGGGCTTTTCAGGCTGTAGCAACGAAGCAACGGTCGCTAACAACAATGCAGGTTCTAGTTCGGAAGAAACTTTCGAATCCTCGAACTCATCCGGCCGCGTATTGACGAGGCTGTTTTGGCAGGATCGTGCGGATGGCGTCGTCTACGCTGGAGATTTGTCGCTTCAAGAAAGTGAGTATAAAGTTTCCAAATCGCAAATTGAAAACTTCCCGGAATTCTCACCTGCTGAAAATGACTTAGTGCAAATGCAGGTTGCCCGTGGACGATTGATCGTTGCCGTCCGCGACCATTCGGACGGCAATAAAAGTAGCGGATGGGTTGAAATCAACACAGGCGTTGAAGAAGAAGAGCACGGAGATCACTCGCACTGGCATTATGCGCCGAATGCTACCGTATGCTCGTCAACTCTTGATGCCAATCAAGGCAATCCGGCACACGTTTACCGATATGGAAACTACATCTATATTGCAAACGATAAGAACAATGGTTTTACACAGCTTGGATCGCCGGGAGATACTGGCCACGAATCTTCTAGCGCACCATCTGTCGCGAAGTTTTTTCGCGGTGGAGGCGGACATATCACGCTTGCCGCCGTGGCTGACCGAATTGCGTACAGCACTTGGATTGACCGGTCAGGAGACAATGCAGGGCGCGTCGATGTCATTGACCTGCGAAGTCAATCGGCAGAACCTCGCTATTCATTCAACCTTCCCGTCGGCGGGATCCACGGAGCAGGAGCGTGCGGCAATCGCGCCTACTTCGCACCAGCCAATGGGGTCTGTTGGGTCAACTGCGATTTCGACTTTGCCGAAAACAGCGATACCGTTACGGTTGAGCACCTTTCACTCGACGAAGACCCAAGTGGTACCGATTATCGGACTGGCGCATTCGAATCGTTTCAAGATCACATGCTCTGTATCGCTAACAGTAAGTCCGGGCGGCCGGCACTCTGTGTCATTAATGCCACTGCGCCGCAACCTGTTGTGACGCGAATCCCGTGCGAAGATCTTGAAGACGGGTTGAAGTTGTCGACAGTGCGCGGAACTTCTCTTGTTGGAAACCGAGCCATGGCATTCGCGTTTGCCGAAGGTGAAGGCCTAACTGAAAGACTGCTTATTTTCGAACTCGACCCCAACGGAGATCGTAGCTTTGACGATGCGAAACTGGCGAACTCGATCGAGGTTGGTGCCAGTAAGCTTCAAGGTCATTTTGGCCATCACGACATTACGTTTTTAGGCGATCGCAAAACGGCCGTCGTCACCAACCCGGGCGACGGCACGTTGTCAGTCATCGACATGGTAAATCAGCGAGTTAGACAAACGGTCGATGTCGGTGGCCAGCCGACTCATTTGATCTGTTTTGGCGAATCCATGTAACGATTGGCCAAGGAATTTAAAGAACGGACGCGTTTGAGACAGGCAAGTGTTTGGAGTCGCGTCCGTTTCTTTTGGCCATGTTTTCCCGTTCTGAAAATCACGAAAGCTAAATTCATGAATGATGCGGCAGATCAACTGATTGGATCGTCAGCACACCATCATGAGTCCGATAGATCAGTGGATCCATTGAGACGTCGAGACCCCTATGAGTATTCTTTGATTGGAGAGTACTCTCGAATGCTGCTTTTGCTCGTTGCGTTGCCGCTTCTATTGTGGTTGATCCAACTTACGATGCATCAGCATACTTCGCTGACGTCCATAATGGCTGCCGCCCTGCTATTGATTTCTTTGGTATGTATGCGAGGTGTCAGGTCGCTAAGAGTGTTCTTGCTGGCCGCCATGACCATTAACATTTTTGCCGCTGTCGTTAACCCCAATGACTTTCTGATTGGACGAAATGCACACAATCCACTTGCCGTTCCCAATGTGATCTTATTGATTTGCCTGACGGCCGCGAGCCTTTTCGAAACTGGCAGCTTGATTCGAGAGAGCAGCCGACCAACTATGATCAAATTCTTGTGCTGGGGCGTGTTGGCAATTCCAGCCTTCGCTTACGTGCTTGGCGTCCCACTGTTCAGCTCATTGTGGGAAGTGATTTATCCTGACGATTCAGCGATTGCCGCACGAGATCCCGAATGGACGCTGGTAAAAGAAATGTCACTCCGCACCGCCAAGTTCTTGGTGTTCGCGATTTTCACGTATCTGGGCGCGTGTATCGGAAGCTTCTTGAATGTCGTGGCGTACTGTATCCCTCGTGGGGAATCAATTGGCATGCGAGATTCAAGTTGCCCGCGCTGCCAGACGAAAATCAGCCGGTTAGACAACCTACCAATATTTAGCTACATAAATCTTTCAGCGCGTTGCCGATCCTGTCGAGCGCCTATTCCAGCGCGATATTTAGTTGCTGAAATATTGGTCGCAGTCATTTTTGGATCACTGTTTCTCTACGAGCTGATTACAGGTGCGACCAACGTTCCAGCAATGGAAATTCGTCATTCGGGCATCCTGTGGATCGTGCTTTACCCAAAATGGGAGGTCATTGGAATCTATTTTTTCCACTGCTTCTTTATGAGTTTTTTGGTTGTGTTCTCGCTCATCGAATGGGATCGTCAAAAACTTGGCCTACGATCCTCGCTTGCTTTGGTACTAACATTCTTGATCGCTGCAGCGCTTTATCCTGCACTTCAGCCGATTCCTGTTACCGATTTTCTATCGTCGTTTTTAGGGTCAAATTTAGTCGTTTCTCAAACTGTTAAACTTATAGTTGGCGGAGCGTTTGGAACCATTGTTGGCGGCTGTTTTGAAGCGATCAGAAGGGGCAAGAACCAATCGACATTTATCCCAGCAATGGCGATCGCTGGAATCGTGCTTGGATGGCAATCTGTTTTACATGTTTCAGTTTTATTCATACTGATTCAACTTTTGTGCCGCTGCGTGCCCAAGCTTCGGATCGCATCTCCAGTCATTCCGACAGCCCTCCTTCTTTTCGCAGTGTTAGTTCACCACCCGTTTTGGAAGCTCATTTTTCAGTACCTGTCAGTCTGAATTAGCCGCATTGAGAATTTTGAAACCTGGCGAGAAATTCGAACCAGATACGACCGGCATGTCTATTTGACTCGAACCAATTTCATAATCCGTCCGGCAATGTTCCAATCTTGCACGTATAGATTTCCATCGGCGTCCCAATAGGACCCATGCGTCCCGCTAAACACGCCTTCAATCCATTCAGCTTGGGGGATTTTGAAGCTCCCACCTTTGCTTGGATCTGGATTGTGACCTAGCACTGCCATGATCGTGTTCGTTTTGTCGAGGATCACGACGCGACCATGAAGATCCGGAACCGAAACGTAGTCGCCTTGAATTGAAACCGAAGTCGGCATACCCAAACCGGTGATGACCTCTTCAATAAATTTTCCATCAAGCGAATAGTGAAGCAGCCGGCCCTTGGGTTTATGGTTGCGATCGCAGATCAACAGCCGGTTGGGCTGGTAGCGTGTATCAAGCGTCATTCCGTGAGCGGTGTTGAATTGTTTCAAACCGTTGCCCTGCTCGCCAAAGTGCATCAAATACTTGCCGTCTTTGTCGAATTTAAAAATATGGTTGCTCGCATAGCCGTTGGACAAAAAGATGTCGCCATTGTTCGCGACGGTGATCGCCGTTGGTTTGAACTTAATGTCGCCCAGATTGGCTTCGGCCGGCAAAGGCAACTTCAAAACGATATCACCAGTCTTGACGTTAAACTTGATGCCTTCTGCATTGTTATTTCGGGCTCCATAGATGAATTCATCATCACCTTCTGCTCGAATTTCCATGTCGTGAAGATTGGAATACTTCTCTCCGAGATAAGAATGGATGACTTTTCCATCAGGCGAAAACACGAACACGCCCTTGGCCGCGCTGGTGTAAATATTGCCAGCCTGATCGATGACAACTGCGCCATGAGTTGAGCCGATCGCGGAATTTCCATCGGGACGCAAGCCCCAGCCCGGAACGGTATCGAATGTCATCAGTCCGCACCCCATTCGCACCGGCGAAGGAGTTTCTTGTGCGGTCACCGAAGTTTCCGCTGTTGGTAGACTCAATGCAATTATCGCTACGGCGCAACTAAAATATTTTTTCATTTTCGAATCTCAGGGTGATCATCAGGATCGGCTAACAAAAGTACGTTCGCGAATGTACATATGAAAAGTGCGAGTGATTGAGTATCAGAGTCCATTTTAGGCTTACATGCAAATAGCGCGTTACCGAACGACATCCCCGATTGTGTCGATTAAAATACTTTTTTCACAATTGAACCGCAGCAAGCAAGTGAAGTACGCATGAACACTTTTTTTAAACGGGCTCTTCTAATCACTTTTCTGATTTCCTTCCTAGTTGCGCACTTACCCCTCAGCACGTTTGCTCAGTCGCAAGACTCTGACAAACCGACTAGCAAACACGAGAAAAAACCCATTCCTTCGTTGGTCGAATTTTCCAAAGACAAATTGCGCTACGACGGCTTCATCCCTTACTACTGGGATCCGGTCGAAGGGAAAGTATTCCTCGAGGTCTCGCGACCCGATCAAGATTTTCTGTATGTTCATTCGCTCGCGACAGGCCTGGGTTCCAATCCTGTCGGACTTGACCGTGGTCAGATGGGCGCTGAAAAACTGGTTTGCTTCCAACGCATTGGGCCGAAAGTCTTACTGGTTCAAAAGAATGTTCGCTTCCGCGCCAACACTGAGAATCAATTGGAACGACGAGCCGTTGAGCAGTCGTTTGCTCAATCCGTTCTCTGGGGCGGCAAAGTCGTTGCCGAATCCAACGGCATTTTTGTGATCGACGTTTCCGATTTACTTTTGACGGATGTTCACGGAGTCGTCGCCAAATTAAAACAAGCCGAACAAGGTGAGTTCTCGATTGACGAAAAAAGATCAGCCGTATACCTGGAACGTTGCAAAGCGTTTCCGAAGAATACGGAATTGGAAGCCACTCTGACTTTCTCCTCCAAAAAGCCTGGCCCGCATGTCCGACAAACCGCTCCATCGCCTCAATCCGTTTCGCTTCGCCAACATCACTCCTTCATCGAATTGCCCGACAACGACTACCGCCCGCGTGTTTACGACGTTCGAAGCCCAAGCATTTTTATCACGTTTGCCGATTACGCTTCGCCGCTAGATCGCCCGCTGCAACAACGTTGGATCACCAGACACCGTCTGGAAAAGAAAAACCCCGGACAAGCAATTTCAAAACCCGTTGAGCCGATCGTCTACTATGTTGACGCTGGCGCACCTGAGCAAATACAGGATGCTCTTATCGAAGGCGCAAGCTGGTGGAATGAAGCATTTGAATCTGCTGGTTTTCAAGATGCATTCGAAGTCAAACTCCTTCCGCCAGATGCTGATCCTTTGGACGTTCGTTACAACGTCATTCAATGGGTGCATCGAAGCACACGCGGTTGGAGCTATGGTGGTTCCGTCATCGATCCGAGAACTGGCGAAATCATCAAAGGGCATGTAACTCTTGGCTCTTTGCGAGTGCGCCAAGATCAGCTGCTGGTCAATTCGCTGGACAATCCACCTAGTGGGATGCACTGCGCCTGTTGCGGAATTGGCGGCGTCGTCGAAGAATCGACGCTCGTGGATTTGGCTTCGAGACAAAAAGAAGGCCAAGCGAAAAAAGGCCAGGCAAAAGCAAGCCAAGCTCTGGAGGTTGCTTTGGCTCGCATTCGTCAACTGTCTGCTCACGAGGTTGGTCATACGCTGGGATTCGTGCATAACTTCGCCGCCAGCACCTATGCCGACCGGGCGTCGGTCATGGACTACCCTGCTCCACGCGTCAAGATTACAGAACAAGGAACCTTGGATCTGAGTGATGCCTACGGGGTCGGGATCGGCGCGTGGGACAAAGTTGCTGTTCAATTCGCTTACGCTCAGTTTGATCATTTTCGCGACAGCGTCGGCCATTCGAACGCGTTCGAAAAACCGTTTCTGGATAAGATTTTGGAGTCGGCCGCAAACTCCAACATGCTGTTCCTTTCTGATGCCGATGCCCGCCCTGCCGGCGCGGCCCATCCGCTGGCCAACCTGTGGGACAACGGCACCGATCCGTTGGCGGAACTTGCACATGTGATGCGCGTACGACGGATCGCTCTCGATAATTTCGATATCAGTAAACTGCCAGCCGGAACCGTGACGGCTGATATCGCGCAATTCCTAACGCCGGTTTACTTGCATCACAGGTATCAACTACAAGCCGTCGGGAAACTGATTGGCGGGCACAACTATCAATATGGCTACGCTAGTTCCGAGACTGCGGCGAACGTCCCGATCGACCCAGCACTTCAACGACAAGCCGTGGAGGCGTTGCTGAATACCATCACGCCGAAAGAGCTGGCACTACGAGCTGAGGTTTTGCAGAAGATCAGCCCCAAACCCTATTCAGCGATTCGCGATCAGGAAATGCTTCCAACGAAGTCCGGCCGAATTTTCGATCCGCTCGCGGCAGCCAAAGTCGCCTCGGATTTAACATTGGCGGAACTCCTGCAACACGAACGGCTGAGCCGTTTAATTGGTCAAAGCAAAGACGGAGCCCCCACGCCTTGGAGCGTCGTCGAGAAATTGATCGTGCAACATTGGGCCATGGGTCAGCAGGCAGAATCAAACGAAACTGACATCGCTCGCGTGACTTGTGGGTCGATTGTCGATCACCTGATTACTCTAGCTGATCACCCAAAAGCCAACGGCCAAGTTCGCGCCGCCGCCACTGCGGGTCTTAAAATGATTCTGACTTACGAAGCCGGTAACATCGGCCCGCAACAGCGATTCATGAACATGACCAGCCGTCGCATCAAACTGTTCTTGGATCGTCCGTTTTCCGTATTGCCCGATCCATCCGAACTGACCACGCCTCCCGGCAGCCCCATCGGTTCGTCAAGTTCTCGATAAACGTCTGCGAGCCTGCCGTGCATCCAATGTCAAACCGACGTACATTCAACGTACATTGCGTTAGCGGTCCAGCGGGCAAACATTCGTTATTCCTCGCTTTTTTGCAGTTCTAAATTCGCGCAACTTCTTTTTACCGACTGGCATTCGCCGTGCTTAAGCACCATTCAGATGAATGGACTTAGTTGAACGGATGGATTCAGAAATTCCTAAAAGGACGTCGTCGGAAATACCCGCGACGAGACACGGTAAACCTATGTTGAAGTTGATCGGAGCTTTTTTCGTTTGCTTGTGGGCTGCAGATTTTGTGACTGGGCTCGCTCATTGGCTTGAAGATACCTACTGCCTTGAAGACTATCCGCTGCTCGGAAGTTTCATTTGTGAGCCCAATATTGAACATCACGTCAATCCACAATTGATGGTTCGCACGGGAACTTTCGTTTCGCGAAACATTTTGCAATGGACTTTATGTGGCGGCCTCTTTGGGCTGCTCTGGTTGGTCGGGTTTGGCAACGTTTACACGTTTACGACGCTTTTGTTGGCTTCTTTCGGAAACGAAATTCATCGTTGGAACCACATGTCAAAAACTGGTCCTTTTGTAAACTTCATGAAAGACTCCGGCTTGATCCAAATCCAAAAACAGCATTCGCTGCATCACAAACAACCGCACAACCAATACTACTGCGTGATGACTTCGCTATTGAACGCCGTATTGGAAAGAATCAATTTTTGGAGAAAACTTGAATGGGTCGTAAAAGTCACGACCGGCATCGCTCCGAAAAGGGAGAACCGTCGTGATTCACAACCGCTTAAAAAGCAAAAGAAGAATGAGAGTCATCAGTCAGCACCTGACTCCAATTCTCAACCCGGCACAGCCTCAGATAAGCTAGATGAATTGCAACCGAGCACTCGAAATTCTCACGTCATCAATCCAGCAGCCGCCGCACTAATTCCATCTACTTCCGATCTAAGAACCGCTCAAACAAACACTGGTTCGTTTTGAAAGGTTGCGACAGTCATCAACCATTCAATCAATGCTCGGTTGTGCCAAAAGACTCTCTAACGCCTCAATCGACATTGTTGCCTTCACTGCTAAGTCCCCTTCTTGAAAATCCACAGCAGTTCAATAACACTCTTACTCAACAAGACTGTTTGGGATCAACGCTTTGGATCGTCGCTATATGCAGATCAACTCATCAACCCAATCCGTTTCCTTGAATATTCGCGACCCTGAATTTTTCAACGATCCGTATCCATTTTACGAACGGCTTCAATCACAAACTCCGATGTTCTTCTGGGAAGAGCACCAACTTTGGACGTTCACGACCTACGCGGATGTTGCCGCAATTCTGCGCGACCGGCGTTTCGGAAGACAAATAAGTCATCTGAAAACGCGAGCCGAATTAGGGCTGCCGCCCGAGCCAGTCGCATTGAAACCATTCTTTGACATTGATCGCCTGTCAATGTTGGGTTTGGAGCCCCCGGCTCACACACGCTTAAGGGGACTGGTTCAGAAGGCGTTTATGGCGCGGCAAGTCGAAAAACTTCGGCCTCGTATTGAGTCTCTGTGCCAGCAACTGATCGATGATTTTCCTGCAACCGCGCGTCAAACCGATCTACTTGCAAATTACGCCACCCCCATTCCTGTCATAATCATTGCCGAAATTCTAGGTGTGCCATCCGAGATGGCTCCGGAACTTTTGCGATGGTCACATGCCATGGTTCAAATGTACGAACTGCAAAGAACGGCTGAAATGGAGTCGGCCGCAGTCAAAGCCTCGCAGGAGTTCGTGGCTTACTTGCGAGAATTCGTTGAGCAACGACGCTTAAGGCCTAGCGACGATTTAGTCAGTCAATTGATCGCGGTAGAATCAGCTGGAGAAAAGCTTACCGAAGACGAGTTAATCTCCAATTGCATTTTGCTCCTCAACGCCGGACATGAAGCGACGGTGAATGTCATCGGCAACGGAGTCTTGGCTCTGCTAAAAAACCAATCCCAAAAAGCCAATTGGATTGCAGCCAGCGACTCGGACGAATTCAACAAGCTGGCGGTCGAAGAGCTATTGCGATTTGACACACCGCTACACCAGTTCAATCGCTGGGTACTTGAGCCGCTGGAAATGCATGGGCGTCAATTTGAAGTCGGTCAGGAAGTCGCTTTGATTTTGGGCGCTGCCAACCGAGATCCCGCTCAATTTGATGCCCCGCAAGAATTGCGATTGGATCGGCAGCCGAATCCACACCTGAGCTTGGGCGGTGGCATTCATTATTGCCTCGGCGCACCGTTGGCGAGGCTGGAAGTTCAAATCGCCATTTCGCTGTTATTGAAAAGGCTGCCAAATTTGTCGCTGACTGAACAACCGGTGTTCAAAAACAACTATCATTTTCACGGGCTCGAATCGCTACTGGTTGACTATTGAGCCTTTCGTCACTGGCGACGCGATCGCACCGCGAAGTTAAGCGAAATTGATGGCAGCTACTTCGTCTACAAGGATTCGTCAGGCAATTGCCTGACCTACCAGCTACTGCCGTCATCTTTTCCTGTTTGTCTACCAAATTCTGAATTTCATCAACGCTCTGCTTGAGTCGTTAATCTTTCGTTTGTTCAAGCAACCAGTCGCTCATCACCGTCAGTGCCTTGGGAGAAAAAGTCTCTTCCAAAGTGCCATATTCGGTTGGCATGCCTGGGCCTTCTGTTTCCTGAAATAGGTGATTCATGTCTTTGAGACGACTGATTTGAAAATTCGAATTGCCACCCGCTTTCAAAGCCTTCTCGATCGCGTTGAGATTTAGATCAACCAGAACCTGTAGATCTTTTTCACCATTCATCGCCAACACAGGGCATTTGACTTTTTGCAATACGGGCGCTGGATCATGCTTGATGAAAAAGCCAAACCACGGCGACGCAAATTGCCCGGACAACGCATCATTGACGGCATTGAGTTGCGTCTTCATCGCTTCATCCTCAACCGTTGCAATATACTTTGCTCCCGTTTTACCCAGCTCTTCTTTGCTGATGTCGTTTTCAGATTTCGATTTGATTTGAGCACAAAGTGCTGCCATCAACTTGTCTTGGTGATCTAAGAATTCGCCTTTGACACCTGAGATTTCTGTCATCGCTCGTGATTGCGAGGCAACGATTACTTCGCCATCAACACCCGTTCCGGCCAACATGACGATGAAGGCAACATCGGATCGGTTGACAGCGACCATCGGGGCAATGACGCCGCCTTCGCTATGGCCTGCCAAGCCAATCTTTTCAGAATCAATTTTCGGATTGGATTTGAGGAATTCGATTCCGGCTTCGACATCTCGTGCAAAATCCTCCGACGTCGACGTCGCAAAACTGCCAGTTGATTTCCCAACGCCACGATCATCGAATCGCAAAACGGCGATCCCTTTCCGCGTCAAATGATCGGCGATGACGAGAAACGGTTTGTGCTCAAAAATTGTTTCATTGCGATCCTGTGGCCCGGATCCGGAAATCATGATCACGGCAGGAAAAGGGCCATCACCCCGAGGAGTCGTCAGCGTGCCGGCCAGTGTCACGGAGTCCTGCTCGTTCTCGTAGCTCACCTCTGACACATCGTATGGAAAGGGTTCCTTGGGATGCTGAGGACGGTTGGCTTCAGGCGGTTTCTCGCCCACTTCGACTTTGCTCAACTCTAGCGGTAACTTCGCACCACCTTGATTGAAGATTCCACTGAGCTTGTCTTTTGCCTCGTTCAATTCAAGGTCACAAACGACTTTCAAACGGTCTTGCTTGATTTTGTAAGTGTTACCGTCACGCTGAAAATCGATTGGCATGCCCGTAACATTTTGGCTGTAGCTGTCTAGTTCAGCCGAGAGCGTTCCATCGTTGGCTCGGTAAACCTGCAAGCCCATTTCCAGCTTCATTGAGCCGGCATTCAGCGTGCCGCGCCAAGATTCAATATGCTCAGGCGTGACCCTTTCAGCGCTCTCACTCTTTTCGCTCTTTTCGCTCTTTTCGCTTCCGTCCTCTTGGGCAACGGCACTGGTGGCGGAAAAAGAGAACGATGCAATCAACATCATCGCGAACGCAACTAGCAACAGTTGGGGCACCGAATTTCGGCTCGCGTGGCCGGAGCCATGTAAGAATCGGCTGGTTCGGAAAGTCATCAATCGTCCTCGAATTCATATACGACGGTAAGTTTATTTCTCTACCGTACCTACGACTGAATACTTGGTTTATTCCAAGTAGTTTCAGAATTATTCGAAAACGCAAATCTCAACAATCGAAAAGCCAACGTCCAAGTCCCGCCGTTTTGACTCAAATTTGCTTACCTATCTTTTCAATAGAGTGAGCTGGCTGTGTCAGTTGGATACAAGTGAACGGTCGGCCAATGCTGCGACCTTTCCGAAACGGCTTAGAAACCAATCTGACACGCGTTCGCAAACAACTTTGCGGTTTTCTATCAACCGGAACGTGTGTTCAGATTTTGGATAGTACTCAACTTGAAGCTGTCCATCATCGGGCTGAAAGCCATACATTTCTTTGAATTGGGACCTTCCACAAATGTCATCGTAGCCATCGGTGTACAGAAACAACATTTGTACGCCACGTCCAAGCAGCTTGTTGAGATCTTTGATGACTCCGTCGACAGTCAGTGCATCGGCATTGAAAAATTCACTTTCCCCGAGCGACTGACCAGATCCTTCGCTCGTCGATTCGACTTGAATGAAACGTCGCTTGATTGCGTTTCGCCAAAAACGAGGTCGCAAATATCGCACGACATGTTGCCGCAGGTAATAGCCAAGGGTTCGAAAAACAATGCCATCCATAAACACCCCGCCAACGATACGATCGTCTTTCACAGAGACCTTATGTGCGTTGTAGGCTCCACTGCATAACCCCAACAAAACAAACTCTCTTACGCCAGTTTTTTCGGTGAGATAATTCATTGCATCCGAGACGTCCTGTTCAGCGCGATCTTCATTGTCCAGTTTGCCGGTTCTTGGCGCACTGTCGCCTAGTCCTGACAAGTCCATGCGCATCGCGGAGAATCCTTGCGATGCAAGTTCTCGTGCAAGATCGACGTTCATGCGAAATGGACCAACCCGATGAACGATCCCAGCATTCAAGATCAAAGCGATCGGCGCATCGGATTTTTTGACCGCCTCATCAGGCGTCGTCAAAATTCCAAGCAGGCCGCCGTCCTGGCCAAACTTACACACTGTTTCCTGCATCACTATGCTCCTGAGCCGACGGGAAAGTTGGGTGAGTTCACATCTCCAGTGAAAGCCAAAGCCTCGAATCGGCGCAGTCTCACAAACATGTCACTCACCGTTTTGACAATTTTGCGAGTCGTGACAGGACGAAGCCGAGCCGTTTCCATGACTTTCAAATCGTTCCAACTTCCCTCGTTATTTTCAATTAGAACTTTTTGCAATCCGGCAACAGGATGCGAATATTGTGACTTCGCCGATTCAACATCAACAATTAGCTGAGGCTGCCGAATCTCTGTCACGTCCAGTAGTGTTTGTTCGATCTCGTTCAGCAACGCCCGTGAATACTGTGAGCCAAGAATCTCTTCGACCCTTTCGTCATTGGGAGTTTCCATTTTGCAAACCCAAAGATCAATCATTTGAGCATGCATTGCCCGCAAGCCGTCCACATAACTTTGCCCATTGATGATGGGCTCCCAGAGTACAACTGAATTGACATCATCTCGCTGGCCCGCAACTTGAGCCGCCAGCGTTCCGCCGAACCGCTGCCCCAGCAACATCACCGACTGAGCCCCAGATTCAGCTTTCAGATACTCGATTGCTTCTTCAATGTTTTGCTGCCATACGCCCAAAGAACCGATTTGCTCCACCGAACTCGCTGAATCGCCGATCCCCAGATAGTCCATTCGCAAAACATGGGCACCGCCTCGGGCAAGCTGATTGGCCAGCAAACGCAACGACCAGTGCGTGCGAATGTACTCCTGGCCAATGGGCGGGCAGATAACAACCGCGCTGTCATTCTGCTGATTCCGACCACGCGCGGAGTGATACACTCCAAACAAAGGCGATTCAGGTTGTCCAAAAAAACGTTGACTCATGGTTGATTGATCAATGCCGGATAAGGAGTGAGGAATTTCAAAGCAGAATTTCAAAGCAGAAT
>CAZPTT010000014.1:44400-60703 GCA_964589435.1 uncultured Pirellulaceae bacterium
GAATTTCAAAGCAGAATTTCAAAGCAGAATGGAATTTTGAAGTTGGTAAGTTTTTGGTGAATCTAGGTCGCAAGGTCTCTTGTTAGATGAACATGCCCACGCAAGCGAGGAGCATGACACCCAAATATTACGACACCCAAATATTCGAATCAATTCGTCACGACACCGAAAATCAGCAACACGTTGTCACGAGGCCGAAAATGTCACTAGTCCCAGAAACCTTTCAGACTGCGGAACATGCCCTTCTTCTCGGAACTTGGATCCGGTTTTTGATTCTCGGAAGCCGGCAGAATCGTTTCCGACTTATCAGCTTCAACCCGACGAGACGAATCGGCGCTTTCGTTTTTGCCTTTGGACGGCTGCTTGGTTGAGCTGTCAGCTTTGAAAGCGAACGACTCCGAGATTTTGGTCGCCAACTGCTCCAACGTGCACATCAAAAAGTCTTGCGGGCCCAGCTTGATTCCTGTCTTCTCGTGAACCGTGGTGATGACCTTCATCACCAGCAACGAGTGACCACCAATATCAAAGAACGTATCATTCAAGCCGACATCGTCCATCTCAAGAATCTGCTCCCAAACGCTGGCCAGATATTTTTCGGCTTCTGTTTCAGGCATGCTGACATCGCTTGCCGAAGCAACCTCGGCCGTAGGAGCCGGCAGAGCCTTGTAGTCAATCTTGCCATTGTTGGTTTGCGGCATGACATCCAACTCAACAAAATGTTGCGGCACCATGTAATACGGCAGCGACTGGCGAAGATGATCACGCATCGCTCCGGCATCAAATGAGGCTTCCGGCTTAACGATTACATAAGCCACTAATCGGGCATCGCCGACGGTGTCTTCTCTAACGATGACAACGTTTTGCTGTAGCGACGGATGTGATTCGAGTGTCCTTTCAATCTCTCCCAACTCAATTCGAAATCCGCGGACCTTGACTTGCTTGTCATTTCTTCGCAAAAACTGAATGCTGCCATTGAGAGTGTACTTCGCCAGATCTCCTGTCTTATAAAGTTGGTCGCTTACGTAGTCGGTAAAGGGATTACGATACCGATTTTCAACAAACCGTTCCGAGGTCAAATCTTCTCGGTTGAGATATCCAAGCGTTACGCCCGCTCCACCAATAAATACTTCACCTTCGCAACCAACTGGCACTTCATTCCCGTTCGCATCAAGAATGTAGATCTGTGTGTTGCCAACCGGCTTCCCAATTAAAATTGGAGCCGTCGGTGACGTTATTTGAAACGCCGCCGACCAAACCGTCGTCTCGGTTGGTCCGTACATATTCCAAAGCTCGTTGCAGCGATCGAGCAGCGGCGCGACCAAGTCCTGAGGCATCGGCTCGCCACCGCAAAGAACTTTCAGATTTTGCTTACCCGCCCAATTGGATTGAATCATCAATCGCCAAGTCGCCGGTGTGGCTTGCATCAAAGAGATATCGTGCTGCTTCAATTGATCAGCAAGTTTGACGCCATCAGCAGCAGTCAGGCTGTCCAGGATAACGACTTGACCACCAAAGATGGTTGGCAAATACAGTTCCAAAACCGCAATATCAAACGAGAGCGTTGTCACGGCCAACACCGAATCGTTTTCAGTGAAGCCCGGCGTCTCACGCATGGCATACAGGAAATTGACGACGGCTCCATGAGGAACTTGCACGCCTTTGGGCTTGCCAGTCGATCCCGATGTGTAGATCACGTAGCAAGTATCTTCCGGTTTTGCATTGCTCTCAAACGGTTCGCTACTGAGGGCCGCAATTTCTTCGGCCACGCTATCGATCGCGAGTTGAGGTTTATTGAAATCCGCAACGCGTTCTGACAAACTACTGTGAGTCACGATTAGTTTGAGTTCTGAATGATCGCACATGTACTGCAGGCGATCGTTTGGATACGCAGGATCGAGTGGAACGTAGCCGGCTCCGGCCTTCATAATTCCGTATAAGTTGACGAGCATCTGCTCACTACGGTCAACACAAATGCCAACGAGATCACCAGCCGCCACTCCATGAGATTTCAAGTGCCGGGCGATTTGATTCGAGCGGCTTTCGACTTCTGCATAAGTCAAAGCGACGTCTTCAAATTTGACGGCGATGTTGTCGGGAGTCGCAGCGGCTTGTCGAGAAAACTCAGAACTTAGCGTCGCTTCAATCGGATAAGCGAGTTCCGTTTGGTTCCAGTCAACCAGCACTTTTTGTCGGTGGCGAACGCTCATCAAGTGAATATCGGCCATCGGAGCCTCTGGCTGGGCCGTCAGGCCTTCCAAGAAAGTCGCGAAACCTTCGAAGTAAAATTCCATCGACTCGGTTGAATACAAATCCGAGTTGTACTGAACTTGCATTTCGATCGATTTATCTTTTTGAATCACGCCGTTGATGAACCATTCAAAGTTCTCAAAGCTACGTGGCTCAACAATCGCGTCGACTTCTAATCCGCTGAAACCCAATTCGCTGACATCAATCACGGGATCAACATTGAACGAAACGCTCAGCATTGGGGGGCGACTTGGGTCACGCGGTGGAGCCAACTTTCGCAGCAATGTACCGTACGAGTAACGCTGGTGATCAAATGAATCGAGCAACGTTTTTCGTGTCGCTTTCATGTGTTCGACGAACGGAGCGTTGACGTCGACTTGGGTTCGCAGCGGCATGGTATTGACGCAGTGGCCAATCAATTCCGGTTGATCCAAAGCCGCTTGCCCGGCAGTCGGAATACCAACGCAGAAATCATCGTTGCCACTTATTCGTGCAACATAAGCATTAAACGCGGCCAACATCGTATTGAACAAACTGCAGCCCGATTTGGCTCCAATTTTGCGAACCTTCTCGACCAACTCCGTTGAAAACTGGTGATCGTATCGACGCCCATAATAGGTTCGAAGCGCAGGCCTTGACCGTTCAATCGGCAAATCAAGAACAGGAATCTGATCAGCAAACTGGTCGACCCAGAAAGCTTCATCAGCCTTGCCCTCATTCGAATCGAAATACGATTCCATCTTTTGTGCGTAGTCGGCGTAGCTGTTCACCGGAGGAAGTTCATCACGTGTTTCACCCGACAGCGTGTCATAAAAGTAGCCAAGGTCACGACAGAACACGGCCAACGACCAACCATCAAGCACGATGTGATGAGCGGCAAATGTCAGCTTGTGGTGTGTATCAGAAAACTTCTGTAGCACAACGCGAAGCAGTGGCCCGTTGACCAAATCAAATGGTGTTCGGGCTTGGGTTTGAACAATTGACAACTGGCCTCCGTCGCGAGTTTGATCTCCTGTCAAATCAGCAGTTTCGTATGAGTAAACAACGTCGGCGTGAACCCGAACTTCATATCCGTCTGGGCTGAACGTCGAGCGTAGCGACGCATTTCGAGCAACGACTTTATCGATGGCCAATTTCAAGCGCTCCACGTCGAGTTCACCGCGAAATTCCAAAGAGCTAATTTCGTTGTAAGCACAATTGGCTTCCACGCTTTGTTGGCTGGACAACCAAACTTCTAACTGTGCTTCGGTCGCCGGGAACTGACTTTCGAACGTCCGTGGAGGGGCTGAGTTGACAATGGTGGCAACATTGGTGCTGGTCGAAAATGAATCAATGGTTGAGCTCACGATGAGTCTCCGTATCAGAAAGTAGGCTTATTTTTGGTGGGGGCGTCAACTGCTTCTGCTTCTTTGGTTATGTCTGCTAACTCGTTGGGAGACCAACTTGAATAAACTGACCTGGATTCCCTGTGTCAGGAACGAACCAACCAGGGTTGCCATTGCGATCCTTGCCGACGCGACTTCCTTTTTGAGGAGGTTTGCTCGCATCGAACACGTTGGGAACATTCTTGTATCCTTCGCCCGGCATGAATCCGTGACGCTGAGCTTCAATCGTGGCTTCCCGCACGGCGATCACAAGTTGATCAATGTCATCTTGCGTATGGGCCAGCGTGAGCAAACAAGGACGGTGATCCCAGATGTGCATTCCACGTCGGCGAAGGCCAGCGAAGAAGACTTCGCTGTAGACCAACTCTTGTGCAAATTGGATCTTGAACAACGAACCGAAGTTTGCCAGAAACATCGGTGCGTCCAATTCGTCGAACACCTTGTTCAGTTCATCCGCCAAATAGCCCGAGAGCTTGTTCAGCCGGTCATACATTGGTTGGCCGCCGTCTCTCAAGTGCTCTAGGATTGCCTTGGAAGCAGCCAAAGTTAACGGGTGACGAACAAACGTTCCGGCGAAGTAAGTCATTCCGGCTTCAGGACGACTATCATCGCCGTACTGCCAATAGCCGCCGTCCAAGCCGTCCATGTACTCGGCTTTGCCAGCCACGATTCCAATCGGCATTCCTCCGCCAACAATCTTTCCGTAGGAAGCAAGGTCAGCTTTGATACCAAAGTATTCTTGAGCCCCGCCCAAGCCAATTCGCAATCCAGAAATCACTTCATCAAAGATCAGGGCCGTCGGCTCCTTTTCTGTTAACTCACGAAGCTTCAGCAGAAATTCTTTTGGCTGAAGTTCGGGCATGCGACTTTGCACCGGCTCGACAAGCACCGCCGCAATCTCATCCATTCGATCGCGGATGATCTGCAACGACTCTTCGGTTCCATACTCCAGAATCAATGTGTTGTTGACATGATCTTTCGGAATACCGGTGGCGGCGGGAAAGCTCTTCAACTTTTTGCTTCCGCGTGCAATGACTTCGTCCAGAATTCCGTGATAGTCACCGTTGAACATGACAATCAAATCGCGCCCCGTCGCGTTACGTGCCAAACGAGTGCAACCAAGCACTGCTTCGGATCCCGTATTGGAAAACGCCATCCGCTCGTTGCCCGTGATCTCGCAGAACAGTTTCGCCACTTCACCCGCCAATGGCGACTGCGGACCGATCGCATAGTCAGTTTGAACCTGTTCCGTGATGGCTTTGACCGTAATATCATGCGTGTGCCCAAGCAAATTGGAACCGAATCCACAAGTGAAATCGATGTACTCGTTACCGTCGATATCCCAAAGCTGAACGCCTTTCGATTTTTCGATGACGATCGGATGCGTCATCTCTTTCATGTTCGGGCGAAATCCAGACACCGTACGCGGATCCGCCATATAGCGGCGGTGAGCCTGAGCGTACTCTTTGCTTTTTGGTGTCATCGCGTTATGCATTTTGACGATTTCGGCGAGCGCGGATTCTTGAGAGGCATCCAACTCCCCTTCAGAAAGCTTGACCGTTGCAAAACGTTTGTTCTTTTTCTCGATAGCTTCGTCGACCGGTTCCGCTGCCAACTTGATTGGCTCAGACTGCGGTTGTGCAGGCTGGCTTTGATCGCTTGGAGCCGGAGCGGATGAAGCAACTTCTGTGACCGGCGGCGCGGCGTCGACAACGGGTTGTGCTTGGCAAGTAGGCACGACCGGCGATGGCGTTTCCACAGGCTGGCTTGGCGAGATCATGCTGGTTTGCAGATTCGAAGCTTGACCTCCGAGCAACTGTAACTGAGTCGCCATTAGTTGAAGCTGGTTTTGAATGATCGCCTGAGCTCCATTGCCGGCGACTTGGCTCAATGGCTGAGCTTGAACTGGCTGAAATTGGGTTTGCTGCATTGGGATTGGCTGAGCCTGAACCGGCTGAGTAGGCATCAACTGAGTTGGCTGAACTGGAGCCGGAGCCGGTGGTTGGGCTTGAGTCGTCGGAGCCGGAGCCGTTTGAACAGGCGCGGCTTCCACTGGTGCTGTTGCATTAGCAACGTCGGCTGCCGGAGCGGCGGTGGCCGCGAATTTTTCGGCTGGCAGTTTTGAATCCAAGAACGCGGCCAACGAATCAACGGTCGGTGTTTCCTCCAGCAACTGTCGGAATGTAACTTCCAAGTCCATCGCTTTCTTTAGCGCCGTCGCTGTCTGCGTCAGCACAAGTGAGTCGAGCCCCATTTCAAAGAACGTTGTGTCTCCATCGAACTCATCCAGATCGAAACCGGATGTGTTTTCGAATACGTTTTTGATCTCGGAAATGATATTAGGGATACGGCTCATCGGATTAAACTCCAGTTGAGGAACAGGTTGTATTGGTGATACAGGTGGCGAAACCTGAGTTGTTGTTTGGGTGATTGTTGATTGAGGGCCAACTGTTTCGGTTGTGGCGGGCTGGTTTATGGCTTGAGCGACGTTGTGGTCAATTGCATTGCCCGGTGCCACAAAGTATTTCTTTCGTTGGAATGCGTAAGTCGGCAGGCCAACCGTTCGGCCCTTTTTTCGATTGCCGTCTGCTGAAATTCGTTGCCAGTCAATCTCGGCTCCCGCTAGCCACAACTGCCCGACGGCGCTCATCATGCTCCGCCATTCAGCGTTGTTGTCGGCGTTATCGGAAAGCGTTGGCAAAGAGATTTGTGTCTTCGGATCTTCCGCATGTTGCTTGGACAGCGTGGCCAACGTTCGGCGCGGCCCCAGCTCAATCAAAATTCGCGCCGGATCACCGCCAGCGTTTTCTTCTTGGCTCCACATCCGCGTCACCGATTCAGAAAACCGGACGGGCATTCGCAAATGATCGGCCCAGTATTTTGGATCGGTGGCTTGCTCGTCCGACATCCAATCGCCGGTCACGGTCGAAAGGATCGGCGTGCTTGGCGGAGACAATTTGAATTGCCCGACGAACTCAGCAAATGGTTCAACAATCTCATTCATCATCGGAGAATGAAACGCGTGTGATGTATGCAGGTGTCGGCAAACGATTTCTTTGGCCTCTAATTTTTCTTGCAACTGGGCGACTTGGTCATCCGGCCCGGCAACGACACACAGACAAGGCCCGTTGTAGGATCCGATCGCCATGTCTCCCCAGAGCATTGGCTCGACTTCAGCACCAGGCAATCGAACGCTCATCATGCTACCACCGGGCAACGACTGCATCGCTCGCCCTCGTTCGGCGATCATCTTCAAACCGTCGGACAATTCGAAAACGCCAGCCGTGCAGGCCGCCGCGAACTCGCCGATCGAATGTCCCATCAATGCGGCTGGCTGAACGCCCCACGACAACCAAACTTGTGCTAACGAGTAACCCAGCGAAAACAAAGCTGGCTGTGTGAATTGCGTGTTCTTTAAAATTTCCTTGGCGGCTTCTTCATCACCCGCAGGCGGGAACAAGACATCACGCAGATCACGTCCCAGCAAAGGCTTGAGAATCTCAGCACATTTGTCCAAGTTTTCGCGGAACACGTCGGAGTGTTCATAGAGATTTTGCCCCATTCGAACATACTGCGAACCCTGCCCGGGAAACATAAATACGACGTCGCGTGGCTTCGCCGAAGATTTACGCTTTACGAACCGCGGCGCTTTCTTCGATGTCAAAGTTTCGGCAGCATCGGAAATCGAATCCGATACGATAAAGGATCGATAGCTAAATTCGTCGCGCCCATTCTGTAGCGTATTAGCGATGTCTTGAAGTTCGCAAGACGCAACAACTGACTCATCCTTCAGGAACGCTGCCAGGTTGTTGACGTTCTGGCACATCGCCTCTTCGGTCTTCCCGGAAACGGGAATGATTTGAACAGGCAGTTCGTTCGAACCCGCACTTTCAGTTCCTCGCTCGCATTCGATTCCAGCTTCTTCCAACAAAATGTGAGCATTGGTTCCACCGACACCAAACGAGCTGACTCCAGCTCGGCGCGGGTTATCAGAACGCTTCCACTCCTGCAACGAATCACAAACGTAAAACGGGCTGTTCTCAAAATCAATTTGCGGGTTTGGATTCTTGTAGTGCAACGTTGCTGGAATTTTTTCGTGATGCAAAGCCAAAGCCGTCTTGATCAAACCCGCCACGCCTGCCGCAGCCACCGTGTGACCGATGTTGCCTTTGACACTACCGATCGCACAATATTGTTTCGCGTCAGTTTGCGCTTCAAAAACCGTTCGCAGTGCGGTTACTTCGATCGGATCTCCAATCGGAGTCGCGGTTCCATGGGCTTCGATGTAGCCAACTGAATCGGCGGTGATGCCAGCTTTCGCGTGCGCCATCGCGACTGTCGTCGCCTGACCATTGATGCTTGGTGCGCTGAAACTTGCTTTCTCGCCGCCATCGTTGTTGACGCCATACCCTTTCACGACCGCGTAGACTCGGTCGCCATTGGCGACGGCATCTTCCAGTCGCTTGACGACGACCACACCCGCTCCATCGCTGAATAATGTTCCGCCGGCTTCGGCATCGAATGGGCGGCAATGGCCATCGGGGGTAAAGATGCTGCCCGTCTGATGTAAGTGACCTTGGTTTTGCGGAAACGTCACGGAGGAACCGCCTGCAAGTGCGACATCACAATCGCCCAGCTCTAAACTTTTGCAAGCTTCGATTAAAGCAACCAACGAAGTCGAACAGGCCGTGTTCACATTGATGGCTGGGCCGGTCAAATTGAGAGCGTGGGCGACTCGAGTCGCGATGTAGTCTTTCTCGTTGTAGACGCCGACCTGGAATTCGCCAGTTTGGCGAACTAAATCCGGATTGGTCAAAATGTTCTTGATGAAATAGCTGGTCGAATAAGTCCCAGCCCAAATTCCAATCGTCTCGTTGGACTTGTTTGGAACAACGCCGGCGTCTTCGAGCGCCGTCCAAGCCAGCTCTAACATGATTCGCTGCTGCGGATCTGTTAGCTCTGCGTTACGTGGCGTCGTCTTAAAAAAGCGGGCATCGAAATGATCGGCGTCTTCGATGATTCCGCGAGCGGGAACGTAGTTTGGATCTGATGTATCACGAGGATCAAGTGTTGAATCCAGTTCTTCGGGCGTGAAGAATTTGATCGACTCTCGTCCTTTCACCAAGTTGTCCCAAAACTCGTTGACGTCGCGAGCTCCCGGCATGCGGGCTGCCATTCCGACGATTGCATATTGCCCGGAGCCCTTTTCGCCATTTCGATCGCCACCGTTCTGTAGTTTGGCAATCAAAGCTTGCTTCTTATCGGCGAGCCCAAGAAACGATTCAATCGTAGGATTGTCGAAAAACTCTGCTCCGGTAACCGCGACACCCATTTCCTGTTTCACTTGCGCGACGACTTTGACGGCGCGAATCGAGTTGCCACCAAGTTCGAAAAAGTTGTCCCGTGTGCCCACCGAATCGATTTGAAGAACATCGCCCCAAATCGCGGCCAACTGCTTCTCCAACTTTGTTTTCGCTGCTACGTATTCGGTCGCAATGTCCGGGCGTTCGGTGGAAGGCGGAGCGAACGATTTTCGATCGAGCTTGCCACTAGGTGTGTATTGGAATTCATCCACGACGACGATGATGTTCGGCACCATGTAGTCCGGCAGCATCTTCGAGATGTTCTCGCGAACTTCGCTGACGTTGGGCGGTGTTTTATTAGTCGGCGCGCTGTCCGTCGTAGCTTCGGTTGAATTGGCGAGCAGATACCCGACCAACCGTTTGTCGCCCGGACGATCTTCACGAAGAACCGTTGCGGCGGCGCGCACGTTTGGCTGCATTGCCATCGCGGCATCAATTTCGCCCAGCTCGATTCGGTGTCCGTTAAATTTGATTTGATTGTCGATCCGTCCCAGGTGATCAATCTGTCCGTCAACGGTTATCTGAGCCAGATCTCCCGTGCGATAGACTTTTTGGCCGTTGAAGTCGACGAACTTTGCAGCGTTCAGATCGTCTCGATTCAAATAGCCGAACGTCATGCCATCGCCAGCAATTAGCATTTCGCCAGGCGTTTCAGGCGGGCAAAGCTGATTGTCTTCATCGACGATGTAGACTTGAGTGTTAGCGACAGGAACTCCAATCAAAATCCGGCCTTCATCGCTCGTGACCTGTGTTCCTGACGAGTAAACCGTTGTTTCAGTCGGGCCATAGAGATTCCAGACTTCACCGCAACGATCCAACATCGGCTGAATCAAGTCTCGTGGAAGTGGTTCACCGGCGGTAATGAACTTCATGCTCGACCGGCCAGTAAAGGTATCGCCTTCCAGAATCATTCGCCACATCGCGGGCGTGGCTTGCATAAACGTAACGTCGTATTTTTCGATGGCCGCTACCAGTGCGACGGTGTCTTTAGCGGTTTGCCTGGAAACAACGGCGACCGATCCTCCGGTCACCAACGGCAAAAACATTTCCGCAACGCTAATGTCAAACGAAAGTGTTGTCGTTGCCAGGATTCTGTCTTCGGCGGTGAAGCCCGGCCAATTGATCATGCTCCAGAGCATATTGACCGCCGCACCATGAGGAACCAAAACGCCTTTGGGTTTTCCCGTTGAGCCGGAAGTATAGATGACGTAGGCAACATCTTTCTTCGGATCTGTTTTGTCCGTGGGAGCTTCGGAACCGGCGGCAGCGACAATCGCCCAATCGCGATCAACAATCGTGGTCGGTGTTTTGAATTGTTCGGTAAGCGGAAGCTGATTTGTATGAGCCACCACATGCTTGATCGCTGAGTTTTCAACCATGTAGACCAGGCGATCCACTGGATAATCTGGATCAAGCGGAACGTAGCCTGCACCCGACTTCATGATTCCGACCAATAAGGCCGGCATGTCAATATCCCGATCGCAGCAGAGACCGACCAGATCTCCACGACCGATGCCTTGTTGAATTAAGTAGTTGGCCAGTTGATTACTTTTCTCTTCCAACTGCGCATAAGTCTGTGTTTCATCGCCACCGAGAACGGCAATTGCCTCAGGCGTCTGCTCACACTGCCGCGAAATCACCGAGTGCAACGAAGCATTTGGATACTCGTTGTGCGTGTCGTTCAGCTGGTTGTAGATGTCAGTCAGATTCATGGGGATCGCCGGTTAAGCAGTGGTTCGTTTGGAGCAGTTCGTTCGGAGCAGTTCGCTTGGATCGGTTCGTTTAGTAGAGGATTTCAAATTGCCAACACGAATCGTTAGCATTCATTTCGGTGTTCCATCCAAGCTGCCGTAAAGACTTGGTTTTCGATCACCGTAAACGACACATCGAGTGTCGCCGGCTGACGATCAAAATTTGGATTGCTTTTGAGGCTGCCAATTCGCAAGCGGCTGCCTTCGCAAGAAACCAAGCCCGCGTGGCAAAACTCAAAATAGTTTTGAGTTTCCGGATACCAGCATTTGTAGAACGACTCTTTTGCTGAAAACAAAATCGTGAACGTTGTTTCTGGATCAAGATTTAAGGCACGGGCGATTGCCCATTCTTCAAGCGTGGCAATTTCTCGTTGGATTTCATTGCGAGTTTGCGAATCGACAACCGTTTCTGTGTCGACACCGATTGAGCGGATGGAGGATCGCTGGGCGACCGATGCCCAAACCCATTGGTCACTGTGCGAGATCGAACCGACATAGCCGCTGGGCCAAATGGGCGAACGATCATCGGCCACGCCAACCTGTTCCGTCTCGCCCCAGGATTCAAGCAAACCATGCGCACCGGCGCGACCTGCTGAAAATTCTCTTGATCGTTTTGAAGTCGATGGCAGTTGACCATTCTCTCGTGGCGAGAACGTAGAATGACTCCCCTGACGCGCATCGACTGATTGACTTACGGAGTGGATCGCTGGACGCAGGCAATGCCTGACTGAGCTTGGCAGCTCACGCTCAATCCACTGACGAAAATGATCCTCAACTCGGTCGTTCAATCGAGTATTGAGCGCGCTAACTGGCGCGGCGAGAGGTGACGATGGCGGGAATATAGTGCTGATGATTTCCAACTTACAAACCCAAAAAGGAGCTTGGTGAATGGACAAAAAGACAGATGTGGATATAGAAATTTAGGCCTCAACTGCAAGGAAGACTGATCGCAATAACCACATTCGCTAAGGTTGTTGCAACTGATGGGCCTTGACGACCAGATGTAACGATTTTGAGTGAAATCCGTATTTCGCCCTGAAATTTCATGCAAACAAGCCGCCAACTATCAACGAAGATGTTGAGAAAGTACAACAGGTTTGTTTCGAAAATCCAACGTTCATCGCCACCGGAGAATTGTCTTGGCCCGATTGTATGACATCACCGTTCCCACTCATCCGCAGCTTCCTGTTTGGCCAGGAGGACCCAAGTTTGAATTGAGCCATCCGTCCAAGATGAGCGAGGGAGCGATCTGCAACGTTTCAAATTTGTCGATGAGCGTCCACACGGGAACGCATATTGATTCGCCGCTACATTTCGTCGACGGGGCCATCACCACGAATGAAATCCCACTCAATCAACTCGTCGGCGATTGCGTCGTCGCGGAACTACCGGGGCGAAGCCGCATCACGCCCGCAGATCTCGACTCTTTGAATTTGCCAGCCGGCACCAAGAAGCTGATCTTCAAAACGGACAATTCCCAGCTCTGGTCAGATTTATCACACCCGTTTTATGAAGACTATTGCGCGCTGACGACGGAAGCGGCCAAGTGGGTTCGCGATTTCGGAATCCACTTGCTTGGTATCGACTACCTGTCTGTCAGCCTCTACGCCGATCCACCCGAGATCGTCCATCAGATCTTGTTGAAAGCCGGGATGGTTCTAATGGAAGGCTTGAACTTGACCGGCGTGCCGGAAGGCGATTACCGAGTCACTTGCCTGCCATTCAAGATTGAGAACGCCGAAGGAGCACCGGCACGTGTCATTTTGGAAGGTTAAGCTTCAGCCGCATCCATTCGCGAATCTGAATCGGCGCCAGAGACATCAAATTTTCCCAGCGTCAGGAAATCCTCCACTAAGTCAATCGTTTGCGGATACCAAGTCAAAACTCCATGATGACCCACGACGCGAGCGTAATCGCGATAGCCATCGAGCAAAACGCCGCCTTGAACAATCACTCGATCTTTAGTCGATTCGACAATCGCAAACTCAATGTCTTTTTGCTGCAAAGTATTGGGAAGTCGATTGACAAAGCTGTCGTTTGAATCGGAAAGCTGCCCGAGACTTGGCGAAATCCATCCGAAGAAGCGAGTCAACTTTCTCGCGACGTGAGAACCTTGATGAGGGGGTGCGAGCATCACGACACGCCCCAAATTGCCAACGTCGTGTCTTTCAAACATCCTTCGCGCAATGATCCCGCCCATGCTGTGCGTGACCAAATGAAGACGACCATTAGGAGACTGATTCTCTAAATGCGCTAATTCAATGGCCAACCGATCCGCGTGCGTCTCGATGCGATTGCCAATGCTTCGGTAACCCCAGTTGTGAACGTGGAATCCCAATCGTTTAAGTCGCCGCGCAATTGGCCACATGTCCAATCGACTGCCGCCCAGCCCATGAACCAACACCACTGCGTCATTCGAGTGTTTCTTTGGATTCATGATTTCAAGAACCAATCCGAACCAAGATTTCGTTTCGACGAAGTGGCCCCGGCGTCCATGGAGGATCGTAACTCGCAACCTCGGGTTCGCCGACAGCGACAAAGCCTCGCTGCTCGATCCAAGCTTTCAACTTCGCACGCTGCTCATCTCTGACGTTGCCCGTTTCGACTCGACCAGCAAACCGGATGACGGCGAACTTGCCGCCAGTGCGTTTGGTCACTTCAACTTGGCTGCTTGCGGGCTGAGGAATTTTTGCACTCGCGACGTCTTTCGGAATCACGAAAGACATCTGACCCGTGGTTTGGTCTGAATTGGATTCCATGAAAACCGGCGTCGTCATGGCCACTTTTTGCTTGTCTTGATTACCTCCGCTGATGTATCGAAACAATCGACCAAAACTTCCGTCATCTCCCTGCAACCGCGAGCCCATCTCAGTCGTTGCCAACATCAGATCAGGATATTCGCGCAGCTCGATGTTGCCGTCGGTTTCCAAGACGGAATACTCAGCGGATTCGTAGGCGCTTCGCGAAGTCAATTTCCACCCTGTGTAGAGAATACCGCCGACGATGGCAGCAATGATCAAGTAAGTCATCTTTTGTGTAACGTTCTTTTTCATACTCATGTTCTGATTCGGCTAGTCAAATAACAGAGCCTGTTGGCGGTCATCGGATCCAATCGGTAAAAGCGTTCCGAGAACCCGTCCCGCCGCCGCCATGCCGCTCAAGAACGCCCCTTCGACGCGCGAACCGCTGGCCCAGTCACCACAAGCAACGACAACCGCAGAATTATCAGCGAAGCAACGAACGTTGGCTGGTTCTACCGGAATCGCATACTTCCAACGGTGGGATTGCAAGTGAATGTGAGGTTGAGGAGAAATCCCGGTCACCTGCCAAAATTCTTCCAACATCATGGTCGCGACACTGGCGGGATCATCATCCCAATGCTCGGCCGTCCACTCTGAGTTCGCATGGATGACCAAGTTCTCAACACGAGAATTTCGTCCTGGTTTGGTACTGTTTCGAGATGCCCACGAAAGAAAACTATCATGAAGAAACGCTCCCACCCATTGGTCAGTGATTGGTTTTTCGAAAGCAACCATCGTCGCCCAACACGGGGTCATTTCAATTTCAGATACCTGATTCGCCAGTTCCGGAAAATTGGTCAATAGCTCAGCCGACTGTGCCGCAGGCGCTGAAGTGATCAACCGGTCGAACTTCCCGAGCGAGTCGCCAGCTTCATCCAACAACTCGACGCCTTCATCTACCAAGTCAACGTTCGCGACGCGCGTTTGTAACTGAACATTCAATCCACTCGCCAGATGTTTACCAATCGCCGTCATCGTTGGCACGGCAACAAATCGATCGTCCGAGTTGGATTCCGATTTGATAGCTCCATTTTCAAGCACCACGATTTTCTGGTCGGCTCCGTTTTTGCTGTCCGGCCAAGCAGCCACCAGCCCTTGTTCGATCCACGAATCAACGTAGCGAATAAAGCGGTGATCTCTAGCTGTGAAGTACTGTGCGCCGTGGTCGAATGTTATTTTCTCACCACCGCTATCGATGCGGCGTGTCGACATCCGGCCACCAACGCCCCGCCCTTTATCAAAAACGGTAACTTTCATTCCATGGTCTTGCAGCGTTCTGGCTGCAAACAATCCCGAGATGCCCGCGCCGATGACGGCAACGTTGGGAACAGGATCGAAACGTGGTTGGGATACTTTGACCAAATACTTACTCGTATCAAGCCGGCTGGCGTGAACCGATGTCGGCCGTGGTCGAACGACGCCAATAACATTTTGCTCCGGCTCAAACGGCCGATCAAACTGACCAAGGCACCACAGGATGCCGCCGTACGAGGCTGGGTCACGACCGTCGAGTGCGTAGCGATGATTCAAATCAATGATGGTGGCCAACGCTTGCTGAGGAGTTTGCGCCCAGTTCAAGATGGCTTTGCCCCACGTCATCCGCACGTTGTTGTGCAGCTCGCCTTGCATCAATAACGATTTCTGAGCCGCATTCCAAAACTCATCGTGGGTCTCGCCTCGAGCCAATTGCTCCCATGAATAGGTCTGCTCACGATTGTCTTCGGCATGTTGATTCAATGTTTCCTGCGCCCAATCAGGCAGTGCTGACCATTGATCGTGATCCTCGCGATGAAAGCAAAATACGTACGCCAGCTCCCGCCAGATCAACAATTCGTCGAGATACTTTTCTGAGCCTTGGCTATCCATTTCAGCCGCTTCGCGAGCAAGTCGAAACGGCGAAACCATTCCATAGTGGAGATAAGGCGACATGCGGCTGACTCCGTCCAGCAAAGCGTTATTTCGTTGCTTCGCATATCGGCTGAGACATTTTGCTTTGAAAGTGTTCCATCGCTGATACCCAGCCGAACTTCCGCCAATCGTATCGACGACCGGCCCAATTGAGTGGTCGACGTCGCATTGCGCGACTATGGAAGCAAGTTCAGCCGATTGTAGGTCGACTGGCTCAAAAGGCAATCGCGCGAGATCAAATGGCTTGGTGTCTACATCTAATGCTGGCCAGGCTCGCGTCAATCTCTGGGCATAAATTTTTTCTGTTGCTGACCGAAACTGAAAGGCACGCGTATAAGGCTTCTTCACCAATTGCATCGGTGCAACGCAGGCGGTGTCCACTCTGACGATCGGAGTTTGGGTCCTATGTTGCAGCGATTTCAGGAACCGGCGAGGTGGATCGACTGGCATGTCTTCAGTCACGACAACGCTCGCCAAATTTGCGAGCGTCACCAAATGCGGTTGACGGTCATCTCGATTCGCAACATGACATGCGTAGCTGATACCTTGATCCAAAAATGCCTTCTGAACATCACGCGCGCCTTGAAGCATGAACGTGTGGTGGCGATCCGACGCAAATTCGTAGTGCTCAGAAACCGCTTGGTAAACCAGTAGCGGAATATCTTGCTGGTTCGCGATCCAGCGCGCAACATCAAGGGCTGGGTTTTCATCGCTTCGTACGGCGGTTCGCATCCAGTAAAGAACGAATGGGTCGCTTTGAATCACTTCGGTGTTGGAGTCACCATGGAAGCGTGATCGTTCGCGCAGGTATTCAGGTAGTTGATCTATCATTGTCATTGGCTATTTCT
>CAZPTT010000015.1:0-25303 GCA_964589435.1 uncultured Pirellulaceae bacterium
ATTTCTCGGCCAAATGCCGAAGCCTGATGTCGACTTAATTTCGGGCCTCAGCCCGTCGATTTCGATTTCACAAAAATCATCTGGCAACAACCCGCGTAGTACCGTCGGAACGATCACCGAGATCTATGATTTCTTGAGAATCATGTACGCGCGAGCCGGTCAAGGCTACTGCCCCAAATGCGACCAGCCAATTGCCGCGCAATCTCGCGACCAAATCGTTGCCAGTATTCTGCAACTGAAAAAGGGCACCAAGTACGCTGTGTTGGCTCCGGTCGTTCGTGAACAAAAAGGCGAGCATCGTGATCTGTTCGTGGATCTCGTTAAGCGTGGATTCGTGCGCGTTCGCGTTGACGGAGTCGTCGTTAACTTGAGCAGCGAAATCAATCTCGATCGAACACGACGTCATAACGTGGAAGTCGTCATCGATCGTATCACGGCGAAAGAAGGCATCCGTGGTCGGCTTGGTGAAGCCGTCGAAACGGCTCTGAAATATGGCAAAGGCACGTTGATCGTCGCCGACGACGCGGAAGTAAAAGAAGCCAGCGATGTCCCCGCCGCTCCTGTTGCTCCGGTCAATCCGGATGAAGAGGCAGGTGGAAAGTCAAAAGGCAGAGCCAAATCAAAAGCGAAGTCTCGCCGGCAAGGAATCGAAGGCGATCGGGTTTACTCATCATCGTACGCCTGTGCCAACTGCGCGATCAGCTTTTCTCCGCCGACGCCGCAAATGTTCAGCTTCAACAGTCCGCAAGGCATGTGTCCGGGCTGCGATGGATTGGGCGAAGTGTTTACGTTTGACCGGGACTTGATGGTGCCCGATACCACACGATCATTTCAGCAAGGTTGTTTCGAACTGCTTGGAAAGTGGAAAGACCTGGGTCGTTGGCGGCAGCACATTTACCAAGGCGTTGCCGATACAGTTGAACGCGAGGAAGGCCTCGAAGCCGGCACGCTCTTGGAGACGGCTTGGGAGGATCTTAGCGAAGAGCATCAAGACCTTTGGTTGTACGGATCTGGTGATCTCAATATCACCTACACTTGGCGCGGCGGAAGCTCGCCGATGAAGTATGGCGGGAAGTTCCCGGGCGTGATCGTTGAGCTGGACGAAAAATACCGAAGCACTTCCAGTGCCCCGAAAATACGTAAACTCGAAGCCTACATGGCTGAGATCCATTGCGTTCAATGTGATGGAGCCCGATTGAATGAGCAGGCTCGCCATTTTCGCTTGGATTCGACAAACCCAAAATTCGCTGACAACCCAAGCCTTTCAATTTCCGACGTTTGTGATCTTTCGATTGCGGACGCCCATGAATTCTTCTCTGGCTTGGAGCTTGACGAGACGCGGCAGCTCGTCGCCAACGAGCCCGTCAAAGAAATTCGCAACCGGCTCGGATTTTTGCTGAACGTCGGTCTCGATTACTTAATGCTCAACCGAACGGCTCCCACGCTGTCGGGTGGAGAAAGCCAACGAATTCGACTGGCCGGGCAAATCGGTGCGGGGCTTGTCGGCGTGCTTTACATTCTTGACGAGCCATCCATCGGCTTGCATCCGCGAGACAATGACCGCTTGATTTCAACGTTGCAGCATTTGCGTGATCTTGGCAACACAGTCGTTGTTGTCGAGCACGACGAAGACACCATGCGGGCCGCCGATTATCTAATTGATTTTGGTCCGGGTCCCGGAATTCGTGGTGGTGAGGTCGTCGTCGAAGGCCACCCGTCAGAGATCATCAAATCGAAAACCAGCAAGACGGCTCAGTATCTCAGCGGCGATTTGAAAATCGCGGTTCCCGAGAAACGACGTGAGATCGACACGGATAAATCGTTGAAGATCATTGGCGCGACTCATAACAACCTCAAGAACATCGACATCGAAATTCCGCTAGGGAAATTCGTTTGCGTGACGGGTGTCAGTGGCAGTGGGAAAAGCTCCTTCGTTAACGACATTTTGCGAGAAGAGCTACGCGAAAAACTCAACGGTGGTCTTGGCGAACCGGGCGATTTCAAAGAGCTTCATGGAATCGAACATCTCGACAAAATGATCGCGATTGATCAATCGCCAATCGGTCGGACGCCACGTTCTAATCCAGGAACCTACATCAAGCTCTTTGATGAAATTCGCAAACTGTACACGCAGCTTCCCGAGGCCAAAACACGTGGCTACGCTCCGGGGCGATTCAGCTTCAATGTGAAGGGCGGACGTTGCGAAGCCTGCGAAGGCAATGGCTCCAATAAACTGGAGATGGATTTTCTGGCTGATGTCTGGGTGACCTGCCCCGTCTGCGAAGGCCATCGATTCAACCGCGAGACTTTGCAAGTCAAATTCCATGACAAATCGATTGCGGATGTTCTTGAAATGGACATCCAGCAAGCCATGGAGTTCTTTAAGAACATTCCCAAAGTTCTCACCAAGCTGGAAACGTTGCACGCGGTTGGATTGGACTATTTGAAAATTGGACAACCATCCCCGACTCTGTCCGGCGGCGAAGCCCAGCGAATCAAGTTGGCTCGTGAGTTGGTCAAGCGAAGTACTGGCAAGACGTTGTACATGCTCGACGAGCCAACGACTGGTTTGCACTTCGCTGATATTCAACTTCTGCTAACGGTGCTGCAAAATTTCGTCGACGCCGGCAACACGGTTCTCGTCGTCGAGCACAATCTCGATGTCATCAAGACCGCTGACTGGGTGATCGATATTGGACCGGAAGGTGGCTCCGGTGGTGGAACGGTTGTTTGTGCCGGCACGCCAGAGACCGTTGCCGACTGCAAAGAGTCGTACACCGGAAAGGCGCTGTTGAAAGCACTTGAAGACAAGCCGCCGATTCCGCCGAAAAAGTCCAAGAAGAAAGCGGCTCCGGTTCAGGCTCAAGAGATCAAAGTCCGCGGTGCCCAGCAGCATAGTTTGAAAAACATCGACGTCGATATTGCCCGCGACCAAATGACAGTCTTCTGCGGCCCAAGTGGCAGCGGAAAAAGTTCCATGGCGATGGACACGATCTATGCCGAAGGTCAACGCCGCTATGTTGAAAGCCTTAGCTCCTACGCGCGTCAATTTGTTAATCAGCTTGAGAAACCTCGCGTTGAGAACATCGAAGGCTTGTCGCCAGCCATCGCGATTGAACAGAAGAATCTTGGCTCCACGCCGCGATCAACTGTCGGTACGGTCACCGAAGTTTACGATTATCTTCGAATCTTGATGGCGAGACTCGGCACGCCGTATTGTCCCGATTGCAATGAAGCGATCGGAACTCAAACCAGCGATGCGATCGTCGACAAACTCCTGAGCACCAACGAAGAAGGCACACGCCTATTGTTGTTGGCTCCGATTACGCTTGACGCCAACCAATCCTACGAACAACTTTGGGATGAGATTCGCGCCAATGGCTACATTCGTGTCCGCGTCGACAATGTGACCTTTGGAATCGACGAAGTGCCCGTTATCAATCGGCGTTCGCGACACAATGTAGAAATTCTCGTCGATCGAATCGTCGTCAAAGAGGCTTCAAGATCTCGAATCGCTGACAGCGTTGAGGCGGCTTTGGCGATCGGCAAAGGCGTCATCAATGTTTCCCAACCTCGTGAAAACGTGCCGGAAGAACATTGGGCTGTCATCAAGCACAGTCAGCATTTGGCTTGTGAATGTTGCGGCCGCAGCTTCGACGCGTTGACCCCACACAATTTTTCCTTTAACAGCCAACTTGGTTGGTGCCAAGACTGTGAAGGAATTGGAACGCAAACCGGCGCGAATCCGGCCGCGATTATGAATGATGCGGAACTCAGCTTGAAGGGTGGTGCGATCAGTTTGTGGCCGGACATGAAATCTAAGATGTCACAGGCGATGCTGATTTCGTGGACCGATGGCACCGGGATTTCGATCGACACGCCTTTCAATCAACTTGACGCTCGCAAACGACGGCTCGTGTTTTACGGAACAGGCGATCGCTGGTTTGATGTCAAAGACGAAAATGGCAACCTCTCGTTTTCGTTTCAGTACAAAGGCGTCTACCCAACGATGGAAGAGGCCTCGCGCCTGTCGGCAAATCTTCGCCAGCGAATGCAAACACTCATTGGCGAAGTCGAATGTGGATCGTGTGGGGGCAGTCGCTTGCGAGATGACGCTGCTGCCGTTCGCTTCCGTGATTTGACGATCGACGGGATCTGCCGTCTGCCGCTGAAGAAGCTGACAAAAACGCTGAAGAGCTGGAAGCTGGACAAACGTGAACAGAAAATTGCGGGCGAATTGATTCGCGAGATCGCTGGACGCGTTGACTTCCTTAACGACGTCGGTCTTGAGTACATCACGATCGACCGAACGGCCGCTTCACTTTCCAACGGAGAGGCCCAACGAATTCGGTTGGCCAGCCAGCTTGGCAGTGGACTATGTGGCGTACTTTACGTGCTGGACGAACCAACGATTGGCTTGCACCCGCGTGACAACACACGCTTGCTCAAGGCGCTTCACCGTCTGCGAGATCTTGGCAACACAATGATCGTGGTGGAACATGACAAAGAGGTTATCGAAAACAGCGACGCGATTTGTGACTTTGGCCCCAAGGCTGGGCAAGGTGGCGGTGAGATCGTTGCTGCCGGCGCGCCGGACAAAATCGGCAAGGTCAAGGGTTCGGTGACCGGGCCTTATTTGAGTGGTAAGAAGTCGATTCCAATTCCAAGCAATCGGCGACCGACGCTTGCTCTTTCTGACCTCAGCAAGCTTGGGAAAAAGCCTGCAAAGAAAACAACCAAGAAGGTGACTAAGAAGACAAAAGCCACCGGTAAAGCCGCCAAGAAACCGATGCAGCTTTGCAATACGCTGGACGTGGTTGGAGCCAAGCACAACAACTTGAAAGACATCGAGGTCAAGTTCCCGATGGAAGCGTTGTCGGTTGTGACGGGGCCCAGTGGCTGCGGCAAAAGTTCGTTGATCAACGACATTCTCTATAAGTCTCTCGCGCGGCGATTACACCGCGCTTCGGTCACGCCAGGAACGCACAAGGGGATTCGTGGACTCGACAATATCAATAAAGTGATTCGTGTCGATCAAACGCCACTCGGAAATTCGCCTTCGTCGAACCCGGCGACGTACACTGGTGCGTTCGATCTAATCCGAGAGCTGTTTGCTCATTTGCCAGACGCAAAAATTCGTGCCTACACAGCGCGGAGATTTAGTTTCAATGTGCCGGGAGGACGTTGCGAAGAATGTAACGGCAACGGCCAAATTTGTATTGAGATGCATTTTCTCCCGGACGTTTGGGTCGAATGCAAGGCTTGCCAAGGCCGGCGTTACAACGAAGAAACGTTGGCCGTCCGCTACGAGGGGAAAACGATCGACGACGTTTTGAAGATGTCGTGCGCAGAGGGCGTTGCTCACTTTCACAACATTCCGAAAATTCGCCGCATTTTGCAGACGCTTTGCGATGTTGGTTTGGACTACGTGACGCTTGGTCAGAGTGCTCCAACACTTTCGGGTGGAGAAGCCCAGCGAGTCAAACTGTCGGCTGAACTTGCCCGGCCGGATACGGGTCGAACGATGTACTTGCTTGACGAGCCAACGACTGGTCTGCACTTCGATGACCTTTCCAAATTGCTGGACGTGATCCAGCGGTTGGTCGACATCGGAAACACGGTGGTGCTGATTGAACACAACCTGGACATGATTAAAGCCGCCGACTGGGTCATTGATCTTGGACCGGAAGCGGGTGCTGATGGCGGGCAAATCGTGATTCAAGGGACGCCGGAACATGTTGTCGAATACGCAAAAATTGCTCGTGACGCGGCTTCGAAAAATGGCAAAAGCAAAGCCGGTTTGCCACGCAGTTGGACTGGCGAAGCTTTGATTCCTGTTTTGGAATCGGATCCTTACAAAAAACGTAAAGTCTACGATCCATCGAAAGACGACCGCTGGAAAAAAGGCGATCTGGATATCGAAGACGTTGGCGCAACCGCGAAGATGCCTTGGGAGTCGGACGGTCGAAGATGGCACACCCAAGATCGCGTTGGCAACGGCGGCGAAGTCGTTCGCTGGGAAGGTGAAGTTCTTTCCAAAGTCGTCGACTACATCCAACAGCACGAAGGCTTCGAAGATACAATTTGGGATCAACGGACGGCTGTAGAAATCGAAGGGGCAAAGAAGAACGACGATTGGTTCTTCCGCGCCGTCACAGGTGAAGCATGGTTCTTGAAAATGAAATTCCGAGTTCGGCCGCGAACATTCAAACGCGACGAATTGGTTGACCAAATTCCGTTGCTGCGCCCCAACGATATGGAAGACGTTCCCGTTTACGGAAACGCTCCTCGCGTCAAGTTGACCAACACCAAAGCATCTTGGCAGGAAATCGAGATTCGTGTTTATACGTGGGCTGAAATTGACCAACCTGGTTTCTGGAAATTTCTCGATGACGCCATCGATAGTTTCCAAAACAAAGCCAAGCCCGCTGAAATCAAAGTGGACGATGAGACGCCGTGGGCAAAACTTGGCCAAAAATGGCACTTCATGCGCAAAGGATTTGCTCCCGGGTCAAAAGTTAAATGGAATGTCGAAGTTCTGGAACGACTTCATGAACTGATCCAACATGCGGCGCCTGACGGTCAATTTTTGTGGAGTAACAAACAGGTTGTTCACGTTTATTTGCCAAAGCAAAAGGAGCCTTGGGCAAGTATCCAAACGAAGAAACCAGACGGGGTTTGGTTGCAGCTATCGGGGCCGAAAGATGAAGTCGAAGTTGGGCGAGTCGCCGATTTGGCCGACACGCCAACGGTCACGACTAAGGAAAACCTCGACGTTGTGAGGATGAGCTTCAACGACATCGAGCAAATTGAAAACGAAGACCTGAAAGATTTCTTGGTTGAACACGCACAGATCATTGAGAATTAAGCAAGAACTATGAGCAACGCAATCGTATCGCAGATCAGCAAGAATTTGCCGTTCCATTATCGGATCGCCTGTCAAAAGGTAACGAAGAAACCGACCGGTTCGTTCCAACTGCCAGAGAACTACCGTGTTCCAGCCTTCAATGAATTCGAAGGACAGGCTTCCTTTGCAGACATTCGGGTTGGTTGGCATGAAGACGGCTTGTTTTTGTCAGCCGATATAACAGGGAAGAAGCAGTCGCTGTGGTGTCGTGAAACTCAATTGCTTGACAGCGACGGTTTGCAGATTTGGGTGGACACACGTGACACGCACAATTTGCACCGGGCGACCAAGTTTTGTCATTGGATTTTGCTGATGCCGACCGGTGGTGGTGAAGAGAAAGACAAACCAATCACCAACATGCTGAAGATCAATCGCAGCAAAGACGATTCGCCCAACATCAATCGGGCAAAAATCTCGCTCAAGAGCAAGGTCACCAAAACGGGTTACCTGTTGTCCGCTTTCATTCCATCGAATTGTCTTCACGGCTGGAACACCGCCGACCACCGGAACATTGGTTTCAACTACGCAGTGGTTGATCGAGAGCTTGGCTGGCAAACGTTGGCGATTGGCCCGGAATTACCGATCGCGGAAAATCCAAGCCTTTGGCAAACGTTGTCGCTGGTCGATTGAATGCCGACCTGTTTGAACGATTGCCAAATTCAGACGTAACACTTGCAGCAATTGCGTTTCGCTCTTGGTGAGCGAGCATAGTCCCGCGTTTTTTCGCCTTCAATTGTGCTGGCATGTTCGAATCTGCTGTCAAGATTCCATTTCACATCTGGTAACATGTCCGATTGTTTCGAGGAAACAAACTAACTTCACAACAGTGAATAATAAAACGAAGGTGTAAAAATAATGAACTATCGTACTTCTTTGAATGCGTTCTTGGCATTGTGTGTCATGTGCCTTTTCACCACCGGCTGTGCTGCCCAAGGCCTATTTCCCAGTACGCAGACCTCCAGCAATTCGTCAGAAAACCAAACGCAACAAGGGTCGGCGACAACTCAACAGCCTGCAGTCGGTCAGGCCCATCCGGCGCTTGCCAATCCTGCTTTGGCCAAAGAAACTGCGCCCGAAGTTTTCTACGCAAGATTTGAAACTTCAAAAGGCGACTATGTCATTAAAGTTAATCGGGCTTGGTCACCTGCCGGAGCGGATCGTTTTTATAACTTGATGAAAATTGGCTACTTCAAAGACATCGCGATCTTCCGCGCCGTTCCAGGATTCATGTACCAGTTTGGAATTCATGGCGACCCAGCGGTCAGTGCGAAATGGTCCGACGCCAATATCAAAGACGACAACCCCGCTGCCCCCAAATCAAATCTGCCGTACACGATTACGTTCGCCAAAACTGGAGCGCCCAACAGTCGCTCGACTCAGATGTTTGTGAACCTTGGAAAGAATGATTTCCTAGATAGCCAAGGCTTCACACCGTTTGGTGAAGTTGTTGAAGGCAAGCAAGTCGTTGACAAAATCAATACTCAATACGGCGAGAATAAGCCGGCGGACAATGTCCAAGGCAACTTCAAGAGAGGTGGCAACGCTTATATTTTCAACCAGTTTCCGAACATCGACAAAATCATTTCGGTAACCGAAGTTCAGCCGCCGCAGGTTGGCCGATAGGCTTGACGAGAGCCAAAGGTGTTGCCTTTGGCTGAATGCGAGTTGAGAAAACGAGAAATCTGAAAATCGAAACCAAGCTGGAATGAGCAATCGTTCCAGCTTTTTTGTGTTGTGCCCTTTCTACTTTTTCAATTTCTATTTTTCTTTCCAATCCAATATTACTTTGCCTGATTTGCCTGACATCATCACGTCAAAGCCTTCTTGGAAATCGGTGTAATGGAAGCGGTGGGTGATGACGGGGGCAATGTCCAAACCGCCTTCGAGTAAGACCTTCATCTTGTACCACGTCTCGTACATTTCTCGCCCGTAGATACCCTTGATGGTCAGCATATTGAAAACGACTTTGTTCCAATCGATCGCAATCTCTTCGGGCGGAATCCCCAGCATCGCGATTCGGCCGCCGTGGCACATGTTTTCCAACATGTCACGAAACGCAGCCGGGCTGCCGGACATTTCCAATCCAACATCAAAACCTTCGGTCATGCCCAGTTCCGCTTGAACGTCGGAGAGCTTTTCACTGCGCACATCAACGACGCGATCGGCTCCAAGTTTCTTGGCGAGATCCAAACGCCAAGGATTGATGTCGGTCACGACAACGAAACGAGCCCCGGCATGCCTGGCCACTGCTGCTGCCATGCATCCGATCGGGCCAGCGCCTGTGATCAAGACGTCTTCGCCAAGAACGGGAAAAGAAAGTGCCGTGTGTACCGCGTTTCCGAAGGGGTCGTAGATCGACGCGACATCTCGGTCAACGGTATTTTTATGCTGCCATACATTCGTCATCGGAAGCGCAATGTACTCTGCAAATGCGCCGGGTCGATTTACGCCGATGCCTTTGGTGTCCGCGCAAAGGTGCCGTCGTCCGGCCAAACAATTCCGGCAACGACCGCAGACGACATGGCCTTCGCCGCTGGCAATTTCGCCCGGATGGAAGCCGGATACGTTTGAGCCGACTTCGACGATTTCGCCAACAAACTCATGGCCGACCACCATCGGGACAGGGATCGTTTTCTCAGCCCAAGCGTCCCACTTGTAGATGTGAACGTCTGTGCCGCAAATGCCAGTGCGATCAACTTTGATCAGCACGTCATTGATTCCGACTTTGGGTTCGTCGACGTCTTCCAGCCAGATACCGGGCTTCGCGTGCCGTTTGACAAGAGCCTTCATTGAATAGTGATCCTGTTAATGGTTGGTGGTTTCTTGGGTTGAAATAGCTGCGAAACCAGTTTGCGGATTACATAGTTTAACCGGATCATCCTTTACTCCAACGAGTGGTGCGCCGGAATTTTGGTCATCGTGAGCGTTACCATTTTTAGTCAGTAACATTGGCGAGCCTTGCGAAATGGGTAGAATGAATACTCCGAGGCAATAAACAACATCTTCGAGAGATCACGAAGTGGACATGCTAACTAACGGGCTGGCGATCGAATCCAAAGAGAAAATTTCCTGTCGGACTTTTCCTCATTCAAGAGAAGTCAATCGCGCCGTCGCTCGACGGGTTGCCGAGTTGATTCGCAGCCGGCAAGCAGAGGGCCGAAACTGTGTGCTAGGGTTGGCCACTGGAAGTACGCCCGTCGGAGTGTACAACGAACTAGTGAGAATGCACCGTGAGGAAGGGCTCTCATTTAAGAACGTCGTTACGTTTAACCTCGATGAGTATTTCCCGATGCAGCCCAACGAGCTCCAAAGCTACGTTCGGTTCATGAACGAACATCTTTTTGACCTCGTCGATATTCCCAAAGAGCAAATCAATATTCCAGACGGCACGATCGATGAAAAAGATGTCGCGAAATTCTGTCGAGATTACGAAGACGCCATCAATACGGCGGGTGGGATTGATATTCAGATCCTCGGGATTGGTCGGACTGGCCATATTGGATTCAACGAACCGGGCTCCGGTAAAAACAGCCGGACTCGCTTGATCACGCTGGATCGAGTTACCCGAATGGATGCCGCTAGTGATTTCTTTGGCGAAGAAAATGTGCCACGACGCGCGATCACGATGGGAGTGGGCACGATTCTCAATGCCCATCAACTTATCTTGATCGCGTTTGGCGAACATAAATCTCCGATCATGGCGGAAGCGGTTGAAGGCGAAATCACGTCGTCGGTCGCCGCCAGTTTTTTGCAAGAGCACGCGCGAGCTGAGATTTATCTTGATTCCGCTGCCTCCCAGTCGTTGACTCGGTTCCGAGCACCGTGGACCTATGGCTCAGTTGATTGGAACGACGATGGAATTCGCAGAGCCGCGATTTGGTTGGCGCAACATGTCAATAAGCCGCTTTTGAAATTGACTGAAGAGGACTACAACGAAGAAGGCTTGCAGGATTTATTGGCCAAGCACGGGCCGGCTTACGAAATCAATTTATCGGTGTTTCGTCATCTGCAGAACACGATTACGGGTTGGCCGGCGGGCAAGCCGGCTCATGCTAAGCAGCCTGGCGACCGTCCACAAACACACGAGGAGATTTTTCCAAAGCGAGCGTTGATCTTTTCGCCGCACCCGGATGATGATGTGATCAGCATGGGTGGAACGTTGATTCGATTGGCTGATCAGGGGCATGATGTTCACGTTGCGTATCAAACGTCGGGCAACATTGCAGTGTTTGACGACGATGCGATTCGGTTTGCTGAGTTCGCTTCTGATTTCAACCGAGCGTTCGGCGTTGATCCGAATCGAACCAATGAACTGGAAGCCCACATTGAGGAGTTTTTGAAAAACAAGAAAGCCGGCCAGGTTGACAGTGCGGAAGTGCAGGGGATCAAAGGCATGATTCGGCGCGGCGAGGCGCGGGCGGCGACACGACTGTGCGGCGTGCCTGAGTCGGGTTTGCATTTTTTGGATATGCCATTTTATGAAACGGGCCGAGTCAAGAAAAAGCCGTTGGGTGAAGACGACGTTCAGATGATCGTCGACTTGCTGCGAGAATTGAAACCGCACCAAATCTACGCAGCGGGAGATCTGTCGGATCCACACGGAACTCACCGGACTTGTTTGAGCGCCATCCTGCAAGCGTGCTTGAGGATTAAAGATGACGAATGGTATCAACAATGTGTTGTCTGGCTTTATCGCGGAGCATGGCATGAATGGGAGCCGCACGAAATCGAAATGGCTGTCCCACTCAGTCCGGCTGAAGTCCTTCGCAAGCGGGCGGCGATCTACAAGCACGAATCGCAGAAAGACAGGGCTCTCTTTCCTGGACCGGACGCCCGCGAGTTTTGGAAGCGTGCCGAAGATCGCAATGCCGGAACAGCGAAATTGTTCGATAAGTTGGGCTTGGCCGAGTACGAGGCGATCGAGGGGTTTGTTCGGTGGGACGGTTCAATCGAATTCGTCTAGCTCGACCTTTCCGATGCGTGACGCCACGATTTAATCGTGAAGAAATTGCCCGTACACCTGCCACTCTCCCGCTTGCGGGAGAGTCGGGCTCTCAGGCCCGGAGAGGGTTTTTCCTCACCCAGAGTTGATCGGTATTCATCCGTTAAACGTCGGGCTTGCACAACTGCGTTCAGTGCTTTCCATCTGGTTCCTTGATTGGCACGCCAACCACGGCCAACTTCTTGCCGTCGAAGCTCACAGCTAAACGCGTCGCACTCGCAACGTTTTGAGCTTTCAGGTCAGCGACCTGCTGCCAGCCGCTCTCAGGACTATGCCAGCGATTGAGCGTCGAACCCTCCATCATCAAGATTGATCCATCAGGAGCCCAGCCATAATGAGTGTTGCTTCCAACCACTGTTGTGATGGGGCGGATCGCCAGCGTGACGGGGTTCAATTCTTTGATCCACACATCGCCGTTACCCTGTCGGTGAACGAAGCTAAAGTTGTTCGAGCCTGGAATGAGCTGGGGCGTTGTTGGAACGGCATCCCCCGAAACGTAATGGACTCGTTGTTTCGATTCGTGTGTGAGTTTGATGTTGAAACCGTAGCGAGACCAATAAATCAAGTCGCCGGTTTTATGGTTCCAGCCGTAATAGCCAACCGGTTCTCGTTCGGGTAAGTGCTTCAACGTCCAAACAGGAGTCTTATTTTCACGCGTGATATGCCAAATACTTTGGTTCGCATTCTTGCCATCGACGACGAACGAAATCGTTTGATTGTCAGGCGAGGGTATTGGCGAAAACTCCATGTTCTCGGTGTCGGTGATTCTCTTCGTTTCACCCGACTCTAAAAAGTACTCATAGACATCAGTCTGATATTCGTCACTTTGGGAAAACAGAAACGATTGATTGCCTGGCGTGAAAGCTGGTTGATTCTCATAGCCCGGTCTGTCAGTGACATTTATTCCATTACTGACGGTCGCCGAATCGGGAGCCAGGCTCAAGTCGAACAGGAAGATATCTGATTCAGGGTAATCGACTTTATCTTTTTGCGGATCATCATCCGCCGCAGTCTGACCAGGTAAGGAAATGGCTGGCAAAGTAATGATGGAGAAGGAGATCAGTACAAAGCAAAGACAAGTTTTCATTTGGGCTTCACAATCTTGAGGTGACTTTGAATCCAGCTCGTTTTTAATTCCATTGCGCTCGTTGAGGCTCAGTCACAAACGGGCGTGCCGAGCACCTTGAGAAAGGCGCGTATCCAAGCCGGATGGGCTGGCCAAGCGGGTGCGGTGACAAGGTTGCCATCCACATGAGCGTTGTCGAACGTGTCATTCGGGCCGATGGACTCGCCGCCCGACAAAGTGACGTCTGGGCCAACCGCTGGATAGGCGCAACAAGCTCTGCCTTTTAAGACGCCAGCCGCTGCGAGGATTTGCGGGCCATGGCAAATTGCGGCGACGGGTTTGTTTTGATCAAAAAACTCTCGGACGATGGAGAGAACTCGTTCGTTAAGTCGCAAGTATTCTGGCGAACGCCCACCGGGAATGACCAGGCCGTCATAGTCGGCTGAATTTACCTGTTCAAAATCGTAGTTGATCGTGAAATTGTGTCCACGTTTTTCGCTGTAAGTTTGATCGCCCTCAAAGTCATGAATTGCCGTCGCAATCGTTTCGCCAGGTTTTTTGTCGGGGCAGACCGCGTCAACCGTGTGGCCGACCATTTGCAACATTTGGAAAGGCACCATAACTTCGTAGTCTTCCACGAAGTCACCGACCAACATCAATAAACGCCGCGTGGTGTTTGACATTTGAATTCCAAATGAAGGAAGGAATGAAGTTGATTCGATATCGCCGCCGATCGGTCTTTCACTCAATGGTGCAAAATGTTCGCCAGCAAGCGCTAAACTTCATCTTCAAGATTCCAGCCGTCTTTGATTTCTGAGTTCTTCATGACGATTGGGATCCCATCGCGAATGACACAAGTCGGGTGCTCCAGCGAAGTCTCTTCGCGTTTTGATTCGTTGACAATTCTGGCGTTGCGGCCGATCGAAACGTCTTTGTCGATGATCGCGCCTTCGATGACGCTACCTTCGCCGATACCAACAGGAACTGTTCTACCTTCTGTTGAATCTTCTTCCGACTCGTAAAAATCGCAGCCCATTACAATCGAGTCTTTGATGACAACGTTGGGGCCAATAATGGTTCGCAAACCAATTACGCTGTTTTCAATTACGGCGTCTTTGTGGATGCGGCATCCATGACTGATCAAGCTTTGTTTGATGTTGGCTCCTGAAACACGCGTCGGCGGTAGAAAGCGAGCACGCGAGTAGATTGGGAAATCAGCTTTGGCCAACTCAAATTCCGGATCGTCGACCGCCATGGCCAAGTTCGACTCGTAGAACGAACGGATCGTTCCGATGTCTTCCCAGTAGCCATCGAACAAGTGCATTTGAACTCGATGCGTTTTGATCGTCGCCGGGAAGACCTCTTTACCGAAGTCGGCGTAATCGGTGTTCGTCAGCACGTCGCGAAGAAGCGATCGATTGAAGACGTAAATACCCATGCTCGCGATGCAGTCGCGACCTTTGCAGGGAATGCCTTGCGCTTCGATCCAAGCTGGGTCGGTACTGGCGGCTTCGATTTCTTCGTCGGTTTGGGGTTTCTCGACAAAATCGGTGACCCGACCGCTGTCATCAATTTGCATGATGCCGAAACCTTTGGCGTCTTCGCGGGAAACCGGCATGCAGGAAATGGTGACGTCAGCGCCGGATTCAATGTGCGTTCGAATCAAATCGCTATAGTTCATTCGATAGAGTTGGTCACCCGACAATATGACGACGTAATCGATTCCCGGTTGATCAAAATAGATCAGGTTTTTCCGGACAGCATCGGCGGTGCCTTGGTACCAATCTGAACCGACGTTGGGAGTTTCTTGAGCCGCTAGGAGTTCGACGAATCCGCCGCTGAAGTTGTCGAAAGTGTAGGCGCGACGAATATGGCCATGGAGGCTGACCGACATAAATTGGGTCAGGACAAAAATCTGATTGATTCCGCTGTTGATACAATTCGAAATTGGGATGTCGATCAAGCGATACATGCCACCAAGCGGAACGGCTGGCTTGCTGCGGATAGACGTCAAAGGTGCAAGGCGTGTTCCACGTCCTCCGCCTAAGATTAGCGCAACGGAGTTTTTCTGTGTCATAAAGTGCTCGTTAGAATTAACTCAATAGGAGGCCACGCAGATGCCAAACTCAGTTCGTTTGGTTATGCGAATGCCACCAGAATGACATCTTTCAGACTCATTGCAAGGAGTGGATTCGAACGATGTAAAAAAAGGAATTGCCAGCGACGAGGGATTTAGTTGGGTTTGACGATTTTGATTGGAACAACGAATTCCATTCTGCGAAACAGGCACTGGTCGCTTTCCTTTTCGCACGTGTTGTAGAGCGCAAATCCACTGACCTCGACATCGTTTTGCACGGTGTCGGCCAGTTTGATTTCAAACTCAATCGTTCTCGATTCTGCGGAGTTTGCCTCGGCAGCGTTGGGAGATTCGGCCATTTGGCTGGAAAGTTGAATGTCTTCTGAGTTCGAAAGCCAGACCCGCAGCGGCTGTCCTTCATTATTCCATTCCCCTTTCAAAGGGGCGAAGCGGAGATGGACGCGAACCGTTTTGCCGGGTTCTGTCCAAGCTGGAACACAGGTGGCTTTGACGCCGACCAGACCTTCCGTATCGACGGTAACTTTGGAATCTGGATCCGGATTTTCGATCTCCGTCTCGTCAATAACGAACTTTCGTGATTGCTTGGCGATCTCGGCTCCTGACAATGCGACGCGCAGTTCGATCGGCGTTTCTCCGCGCGCGGTGATCTCTTCTTGGGCGGTCTCAATCCAATCGTAAAAAGGGTAAGGCTTAGCCAGTCGTGGCCCGTATTGTTCAATTCGGCGTCGCCAAATGTACTGGTTCGGGTTTTTCTTGAGGGCTTTGGACCAGTAAAGCGAAGCCGCTGAGAAATCGTCGGCTTTAGGGGTACCGGTTGTGGTCGATGCGTCAAAACGTTTACGGTGCGCAACGCCAAGTCGGAAATCAAGCTGTGCATCCGTCACGATTGAAGTGGCCGATGGCTTTGGTTTCGTTTCGCTGTTGAGCTCGGCAAGGCGCGTTTGAGCATTTTGATAGGCGGCGATCGCTTCGGTCGCGGCGTCATCGCCTTGCCAGTTTAGCAACGCGTCGCCAAGCGAACAAAAGTCGTCTGGCATTTGAGAGATCTGTGCCGTTTTTTTCAGAGCAGTAACTTCTGTTCGGCTTGCAGGCACTTGAACGGCCAACTTTTCCGGTTTAGGAAATTTCGTCGCGACGAACTCTTTGAGTTGGTTAGGCTTGGGGCGGCGGTTTTGAATGATCCCATGCTCGTCAATAAACAGCACGACGGGTACCACGGCCAGGCCATTACTGGTCATTGCATCCTGAACGATTGGGAAAGTGAAGTTTTTCCACTGAGCGTAGAGGCGACAGCGTTCGGCATGTTGTTCTTGGATAACACCTAAGACAACCACCTTTTCGTCCGCGACAAATTGTTTAGTTTCTCGTTGCCAGACTGGCACGATTTTGCGGCAACCAGCTCACCATGAGGCAAAATGAATGAGCACAACCTTCTTGCCTCGGAATTGAGACAGCGCAATTTTCCGCCCGTCGTCGATTGCCGGCAAAGTGAAATCGGGATGTGGTTGACCCTCGGCTGGCCTGTAGTTTTTTGCAATCGTTAACTGCTGACCAAACGCCAGTTGAGTGAGCATCAGGTCGGAGATGGCCACGACGGCGATGATTGTAATCGCGGTAATAAGAAGTGACTTGAGTTTCATGTCAGTCGGTTGCCGTTTGGGAGGAAGCATTTACGTCAGATGATTTGGCACCATTATCAGCCTGACTTCGAAGGTTTGCAAACGGCTATTCGGCGAAGCGTTGGGACTGTTGACAATGGTACAGTTAACAACACTTTTGATGCCGCCTGGTTTGAGTGTTTGCCATTGTGTTTTACGTTGTGCTGATCTGCGTTTGTTTGCTTTCCGCTCTTTGGCGACTTTGATTGAGTTGGTGAGCGGCGATATCGTCGTTACAATTTGCGGCTTAACTGATCGAGCCCACCGTTTGTGTGTGTTCTTCAGCGTGTGTTCTTCACCTACAGAGAATTTTAAATGGGATGTCTTTAATGAATCATAGAAGCCCTAACCTGATGAATGCGAACGATTCCGCGCTGATCGTGATCGATGTGCAGGAGAAGTTAGTTCCTCTTGTCGGAAATCACCAACACTTAATTTGGAATATTGAGCGTTTGGTCGAAGGGGCGAATATTCTCGGTGTTGGTGTTGCCGCGACTGAGCAATATCCCAAAGGGTTGGGCGGCACCGTCGAGAATCTGCGGCATCAATTGGCCGAGTCTAATGATGGTGCGATCCCGGCCAAAACGATGTTTAGTTGCCGAGAATGCGCGGCGACATTCAGTGGGTTGGCCGAGCGAGGGATTCACAATCTTCTGCTGACCGGAATCGAGACGCATGTCTGCGTTGCTCAGTCCGCCTTTGATTTGATTGCGGCTGGATTTTCTGTTTACGTTTGCATTGATGCGGTTGGCTCAAGGCATCCAATTGATCATGCAACCGCATTGCGTCGAATGGAAAGTGCTGGTGTGACGCTGACCACAACCGAAGCAGCTTTGTTTGAATGGTGCGAGAAAGCTGGCAGCGATCAATTCAAGCAGATTTCAAAGCTGGTTCAGCGAGCGATGCCAAAGAACTCTGCAACGTAGGATGACAAGAACAATAACTTTCGGATTTCGTTTGATTCGTTTGGCCGCAATAGCATTCAATGAGTGTTTAAACCGATCCCAACGAGGAGGCATTCACTCAACTTCTTCGGAAGCACCTCGCCTCCGGTGTCGGGTTAAACGAAAATTTGCCGAAGTTGCTTTTCCCGCGTTCCGTAGTAAACAAAGTTCGCGATTATAAAAACAGTTCGCGATCGGCATCGCTTAAGGAGCTTTGCCTGAACCGTTTGCGGCATCTTTAGGTTCTTCATCTTTTTGCTTGTCGTCTTCGATTCGCGTAATCGTACCGAAGAGATGACCGCCGACGGCATCGTGAGCCCAAGTGCCCGCATACTTTCCTTTGCGAATCAAAACACGAGCATCGAATGTGCCCATTCCAGGGATAACCATTTTGTCGACGGTAATGACCGGGGACTTGCCTGCCCATTTAATTTCCAGCGGTGGAAGAGGAATCGTCGTGTCATTCTTGCCGTATTTGATTCTGGCAATCAAATTCCAATAGTCGCCTTCTTCAGCCTTAACGGCTTTGGTGATTTCGTATTGCTCCTCGGTTGGATCTTTGTCCATGCCGGTGACGGTGAATTTTCCTTTCCAGCGGGTGCCCGTTAGATACTTGGCAAGTTTGTCGTAAAGAGCTTGGGTCTCTTCGTCAATCGCACTGGCTTCTTGATTGGCCGGTTGCGTTTCCGTTTTGGAATCGGTTTGAGTGGCCTTGGCCTCTTGCGCCGAAACCAGCGAGCTAACGCCGAATGCCAAAAACAAGGCAAATGTTAAAGCGATTTTTAGCGGGCATTGATTTGACTTCATGGTAATTCTCGGTTTAAACCTAGTGGCGGGGTTCTCGCAACCTGCCGAATCGCGGGGTGGCTGACGAGCATTTATCCTAAGCCAGATTGTACCTAATTGCTGTGGAACAAATAACGGTTTTGCAACGTTGCTGATGGAAGGTCAGGAGCAGGCAACTCGAAAATTTCGCTCTTCGGCGGCTAGTCTGGCACTAAAGTCATTGGTGTTGAAAAAAACACGCAGTCCCTCTAAGCTACGCAATTGACAAAGTTCAGTGCGTCTCATTTCTCGTTACGAAGCTGCGCGGTTCTCGGGCCGGCAGTAAATTAAATCGAAAAACGAAGCCGCTGAATTTTATGTGCCCCACCCTTATCACGCGAAGGAGTTGCGTGTGTTTGTCGCAGCTACTACACAATGCTTTCCAGAATTGAACCTCAGCGACGCTATTGAAAAGCTTGCCGATCTGGAATTTTCCCATATTGAAATTGGAATTCATGAGAGCAGCAATCACCTAAAGCCGTCGCAGGTGCGCGAAAACGTGCAGGCGGCCTATGACATTTGTAACGCGACTCGTCGATTGACCGTCGTCGGATTCAGCCTTGAAATCGAGGGTGAAGGAGCCGAGTATTATGAGACATTTAAGTCTTGTTGCGAGTTGGCAAAACTATCCAAAATCGTCACCCTGACCGTTCCTTCGGGCGAGCATGGCACTCCATTCAACGAGGAAGTGGAGCGTTACAAAGAGCTGGTCAAAATTGCAGAACGACATGGCGTACGAGTCGCCATGCGAAGTAAGGTAGGTCATCTCTCCGCCGATCCCGATACGGTTTCCGTCATTTGCGGTCATGTCAAAGGTTTGGGGTTGGCGATCGATCCGAGCCAATATCACTTTGAAAACCCAGTCAATGTTCCCAACTACGAAAAGCTCGCCGAGTACGTTCATAACGTTTACCTGCGAGATTCAACGCCAGAGAAGTTGCAGGTTCGAGTTGGCCAGGGCATCATCGACTATGGGAAGCTGATCAACACTTTGCGAAAGGTAAAGTTTGGTCGTGCTCTTTGTGTTGATATTCAACCTGATCCCGATCCTGAGATTGATCACGATGGAGAGCTGAGGAAATTACGTTTGCTGCTGGAAAGTTTAGTCATCATTTAGGACGAACCCAAAGCAAACGCAAAGCACAAATGAAAATCACTGAGGTGGCTTATTCGAATTCGGGTAAGCCACTTTTTTTTGTGCGTGTGATTGTGGGGCAGGAGCAACGAGGCAAGCCATGATCAAGGAGACTGCAGCGATCGGTGCAGCATGAACTTGGCTTCAGCTGGTTTGGCTTCCGTTGGTCGGCTTTGCGTTCACGTTCTCCAAAACCAATGGGTTGTTTGATTTGGGATCTCGCACGCGAATAGCAATCGAGCCGTCAAGCATTTGTTCGATCAATTGTCCAACGATTTCGGCGCGCCAGCCTTGGGTTAAGACCGGTTTTTCGTTTTTGTGTCCGACTCCCATTCGCCAAGCCGCCATGTCACGAACGTCTTGCGCGGTTCCTACGATCCCGGCGGCAATGTTCTCGCTGTTGCAAACAATTTTCAATGCAGTCGTCAAAAACTGCCCCAACAGTCCCAGGTTCATGGTCTTGTTTCTGGGCAGTCGTTTGGGAAGTTCGTCCTCGGAAAGGTTGTTGGATTTGTCAATTGCACTGGCAATTGATTTGATCATTGAGTGCGCGACGCGGTTGTCAAATCCACGAATGGCTTTCATTCGCTTTGTGTCAGACGTGCCGCGACGAGCGAGTTCGATGATCAAGTCGTCGGGAAGTACACGTTTGGGCGAGCGATTTTTTTTCTCGGCTTCTTGGTCGCGAACAATCCAAAGCTCTTTGACAATGCCCAGCGCTCGAGGTTTGAGGTTGGAAACACCAGACACGCGGCGCCATTGAGGCTCGATCTCAGCCGATTCCAAATTGGATAGCCAATGGGACATCTCTTCTTCCAGCCAATGCACTCGATTGAGTTTGGCTAGACTTGCTGTAATCGAATCATAGATGGGTTTTAAATGCACGACGTCTTGAAGTGCATAATCGATTTGCCGATCAGACAAGGGACGTCTCATCCAGTCGGTACGAGTTTCTCCTTTGTCGATCGGTTTACCCAGAATCTTCGAAACTAAATTCCCATAGGCGGCCGGATATTCGAATCCGATCATGCCGGCGGCAAGTTGAATGTCGAAAAGATTCTTAGGGCGCTTCTGACACGCCCGGTAGCAGAAAAGAAACTCCTCGCGAGCAGCGTGGGCGATGGTGACGTGGTCGCCGGAAACAAGCAGATCCCAAAAGGGCGAAATGTCTTTGACCGCTAAAGTGTCAACAATCGCATACTCGGTATCGGTAGCGACTTGCAATAAACAGAGCTGCGGGCGATAACGATTTTCGGACACGAATTCTGTATCAAACCCGATGTATTGGCTACCTGCCGAGCGTTCGCAAAATGCCCTCAGTTGTTCTGGGGTATCGACTTGAGTGTAGGGAGTGGTTGATGACATATCGTTTCAGCCTTCAGGGCCGCAACCTGAACTTAAAACTCAGGGAAGGGGCAAATTACCAGCGTCGAAGCAATGATAGCTTATCGTTTTGTACAAATTTTGAATAGCAGACTTGAATGACGGGTGGAGACGGTTGTCGCGTCCTCGAGGTTTCCAATCAGATCGCCATGCAAAGCAGAACTTCTTTCCCGGCCCAGGTGAGAAAGTTGGCCGTTGCATTTTCATTGGGCAAGCCGGATTTGTCTCATCCTTTCGATGAATGTTTTGACTGAATTGAGAGTTTGTTTTAACCAATCGTTTCACGAAATCCGCAGTTTCGAAGTTGTTCAGGAGTAAGCTTTGGCCCAGTTGTTGATCAGTATTGCGAACTCCCAAGAGGCGAATACGCTACGGCATGTGCTGGAGAATATGGAAGCCGAGCACGCTTCAAATCCAGTTGGGATCGTGGATTTTAAAGACCCTGGACGTGGTGCGCTTGGGTTTGTTGGAGTTCAGTCTGCGAGATCAATCAGTCGGTCGCTTGGACTGAGCTTTGGTTCTGATCTTGTGTCGGCCCCTTGTGGAGGAATTGTGAAGAGCATTGCTTTGGGAGAGATGAACGATTATTTGGTCGGTCGATCAGTGGAAGTCCCAAGCGAAATTATAGAATGGCTCGGCCACCAAAGTTCTGACTCGGATTTTCGATTCGCAAAAGTCGGCTTGGCTGGAATGAGTCAAGTCAAAGACTGGCAATCGCTTTGGTCCGATCTCATGCGATCATTTTCAGATTCAATGCAACCAGTTGGAGTTGCGTACTTGGACGCGGAAAATTGCGACGGCCCAAGAATTGAAGAAGTCCTGGAAGTCTGCGTCGATTGTGAGGCCGCTTTGTTACTTGATACGTTTGACAAATCCTCTGGTGATGCAATTTCAGTAGTTGGATTCGAAAAGTTAAAGCGAATCGTTTCGCTTGCCCGTGCAAAGAGTGTCTTGACGGTTGTGGCAGGTTCGGTGAAAGAAAAGCAGCTGCGTGAGGTCAAGTCATTGGGGGCTGATTTCGTTGGTGTTCGAGGGGCGGTTTGCGTTCGCGACCGATCGCAGCTTGATGCAACTCGGCTTACGCGTTTCTTAAAAGCGTTTCAGGCTTAGATTCAGGCATGTAGTGAGTTAAGTGCGCATGATATCTGCCAATGAAGCTGGCGACTCATTTCGATGTGAGTTCTTGTCGGCTGAATCACATTGTTCAACAAAATATTTGTTTCCATGTCAAATTGTTTTCACAGTTTTTAGGGGAAGAGAAGAAAATATTACTGAAAGAAAAAATGCGCGAGATTGAAGAATTTAGTTGACATTGATTCTTGGCATCTGGATATTGGTTTTTTGAAGACGGGAAATGGAAATAGTAGATTCCAGTTTTCAATATCCGACTCTTGAATTGCAGCTTGATACTCACGGATGGACTTATCGTGGTGGAGCCGCCAATCAAGAGGACGAGTTCGTGAGAGGGGAAACGACTGTGCCAGAATCGGTATTGGATGCCATCAGACAAGGCCAATGGGATTTTGAACCTGAATGCGTTGAGGAAAACCAGTATGAATCGACCGGCGCATTGCCGGGGTCAGAGGAAAAGATTGGAGCCTTAGCAGCACGTGCACTGGAAGGGTTGCCGCTTTGGCATCCGGGAGATCGTCGATCTTATGACGATTCAGAGGAAGCCCTGCAGTAGTACATCACGACGACGTACTTCGGCAGCAATCGAGTGGTGTTTTTGCGATTCAAGAACTTTTGCCGCTTAAATTGCCGTCTTGGCACGATACCAGAGCCGCCATGTGCGGCTCTTTTTGTTTCTGTGCAGTCCTGCCGGTCGTGATGATTCTTGCTATCCTTGTGTTGTCGCTGCTTGTTTTGGATAACTTTTTCGTGGAAGAAAATGGCTCAAGACAAGGCTTGTCTTCATCGAGATTCAAGTGAAAGATTTGAATGCCCAATTTTAATGTATCTGTTGACCACGATTCGCAACGAGAAGAAGTCGTATCTCGTCTGCAGGGTTTTTCCGATCGTATTCGCGAGAACATGCCGGTCGACATCTCGGACATTGAAGAAACTTGGGACGAGAAAGGCAACTTGACGTTTGCATTCTCAGCACTCGGCTTCAAGGTTTCGGGTGTCCTTGAAGCCTGTGACAAGAAAGTCGCGGTCAACGGAAAATTACCGTTCGCTGCGCTTCCATTTCGCGGCGCTATTGAAACCCAGATTTCGGAAAAGATTTCAGAAGCCATTTCGGCAAGCTGACCGTCAATGGATTCTGAGCAAGAATTCGGGGGCGACTTCTGACGGGTTGCAGTTTTTCTCTGAGCGACTACTGCTTCTCAATCGCTTCGGCCAAGCTCTCAGCCGCAGAAAGATTCAATTTCATCATGATGGGCCACATGCTATTTTTCGCGTCTTTCAGAATTAGCGAAGCGGTGTTCGAGCTGGGCGTTACCTGAAGCTCAAGAGTTAGGCTGTCTTGTAATTCAAACCGGGATCCAGGATACGAATTCAGGTAAACGTTTCCAGTTATTACTGGCGGTTTGCCACTTTTTTGATTCGCCAATCCTTTGTTCGCCAATCCTTTGTTCGCCAATCTTCTACGCAGGAGTTTTGCCAGTCCGTTGGCTCTTTCCAATGGCAAACTGATTGACGCGAACTGATGTGAATTGCCGTCAATCATTCTCATCGTCGCTAGTTCCGAGTCTTGGGTAACCTCAATCTGGATTGGGACGGGAACCGTCGCGGCTCGATGTTCATTTAGTTCGTACGGGGAAGCATCAAGATTCGCGCTTGTTTGAAGAGGCGGTGAAAGTACCTCTCGGATCAATTTCGCAATTTCGTGAGGATTACCTGAGTCGTTCGAAAGAACAATGATCACAGAGTCGTCCGTCAGGTTGCGCTCAAAGATATTACGATAGCCTCGAACTCCTCCGCTATGAGAAACACGCCGACTGCCATCGGGAGATTCGGATATTTCCCAGCCGCAGGCATAATTCGCCTGGTGGGGACGGTAGTATTTTTTGAGAGTCGGCGCTTTTAAGATTTTGCCTTCTCGCAGCGCATTGTGCCAACGATTCAAGTCGTTCACAGTCGAAACCACGCCACCCATTCCGCGGTAGCCCCATCCCCAATTCCAATCAGTCGCAGTCCGCGTATTGTCAGTCAAACGCGTTGTGACAAGCTTACCATCTAAATGTGAATCTCCAATGAAACCAGAATCGAGCATGCCACTTTTCTGAAATAGTTCTCTGCGAGAAAATTCTTCAAACGATTCGCCAGCAGCCACCTCGACAATTGCGGCGAGAATCGCATAGGCAGGATTGTTGTATTCGAATTGAGCGCCAGGTTGATGCGCGACGTCGAATGAGAAAATATGATCGACGAATTCATCGCGGCTCATTGGCGAGTTGTAGGGAACGCTGTTGTCCGCACGCAGGCCAGATGTATGAGTTAAAAGTTGATAGACGGTGATTTCTTGCTTGTCGGCCGGGCAATTCGGAAAGAACTTGGTGAGTGGGTCGTCTGTCGAAAGCTTATCTAATTCTTCAAGCCTAAGAATGGCTGCGCTCGTGAATGGCTTGGAAATTGAAGCGATGTCAAATAGCGTATCGGCAGTGTTGGGTTGGCTAAGGTAGTCTGCGTTGCCGTAGCCTTTGGCAAGAATGATTTTGCCTTTGACAGCGACGAGCACCGCGCCCCAGAATCCGCCACCCGTTTGAAGTTGAATCGCTCGATCAATTGCCACGGCTTCTTCGACGGCAACGATTGGTTGGTTTGCGGTGCTTTCGATTGCGGTGGCTTCGTTTGAAGTGGTTTGTTGTCCGCGGGCGGCGCTCACTAAAAGTGAAAGCGTTGCGGCGACAAACAGGGAAAAGCAACAAAGAGCGTTGAGAGAATGAGTCATGATCCTGTCCGATTCGGATGGAAAAGAAATGCTAAGGATGCTCAGTTTAGGTGCCACCAAGTTGCGGCGAAACTGGTAGCGCGTCCCAGCTGCATTGATCGTCGCGATATCCTTGGCTTTTGAGCAAGCCGAAGCAAGCATGCCCACGCAAGCGAGGGCATGGCACCCAGCCCGTGTTTTTAAATTGGCAATCTTCTCATGCTTCACAGCAAGCCGAAACAAGCATGCCTACGCAAGCGAGGAGCACGGCACCCAGCCCGCGTTTTTAAATTGGCGATCTTCTCATGCTTCACAGCAAGCCGAGGTAAGCATGCCCACGCAAGCGAGGGCATGGCACCCAGCCCGCGTTTTTAAATTGGCGATCTTCTCATGCTTCACAGCAAGCCG
>CAZPTT010000015.1:25403-32963 GCA_964589435.1 uncultured Pirellulaceae bacterium
TAAGCATGCCCACGCAAGCGAGGGCATGGCACCCAGCCCGTGTTTTTAAATTGGCGATCTTCTCATGCTTCACAGCAAGCCGAGGTAAGCATGCCCACGCAAGCGAGGGCATGGCACCCAGCCCGTGTTTTTAAATTGGCAATCTTCTCAGCTCAGCAACCTTCTCGTCTCATCAGCCTACAAGCATAGCAACCCTTTTTGGCTCGGCCATATAGAACCATTTAGCGATCGTCGAATTTCTGGACTGCAGTGTTTGCCGATGCAGGTAGGGCTGGTCGGTCGTTCAACTCGGCCGGCGCGCATTTACGCTCAATGCGATTGCCGAGAGTTTTACCGAAAGAGCAGGGGCGGCTTATTCGACCGTTACGCTTTTGGCCAAGTTACGTGGCTTGTCGACGTCGCAGCCACGTAGAACCGCGATATGGTACGACAGCAACTGCAATGGAATGGCAGCGACAATCGGTTGAAGATACTCAACAACGGATGGGATATAGATCACATCGTCGGCGACTTCCGCGACCCGGGTGTCGCCTTCAGCTGCGATGGCGATCACGGGGCCACCGCGAGCTTTGATCTCTTCGAGATTCGACATGACCTTTTCATAGATGAAGCCTTGAGGCATCACAAAAACGCTTGGTGTCTTCTCATCCACCAACGCAATTGGGCCGTGCTTCATCTCGGCAGCCGGATAGCCTTCGGCGTGAACGTAGCTAATTTCTTTCAGCTTCAAAGCGCCTTCGAGAGCGGTTGGAAAGTTGTAATGACGTCCGAGGTAAAGAAAGTTGTCGCAATGCTGGTACTTTTTGGCGATCTCGGCAATGTGGTCATTCGACTCAAGCGCTTTCTCGACGGCGTCGGGAAGTGCTTTGATTTGCGTGATCATTTTGCGACCACGGTTGTAACTCAAGTGGCGAAGGCGGCCGATGTAGAGGGACAACATGACAAGCGCGAGGCACTGCGAAGAGTAAGCCTTAGTTGATGCGACACCAATTTCAGGGCCAGCATGCAGATAGATTCCACCATCGGCTTCTTGAGCGATGCTACTTCCGACGACGTTACAGATCGCCATCGTCATATGACCTTTACGCTTCATTTCTCGCAGCGCACCGAGCGTGTCAGCCGTCTCGCCGCTTTGAGTGATCGCGAAAATCAACGACGAATCGTCAAGCGGAGGATTTCGATAACGAAGCTCACTTGCGTATTCGACTTCAACTGGAAGTTGGGCGATATCCTCTAATAGATACTCACCGACAAGCGCAGAGTGCCAACTTGTTCCGCAGGCGGTAAAGACAACACGTTTGACTTTCAGCAGATCCTGCGGAGTCATATTCAAACCGCCGAAGACCGCTGTCGCGTCGTCTTCATTCAGTCGTCCTCGCATTGTGTTGCGAAGCGATTCTGGTTGCTCAAAAATTTCTTTGAGCATGTAGTGAGCGTAGTCGCCCATTTCGACTTGATTGGATTCAACGTCGAGCACTTTGACGTCGTGGGTTACGACACCGGAATCTCGGTGCGACACTTGGAGGGAATCAGCCTTTACACACGCGACCTGGTGATCCGCCAGAAAGACGATTTTGTCAGTGAAGCCGACGAGCGGTTGGGCATCGCTGGCGAGGAAATGCTCGCCGTCTCCAACGCCTATGACGAGGGGGCTGCCAAGCCGAGCGGCGAAGATCGCGTCCGGCCATTGTTGAAACACGATGGCTAAACCAAATGTGCCTCTTAATTGTCCGATCGCTTCTTTGATGGCTTCAACTGCTACGTCGTGGGTGAGTGCTTTTCCGTTCTCTGTGGCGGCCCCATTCAACGGTTTGGCTTGCCCAGTCCGATTGGTGATGTTGTCAGCGATCAGATGAGCGACAACTTCAGTGTCAGTCTCGGAGGTGAATTCGTAGCCTTTGCTCTTGAGCATTGAACGCAATTCGGCAAAGTTCTCGATGACTCCGTTGTGAGCCATCGCTAGGACTTCGCTTCCACCAACATGCGGGTGGGCGTTAGAAAGCGTAGCAGCACCGTGTGTCGCCCAACGCGTATGGCCGATTCCAATTTTGGAGGACGACGGAGATTTGGCGATTTCTTTGGCCAATTCGGAAATGCGTCCAACGGCCTTGGTTATTTTCAAGTCGTTGTCATCGGTCAACGTGGCGGTACCAGCGCTGTCGTAGCCTCGGTATTCCAAACGCCGAAGTCCTTCCAAAAGAAAGTCTTGAGCAACTCGCGGGCCGATGTAACCAACAATTCCACACATAATGATAAACCTTAGATTCCTGAATCATTGTTTCGCCAAACGCGAACGAGTCCGGTTGGACGAAAAGTACTTTTGAAATAGCTGAGTGATAAATGGATGACTGATAAAAGTGTCGAGTGATAAGTCTAGCCGCAATTAGCAAACTGCGGGATGTGAACTTTTATAGGAGGGAAGGGGTGCTTTCGAAAGCCGTTGGAGCAAACGAAAGAATCGTTGGAACAATCGACCGAAAGAAGGTAGGAAGCATTTCTGCAAGCTTTGATTTGACGAGGCGAATGAAAGGGTCACTTATTTGTTGACTCCGTTCCCAAAACACGCCTTTATGATAATTCATCGTACCTTACTTTGGAACGTCTAGTGAGGATTCCTCTTGTTTGTTGATATCACTTCATGCAGGTTACGATGATCATTTCCAAAATGATATTTGCCCCTTCTTTTCGCGATCGTCGTTAAGTAAGAGAAAGTGGGAATAACCGACGTTTAGGCCTTCTTGTGGTGCCTCTCGCTGTTGTTTTCGCTCTTAGCTTATGTTTTGATTTTCGTTTTTCGTAGCGGATTGCTGTTCGATTTGAAGGCCAAATGTCGCGGGTCGGTAGTTCCTCCTGCCAGGTACGTATGGTCGGGTGGTTCAGTCGCGTTCGGTCGGTCGTGTTTAGGCGGTTGGCTGGATTTGTTTTTCTTGTCTTGATTTAAAACGCGGAAGTTACGACGTTAGCGATCCAACTTCATGAACTCAGGAGAATCTGTTGTCAGAATGCAAAGCCGAAGTGATGTCGATTGGCGACGAAATGACCAGCGGCCAGCGGCTGGACACCAACACGCAATGGATCAGCCAACGGCTTGGCGAGATGGGAATCCATGTCGGTTTTCACTCGACGATCGGCGACGACCTTGCGGATCATGTTCATGCCGTCGAACTCGCAATCGAGCGGGCCGATCTTTTGGTGATGACAGGTGGGCTTGGCCCGACGGCAGACGATTTGACCCGCGAAGCCATTGCTCAGGCCGCTGGAGTTTCTCTTGATTTTGATGAAGGCACGCTCACGCACATCGAAGGAATGTATCGCGGGTTCGGGCGTGAGATGCCAGCCAGCAATCGTTCTCAAGCCTACTTTCCCGCCGGAACACAAATCATCCCCAATCCCGAAGGAACAGCTCCGGGAATCGATTTGTCCGTTGTGCGAAACGGTGAAACGGTTTGTCGAATCATTGCCTTGCCCGGAGTTCCCGCCGAAATGAAGCAGATGTGGGGCGAGACAATTGATGGCCGGTTGAGAAGTATGTTCGACGATGATTTAACTATCCATCACCACACGTTGCATTGTTTTGGAGCCGGGGAAAGTTCAATCGAAGAAATGTTGCCAGGCTTGGTACGGCGTGGCCGCGATCCTCAAGTCGGCATCACGGCATCGGCGGCAACGATTTCTTTGCGAGTAATGACGCGAGGAATTTCTGCCCAAGACTGTTTGGCGAAAATGCAGCCGACCATTGACCTGATTCGCGATGGCCTTGGGGATTTGGTTTTTGGTGAGAATGGACAGTCGCTCGAAGGGGTTGTTGTTGAGTTGGCAAGTGGAGGAAGTTTAAAAGGAGATGGGGCAAACGTTGGAGTTTCGCTGGCAATCTCAGACGCAGGCCTGTCGGGAATCGTTGCGGAGACAATCATTGATCTCGAAGCCGAAAATGATGCAACGATCGTCAAAGGTCATCGTTCTACCAGTGTCAACGTTGGAGCCGGTTTTCAGCAAGACGTGTTGGCGGATGAAAACGTTTTGACCAATGAAGACGTGTTGGCCGAAGCAAAAAACATTCGCAGCGCTTTCGATGCGGATTTAGGAATTGCGATTGGCCGAATTGATTTTGATGAGAAAGTGATTGCCGCTGGAAGGTCGCATTTTGAAGTCGCGATTGTTGGCGTGAACTTGCAAGGGAAGAGCTTGGAGGTTACCGAGCAGTTTCGGTTTGCTGGCCATTCGGCTTGGCGAAAGCAACGGGCCGTCAAGCAGGTTCTCAACTTGCTGCGACTAAACTTAACTTCGTAATCTTAATCTCGTAATTTGATTCGCCTGAAATTTGATTCGCCTGAAATTCTGCGTGGCTTGAAGTGAGAGCTGGATTCTGTCGGTCACGCGTTTTTTTGGGAGCTAATCTATTTTGGGGCTAATTTAGGACTCCGCTCCAATGCCAAGCAACACGGCTGCCGTTACGGCTGCTGTTTCAATTCGCAAAATACTATTCCCTAGTTTCACCGGCTCCCAGCCGCCTTCGGACATCGCAATGGATTCATCTTCAGCGAAGCCTCCCTCTGGGCCGATCGCGATAACGACAAATGGAGACTTGTTGGAAACCGCCGAGACCAACGGACTCGAGGAGTAAGGATCAGCAATTAAACGGATCGTATGCTCGAAGTTTGTAGCGATCAGTTCCTTGACTGACCTTTGGGCGGAGACAGTCATTAGAAAATTGCGGCCACATTGCTTACTGGCTTCGACGACCTGGCGATTCATTCGTTCGATGACTTTGGCGCTGGCAACAGCAACTGACCGTTCCGTCTTCAATGGAATAAGTCGCCGAACGCCGAGTTCGACCAATTTCTCGACCAGGAATTTTTGTCGATCACCTTTGGGCAGTGCGACGGCAACCGTGATGTCGCGATGCACCTTGGGTTTCGACTTGATGGTGGTCTCGATCGTCAGGCTAATTCGCTTCTTGCCGGTTTCGGTGATGACCGCAAAATGTTCCTGGCCACGTCCGTCGAACAATACGATTTTGTCGCCGACTCCAAACCTCATCACATGAAGAGCATGATGGGCCTGATCTCCTTCCAGGGTCGTCTGGCCGTCTTTGATTTTAGTTTCGAGAAAAAAACGTTGTGACATGAAATTGAGCCAAGTTTGATCTGGCATGGACGAACAGGAAAGTTAAAATGGCCAAAAGTTGTCGGGAGTGTTGATCCGTAAATTGATTCCCAACGGCCGATTTGTTCTTTGATGCAAAAAAATATTTAACGATTGAGATTGGTTCATAATGACGGAAGTAGTTTACCCACAAGATGAAGGTGAACCAATCGTCGTGGATTTACATGACCCTTACTGGGCCGCATTTTTGGCTTGGTTGTTTCCTGGTGCCGGACATTTTTACCAGCGTCGGTTTGCCAAAGGGTTCTTGTTCATGATTTGCGTCTGGAGCACATTTTTGTTCGGCTTCGGACTTGGTCATGGACGCGTCGTTTACGCGTCGTATAAAGAGGGCGACATACGTTGGCAATACATTTGCCAGCTTGGCTGCGGGGCACCAGCTTTGCCAGCAATGGTTCAGTCGATTAAAACGGCTGAAGGTGGCGATCCGTTCTTTGTTTTGTGTGAACGATATCCAGCAGATTATGGCGATCAACGCAGCACAGCACTAGTTGAAAAGCGAAAAGTTAGACAGAGATGTCTACGAATCGATCGTGACAAAGACAAAACCTACGACGGCCCAACTTTGAAGGATGGCCCTTGGGCTCCCCCCGCCGGGCCGGTTTTTCAAAACGAACCCGACGTACTTGCCCGCTGGCATTTCGATTACAAGCACATGTATGAAATGGGAACGCTATACACTGTCGTGGCTGGACTTCTTAACTTGTTGGCCATTTACGATGCGTTCGTCGGGCCCGCGATTTTGACACCTCGCCAAAAGGAAGAGCTGGAATCGAGATCCAAGCGACGCGAACGTTAAACTGGCCTAGAGGTGAATTCTGCTAATTCTTGTGCGATCGAATTAGCGACCCGCAGCGAGATTTTTTACTCAGAATATTGACAAGAATATGAATCCCATTGAATCCTTGAACTTAATGCCTGCCATAGGAATGCTCTTCGATTTTGATCTCATGTTGTCGATGGCGACGCCTGCTCGTATTTGGTACGCGATTCCTTTGGTGATGGTTGTCAGTCTGGTTTACGGGGCAACCAGACACGAGCATTTAAAAGAAATCTTGATCCACTCGTTCCGATCAGCCGTTTGGGTGCTGGCTTTCATGGCCGCAATTTTCGCGCTGATTTGGGTCGCCGGATTTTGGAATTAGCGGTTTGTAAAAGGTTGAACCGGCCACAGCTTCCTCGTTTCATCGGCTTTGTACGACGGGTTTGTATGGCCGGTTTAGTTTTACTTCCAGCCTTTTGAGATTTGCCTGCTGTTCTCTGTTCGCGGCTTTCGGGCTCCCTGGCGGAAAAAGGGCCTCGTTGTTGTCGATGATTTCTACTGCCAAAATGGCGCTGGCAATAGGAATACGTGATTCTCAAACAGGCTCATCGCACCGTTCCAACTGACGTAACGTGTTAGCATCAAGATCAAAACGAACGTTAGTGCTAACGGAACTGTTGACGCCAGCAGGGGATAGCGAACCCACCAGCGGCTTGATTGTTCGCGTTTCGCACCTCTTCCGTACGCCCATCCGATCAGCATTTTTGCGGGCCAAGTGAAGACGACAAAAACAATGCTCAGGCTCCAAAGAAGTTCGGACGGAATCGCCTCGACCTTCAACACGAACAGCGGTAGCGCCATTACGATCGCCATCAGCAAGGCGACGATATGTGCCCAAGGAGCTCGCCCAAAATTTCTCACGACATGGCGGACTTCGATGAAGCGTTTCAGTTTTCCATCGGTGGCGAAGTGCGCTTGTAAGAACGGCAGAACAGCAAAAACTGGAATCGCTGTCAGTACTCCCAGGAGGGCAGCCAAAATCGCAGCGCCGTCCTCGCAATAGGTGGATGAAACGAGCAGTGCTGTTGGAAAAAGCAGCCACAGGAACGTGCCAAGGAATCCCTTGAAGCCAAGCAAGAAATAGTAAGTCAGGTTGAGCGAAGCGGCGAAATTCCAAACGGCATCTCGACTCGATTCGATCAGCTTTCCGCTGACCAGCCGCTTCAAAAAAATGGCTGGCAAGAACCAGTCTACAATGGGAGGTGTGCCGCATATGTCGTCGACCAATCGCGGTGCGCACCAACCGGTCATCAATGAAATGGCTTTGCGGAAAATACTCACACCCGCCAGACGTCGAGCCAGCCAAACCGCGAAGGAGAATGGTGCGACGATTGGCCAAAAAAAGTAACGCAGCTTTCCGCCGCAAACCCAGGCCGCCGCAATGTGTCCCATAACCAAAACGATGGCGACGATTTGGACGACGCGCAAAATCTGGGTCTGTTGGCTGTTTGGGTCGATCAAGTAGGCTTCGAACCAGATTTCAGACATCAACCGCAGGGGCCAGAGCACTAGCCAGGTGCCAAGTACGATACTGCCCAGCACCGATGCCTTGCGAAGACCAACCATCGCAT
>CAZPTT010000015.1:32973-60570 GCA_964589435.1 uncultured Pirellulaceae bacterium
CATCTGAGAATTTTTGCTTACGAGCGAGCCGTCCCGTTACCTCGAGCAAGTAGCCGAAGCTCAGGAAATTCAAGATTGGAATGTTCGCCGTGACAGCAAGCAAGAAAATGACGCTGGCAATTCCAAACAGATTGGAAGTAAGCCGCTGTAAGAAGGAAATCAGGCGAAAAACCCAACTTGGTTTCGGGCCATTTGTTTGAGACAGTGTTGGGTTCGATGTTGAGTTCGTTACTCCAGCTTGCTCAACTAAGTCGGCTTGCTCAATTAAGTCCGCTTGCTCAACAGCGGCGATGCTGGCGAGCTGGATGTCGGCTGGGAGAGCCTGACTAGGATCGTTGGCACTCGCTGTTGATTTGACGTCAACCAACTCCGCATCAACGACGATGTTGTTTGGGCTTCTGACGATCTCTGCGGAGACAATCTCAGGATCGAATCCAGTTTCGGTAGGCTTCGATCGAGAACCAAGCTCAGATTGTTGTGATTCAGACTCCAACTAGGATTGCCCTGCCTACGTGGTGAAAATTGAAGGTAATGTAATTGGCTCGCGCTTCTTGCGTATGTCCAAATTGCCAATGATTGGATCGCGAACTTCTAAGTCAAATTTAGCCATTAATTGAGCCGAACTCTTCGGTCGATGTAAAGTCGGTTATTGATTAGGCTTTTGTTTGTCAAAACTTTAGCTGACCAAAAACTTCAGTTGAGTTGAATGAGTATGACTACTGAGTAAACCGCAGTTTGAGCGTTTGGGTTTCAAAAATGACGGAAAGAGTTGAGCCGGCCGTCATAAAACGAATAAAAACCGAAATGCGAGCTACTAAAGGAAGTTTTCAGGTAGGCAAATGAAAGAATCGGTTTGGGCAAAAAACGTTCTCCTGTTCGGACTGGTATTCGTGGGAGTGGGGTTCGTTTCTTTGGTGATGCTTTCGTCCGATCGGATTGAGCGGCCGGAGTCGTTTCATCCTCGCAGCGAATCCGAGAGATCCATTTCGGACGTAGCGACTCAGATTGATGTCGCTTTCGAAAATCACTGGCAGTCGCTTGGGCTGACGCCGACCGATCAAGCGAGTGGTCTTCTGATTGCGCGTCGACTTTCTCTCGGTCTGGCGGGTACGATTCCCTCCATGGAGGAAATTCGCGAGTTTGAAAAGCAACCTGCTGAGCACCAGATTCACTGGTGGGTTTCAAGACTGTTGGAGGATAAGCGAACGAGCAATCACATCGCCGAGCGACTCGCAAGAGCTCTCGTGGGTGTCGACGAGGGGCCGTTTTTGGTTTTCCGCCGTCGTCGTTTTGTCTCTTGGCTTTCCGATCAACTTGAAGCCAAGGTCAATTATGATCACTTGGTGCGAACGATTTTAACTGACGAAGGCCTCTGGACTGACACGCCAGCGGTAAATTTTTATACGCGAACACTTGCCGAAGATAACGAGTCGCAACCCGATCCGGTTTTGCTTGCGGGACGGACGACGAGAGCTTTTCTCGGAATGCGAATCGATTGTCTGCAATGCCACGACGATTTTCTTGGCACGATTAACCTCGGTTCACCGGACGACTTAAAGGCAGGTATGCAATCTGACTTTCATTCGTTGGCCGCATTTTTTCAACAGACGGAAAATTCGCTGCTGGGAATTCGAGATGCCCCGGAGCGCGGCGACTACTTGTACAAATTGCTCGATGCCGAGGAAGAAGAGGTGATCCCAGCAAAGGTTCCGTTTTATCGTGAACTGGCTGAAGATGATGAGCAGAACTTAAGGTGGCGGCTGGCGAAGTGGGTGACGCACCCAGAAAACACCCCATTTGCTCGGGCAACCGTCAATCGCATTTGGGCGATCATGTTTGGTCGGGCTTTGGTGGAGCCTGTCGATGACATTCCGTTGGAAGGCCCGTTTCCTAAAGCGTTAGAAATTTTGGCGGATGATTTTGTCGTTCATGATTTTGATTTGCGTCGTTTGATTAGGATCATTTCAGCTACCGAAGTGTTTCAATTGGATAGCGAATCGCCGGCCGAAATTACTAAATCGCAAGAAAATGAGTGGGCGGTGTTTCCTTTGATTCGTCTCCGACCCGATCAAGTTGCTGGCAGTGTTTGCCAATCAACTTCGCTGACAACGATCGATTCGACAGCACATATCATGACTCAGCTTTCCATGTTTGGTCAGGAAATTGATTTTGTTCGTCGCTTCGGTGATCCGGGCGAAGACGAGTTCGAGGATCGGGGCGAAACGGTAACCCAGCGATTGCTGATGCTGAATGGCCGCATGGTTGATGAGCGTTTGGAAGGTCCATTGCTGGCTCCGATCAAGCTCGCTGGATTGTCTCCCAATTCCAAGAAGGCAGTTGAAGTCATTTATTTGTCAACGCTCAGCCGCCGACCAACGGCCGACGAGTCCCGTCATTTTGCGGAACAGTTGGATCAGGTGAAGGGCAGGCAGCGGACAAAAAAAGCGATCGATATCTATTGGACTTTGATAAACAGTTCTGAGTTTCGTTGGAACCACTAGAAATATGAATGAAGACTATAGTTGCGGCAGCATCGAGCATTTTAGCCGCCGATCACTCCTGAAGCTGGCGGGATTGAGCGGAATGTCATGGCTGACTCCAATGGCGACCACGTTGGCTCGTCAGGAGGAGAAAAACCGACGGGCCCCTGCCAAATCGCTGATCGTGTTGTGGCTAGAGGGCGCGCCGAGTCAATTGGAAACGTTTGATCCTCATCCCGGCACCGAAATCGCAGCGGGGAGTCTGGCTCGGAAAACGAATGCTCCCGGAGTCATGTTGGGGGATGGCTTCGAGCAAGTGGCTGAACAGATGGATGCTATTTCATTGGTTCGTGCGGTTACCAGTAAGGAAGGCGACCATGAGCGGGCGATTTACAACATCAAAACTGGCTATCGTCCTGATCCAACATTGAATCATCCGGCGATTGGCAGCATCGTCTGCCATCAATTGAATACTGAGTCTGATCGCTCCGTCGATATTCCTCGCCACATTTCAATTTTGCCAGCCAGTGCCCCGGCGCGTGGCGGATATTTAGGCGACCACTATGACGCATTTAAGGTGTTCGATCCCAATCAGCGAATTCCAGACGTATCGTCGCGAGTAGAAAAGAAGCGACAACTAGATCGTATTAACGACTTGCGATTCACAGATCGGCAATTTCTGAGAAAGCGAAGTGGCGATCGAGTTCCAGATTCACTTCGCAATCAAAATCTCGACGCGGCGCTGAAAATGATGTCTTCGGAACAACTGTCGGCATTCGATGTCAGCCAAGTTTCAACTGAGGAGAAGGCGCAATTTGGTGACACTCCGTTCGGGCGAAGTTGCCTTGCGGCCATCCGGCTGATCTCTGCCGGAGTGCGATGTGTTGAGATCACTTTGACCGGTTGGGATACTCACGTCAACAATCATGAACTTCAAGCCGGGCAAATCAATATTCTTGATCCGGCTTACGCGTCTCTCATTCGCGAACTCAAAAAACGTGATCTACTGGATTCGACATTGGTTGTGTGTGGTGGGGAATTTGGAAGAACGCCGTGGGTAAATCCAGTTGGTGGTCGGGATCACTGGCCGCATGGTTTCACGATTGCGTTGGCAGGCGGTGGAGTTCAAGGTGGGCGTGTCGTGGGCGAAACGTCAAGCGTTCCCAAGCGTGACTCCCAGACGCCGCTTGATGAGTTGAAAGATTCTCATCCGCTCGAGGATGTCCATGCGACAATCCTTTCGTCGCTGGGCGTTGATTTTAAACAGGAGCTACAAACGCCAATCGGCCGCCCGATGCAGATCTGCAAAGGACGGCCGATTGATAGATTGCTTGAAACTTAGAGCATGCGTCAGATGAATAGTGAGCAGGCTTCAGCTACAAGACTAAGTGTTTGATCAGGCTGGGTTAGAATGGGCCTCCACCACCTTGTTGTCCGCCTTGTCCGCCTTGTCCGCCTCCGAAGCCGCCACCTTGTTGACCACCAGTATTTCCAAGTCCTGCTGCAGTCTGAGCATCACCAAGGATGTTGAATGTATCGACACCGGTGATCGCAGTGAATCGAGGCGTGACACTGACCATGACGTAAAGTCGATCGGCAGTTGTCGCGTGATTGACCTGCAAGCTTGGGCCGTCAGGAATCGACTGAATCTGCGGTGTGTAACCAACAATTCCAGGACTTAGTGGGCCGTTGTTCAGCAAGTTGTTATTGTTGTTACGGCCCAATGCACCTTCGATTAAATCGTCAGTGATTGAATTGCCGTAATAGTTATCGTTTGAGTAGCCAGAGTCGGCTTGTGCAATTTGTTGAGCCAGAATGTTGCGATTCGTGCTCAACTGGTTTTTAACAACCGTTTGAATTGCGTGATCCTCAAGAGCTTCTGTTCGGCGGCCGTGATCTAGAGTGAACAAAACAACGGCACCAAAATCGTTGATGTCAACTTGGCGAGTGATACCAGACTGACGCTCTGAGCGATAATGATTCTGAACCGAGACTGTTGCTTTGCCGGAGGTGACTTCACCCCAAGCACGACGGATGATGACTTGGTAGTCGCCACCGAAGCCCTTTGGCAAAACGTATCGTTCCGAGACAACGCCAGACGCGTTCGGGCTTGCTGTGAATTTGTCACCTAGCAAAACTCCTCCGCCAGTCGTTCTCTTGACCAATCGTGAGCAGACAGTTCCGCCTGGCTCGATCACGGTCAAATCAAGATCAGCATCACCAGTCCAACTGACGTCAATGAAGCAATCACGCTCGAAAGCAGCTTCAAGATCGGCTTCGTATGACTGGAGTTCTTCCAGGCGATTTGATTTCTTGAGACTCAAGCGAACTCCGTCAGCCGCGAATTCGGCTTGCTTAACAACTTCTGGGTGCTCAGGCCATTCCTGGCTGAGAATTCCCAATGTCGCCCACTTAATACCATCAAGATCTTTGATTTTCTGAGCCGCACGCAAGCCGATCACGAAGGGTTCGGTTCGAGTTGGGTTGGCGATTGCGAAATCCTCAAGCATCCGGATCGCACGTTTTTCCATCCCGTTGGCGGCCATGTAGGTCGCTGCGTACATGGCGTCATCGGGATCACTAGAAAGGTCAACACTTGACATCAAAGCTCGTTCGATATCAGCCTGTGGTTTGCCACTGATTTGCATGGCCAAAACCATGGCTTCGTGCATCCAAGGCTGCATTTGGTCGTTTCGCATTGCTGCGTGAACAAGCGAAACAACTTCAGGTGCTCGTTCTTCTTTCATCAATTTGCGAACTGTTTCGCGAACATCCGCCGGAGCGGCGAACGTTGTTGAAAAGTAGTTTTGCCACGCTGCGTCGGCGTTTGATCCAGCAGGTGGAACAATCACTTTTGGCGCTGCTTCAACAGCCGGTTGCGAAGTAGAAACATTCGAAGTACCCAGCTTCAGCACTTTGCTTTCCTGGACACAGAATACTCCACCGCCACCACCTTGCTGACCGCCACCACCAAAGCCGCCGCCACCTTGTTGACCACCACCACCGAAGCCACCGCCACCGAGTCCACCACCTTGAACAGGTGTTCGCGGAGCGACAAGGTCGCCAACGTTATAAACATTGGTAACGAAGTACTTGGTGTCTTCAGCATCATCTAAGGAAATGATCAACAAAACTTCATTGCGAACAATAAAGGTCGCGTTCTTTTCTTTCAGCATCAGACGCAAAGCGTTCTTGAAGCGGATACCTTTCAAGTCAACTGTGATCGGCTCGTCTTCTGTCAAGCTGTCGTCACGAGCAGACTGGTCAAGTTGAACTTCGATTTTGAACCGCTCTTCCAATTCAGCTGCGACGTCAGACCAAGGAGCTTCGTCGTAAATCAAGTCGGTTGGCTCTTCGAGTGCCGTCAAGATTTTTTCGTCGATGTCGCTACCGGTCAAACGGATTCGGTCGTACTTCTTACGAGCGATTTTCTTTCTCTTCCATTCTTGAGCATCCGGGAAAATCATTAACTGATCGCTTGGGAACGGAATCGAAGCGGCGTCATTGGCGTACATTGCATCAAAGAAGCCAGCCTGCTTCTTACGACGAAGCTCTTCGCCTAAAGCCAGGTTGTGAGCAAACATTGCCGTTTGAACAGCCGCTTGCGTTTCTGGTTTCTCAGGTGCAACTTCAACAGCCGTTGTCGTAACGTCGTAGGCCGATTTGTACTGGCGTTCTTTCATCAAGTAGTTGAACTTGTTGAGTAAGCCAGCGACCTTCTCTTCTCGTTGCGACAAACGAACGGCTTGACGAGCAAGCTTTTCGGCCTGGGCCGCGTTGATTGTGCTGCGAGCAATTTCGTCATCAAATTCAAGCTTGCGTTGGCGACTCGAAAGCAATGCCGACTCAAGTGAATAACGTAGTTCTGATCGCGTGTTGGGAGTCAAATCAACGGTTTGGTCAATGATTTCCATAACGTCTTTGAGACGAGTTATTGCCGCCTCAGGATTTGAACGCAGTTCTTCACGAGCACGTTTGAGTTCAAACTCAACTTGCTTCTTGGCCTTTTCGTTGATGATGTTACGTCGCTCTTCTTCCGACAACACGATTCGATTACCGTCTTGCTGAACTTCCTGGAGTAGGCGAGTCGCGTCGTCTTGATAGTCAGGTGAAATCATTGTCAAACCTGATCCCTGGTCAGCCATTGGAGGCTCGACGATCGCTTGCCCTGGTTGCTCTTGCCCCGGTGCGGTTGGCAAAACAGGATCTTCTGTTGGTGGGAAAATGGTTCCAGCTGGAACGGACTCTTCAGCCGGAGTTGCCGCTGAATCGTCCTCTTCCATGATTTCGCCAAAGGGTGAGTCATTATCTGGTTCGGGAGTTGACTCTTGGCCGAAGGGCGAAGAATCATCTTGAGCTGCTGGAGTCGTGTCAGCCGCCGGTTCGTCAGATGATCCCAACCCAAACGGGCTGTCTTCATCTTGAACTCGGTAAGTCGCTGCCATCGCCAAAACATCCGCTGTGGTGTTCGACGAGTCAGCCGCCAAAGCTGCTGAGGCCAATTTGCTGGCCGCCGCACGATTGCCGTTGGCAAGTGCCTGACCGCCAAGTTGAGCCAATCGAGCCGACTCAACGCTCTTCATGCGTGCATATTCTTGAAGTCCATTCGATCCGACGGTTGGCATCGAAACGCCACGGTCTTTTCTTGCATCCTTCACAAGTCCTGGCAAGAACGAGAAATCAACGTTGGCAGTTTCGGGAGCAAGATTCCACTTCATGCTCTTGGTGATACCATCGACAACGCCGTTGATCTGAAGGTCAACCTGTGAACGATCTGAAACGGTACCGACAATGATCGTGTCACGATCGGTTCGTAGGGGCGGCAAGTGCTGAGGGAAAAACTCAACGACTGACTCGCTGACGATACCGGACTGAGGCCAGAAGACTGATCCGTGAACGGTTTCGGCGATGCCTTTGGCACCGGTTTTTGCCGACTCTTCTTCATCCGTGTCAACGTAAAGGTTGCCACCGGTCGTGTTGGCCAGTGCGGCCATCAGTTCAATGTTTCTTTCAGGGCCAATGGCAAAGCTGGAGACGCTGACCTGATTTGAAACAAGTGATTTAACGCATTTTGCATACGCAGCGGTATGAAGGATGCCAGCTCGGCTGATCCCATCTCCGATGTAGACAACGTTCTTATTGTTGTTACCCGCGTTGGCAAACTCTGTCGCAGCCGTTTCAAGCATCAGCTCGACGTCGGTCGAACCTAGTGCAACTCGCTGATTCAAGTTGTCAATCGCGACCTTGACCGCGTCACTGCCTGGATCAACAAAGCCTTCAGTCATCGGGATTGGATCCAGATCGACGGCGACAATCTTAACACGGTCTTCCGAGTTCAGATTGTTCAACAAGTGCTTAAGCGTTGTGATTGAGTCACGCTTGTAGGCACCAGCTTGGCTGGCCGACGTGTCAACGTAAACGACGATGTCGCTGGCACGCTGCGGCAAATCAGTCGCCGTTGAGCCAAGGCTCAAAGCAAAACTTGTTTCACCAGCACTGTCGAAGGTCGCCATTCGCGACTTTTCAGTGCTATTGTCAACACCCAACGATTCGCCTGAAAACGCTACTTGCAGGCCTAAAACCAACAAAGCAACAGAAAATCCCCGAAGCGCGACTTTGGTCGAGCTACTTACCATAACGATCTCCAACACCGAAAAAGATGACGAAGGGGCATGGTTTTCGAACCACGCGCCCTGCCTTGCCTTACCAAGTTGTATTTGGCCCTGTCTCTAGGAGTATGAGCCGAATTTGACAGGCCTTTCGAGCCCATCCTTCAATTGTATTTTGACGTCGGTGGAAACGCTACCAAATTTAGCCGTTTTTGCCTTGATAGCCCACACGATTTAACCCGCAAAATCATTACCTTAATTGGCACCTCGTAGATGTAAACAACGACTTCGCTGTTCCATCCGAGAAGCTGCCAACGTTCAAAACAATGCAAAGCCAGTGCCGAATAAGAGGGTTGAACAAAAAAATCAAATCAAGGTACCTAAATGCCTCGATTTCTTCGTTTTTTGACCATTAAACGCACCCAGCAAAAGTGATATCGGAAAAGTGCTTCACCAAATGGCAGCATTTTTGAACACTCGGCTGACCTTTGTTGGAGTCCATTCACCCAAAATTGATCAGGTAAGCGATGACATTTGGCGAGTATTTGCGCGTCCTGTTGGTCAATCTGCGATCGGTAAGCGCAAATTTTGCCCGTCCGGAATCAATGGACGCAGTTTCGGTAGCGACCGCCAAAACTGTTTTGAGCCACGAATTCGATCGCATTTGCCCAAGAGGCGTTTTCCGAACTTGGACGATCGAAGGTGCGTGGAGTCAAAAGCTCCAAAAAACGTTCATTCCAATGGGGCGGCCGTAAAATTCGGCCGGCGTAAAATTGGGGCCGCTTTAAGATGATTGGGCTGACGGTAATTGAGACTTGAGCCGGTCTTAATGAAGTCGCAACATAACCGGAGCATTCGGCCACGCTACAATGCCGCACGTGAAGGAGAGGGGCGAGGTGATCGAAGTAGTTCAGCCTCCAAGTGGCTCAGACTATTGCCCGAATCACTTCTAACGAGCCAATGTTATCTTCGATCTGATTCCGAGCGTTCGGCCAGTCGAGTTTGACTGGATAGCTCGCACTCACTTATTCGAACGTCATCGAGCAGGTTTTCAGAGCAGTCGATGAGGCGTTGCCCGAGATTACGTAGCGAGTTGGCGAATGACTTCTTTGTCGAGATCTTTCTCCGTGCGGACTTCAAATTCTCTACTTGATCTATCGACTTAATACGCATCGCAATCGGATTCAATTGCTTCGCCAGCACGCCAGAGTACTGGTCGAAGAAATCAGTGGCAGGTCGAACGACAGAGCCAGGATGAACCCACTCGGAATGAACGAGCAAAATCGGAATCGTAATCGCCGGACTGAGTGCATCGGCTTGGATCGCGGTAAGCTCAAGCGCCTGTGCTGCATCGACTTCCAAAGCTGGAAACTGGCGCGATTCGATAAACTCAAATTCACTTTGTTTGATTTGATAGGCGACCTCATCGCAAATCACTTTGATTGCTTCTCGACCAGGAGCCACTAAAAGAAGAGGGTTTTGCGTAGCCAAAGCTTGGGGCAGCAGGAAAGGGAACTCCGTTCTCAATTCCAATTCATCGCTGTTTGAGAGCAAGCCAATCGGCAGGGATGGTTGCATGGTCAAGTAAGCAAAGGTAACGTCCCAATTGTCACAGTCTTGGTAGTATTCCCAATAGCTGTCGAGTGGTTCTTCAGCGTCGCTGGCTTCTTTATCGTTTGAGGGTGCTGAATTTGTCGGCGATCTGAGCGAATTTACGTTCACTTTTGAATCAGTTCGAACGTTAACGCTTTCCCCGGATGTGAAAGATGTCAATTCTTGGACTTCCTCAATTCCCTTCGAAATCGAACTTGCCACGTAAGAGAAGACGCCATTCTGGATTGCCTGAATTCCGTTGTAAGAAAACCGGCCAACCAAATCTTTGAACTGATTTAGCTTCGAAAGCGGCTGAACCACCAAAGTCCAATTTTTCCATTGGGATGGTTGGAATGTCGCGGCACCAATGACTTTGTTCGAATCGTTGACTGGGAACGCGATGTTTTCTTCAAATTCTGCTCTTTGTTGCTGCTCCGTCGGACATGTCGGGCAAGCCGAGGGCATCGTAGTTGCAGTTGTTGCCGCGACGGCTGAACCTTCGTTTCGCCGCATGTACAGCTCGATAAATCGGCAAGGTGGTGAAAGCATATTTCGAAACGAATTTTGCTGGCTGGTTCTTGCTGGAGCCGACGGAATCGTTGTCAGCTCTTCAATTTGATCTAGTTGGAATCGCCCGTTTGCGAAAATTCGAACGTTTGCTGCAATTCCAATTTCGGCGGCGGTCGCGAATGGGCAGCCAATCGTTAATAGCAATAGAATGGTACACAGGCAAAACTTAGCGGTGTTCCGTGCCATACGAATGTCTCCTTGCCATCGTGCGCATAAGCACTTAGCGGTACATGAATATATCGATACGAGCGGGCTATAAAAATTGGCGATCAACTGGCGTTGATCATTGCACTGCCCTCGGGAAAGATAGGGCAAGTGAAGGTGCGACCACTCTGTTTGCTAGAGTTATCGGACAGGGAAACTTTTTCCTGTTGGCCAAAGATGGGAGATTAGCGAAACCGGCGACTTTCGTGATCGGTTTAATTCTTGAAGCGATCATGACGATTGCGAATCGGAGAGTTGATTTTCAAATAAGCACGTTTTTCAGGCTTGGGTTTGACGGGAAAATAGGATTCATCTGCGGCTGCCTGCGAAAAGCGAACAAAATAATGGGGAAACCGTAGAATCAAGCGACTTGTCCTTTATGAAACTCCTTTTGGTGCAATTCAATCAACTTGGGATTTGAAAACAGATCAATGAAGAAAGTACTCAATTTTTGTTTTGGCTTGGGATCGCTCTGGGTCTTGTTCACAGTTGCCACTCAAAACTCGACCGACCGATCGTTGTGGGCTGCTCCGGCACCTTTTCAATCACCCGCAACCAGCAGGCCACTCAATCAGGCTGCGGCTGGTGAAACCTTGCCGGGTCGCGCAGTCTTTCAAGAGCCCGTCCAGTCCAACGCTTCGCGAGCTGGCCAATCTGGAATCGTCAACACTCAACCTTTCTCCCAAGCATTGTCAGTGCCTCAACGTCAGCGGCGATTTACGGCGGAAGAGTCGGTCAACATTGCTGTTTATGACAAAGTCAATCGTAGCGTCGTTAACATTGATACATCGGCCAATCGAGACCAATTGTGGTTCATGGGTGGGCCGCAAACGGAAGAAGGCTCCGGCTCCGGATGGGTGCTGGATCAACAAGGGCATATCGTGACCAACCATCATGTCATTGCAAACAGCGACGTTGTGAAAGTTACCTTGTTCGAGGGCGATCCTTATCCCGCACGAATTGTGGGAGCGGATCCGCAAAACGATATCGCAATCTTGAAAATCGAAGCTCCCAAAGAACTGCTCACGCCAGTGGTGTTGGGTCGCTCTGACGATTTACGCGTCGGCCAAAAGATCTTTGCCATCGGCAATCCTTTTGGTTTGGAACGAACAATGACCGTTGGCATTGTCTCCAGCCTTGACCGCTCGCTTCGTTCGAAAACAGGTCGCCTGATGAAAAATATCATTCAACTCGACGCCGCACTTAATCAAGGCAACTCTGGTGGTACGCTGCTTGATAACGAAGGCATGTTGGTTGGTATGAACACCGCCATCGCGAGCTTGACGGGAGAGAATACCGGGGTTGGTTTTGCCGTGCCGGTCAACACGATCCGACGCGTCATCCCGGACTTGTTGCAATTTGGTGAAGTCCGTCGCGCGTCGCTGGGTATCGATTTGTTTTGGAAAACTGAGCAAGGATTGGGCGTCGCGAGATTGGCACAAGGTGGCCCGGCAGCGTTGGCTGGAATCCGTGGCTTGCGAGTTGAGCGTAAAGTCGTTCGAATGGGCGGGCGTCTCTATGAAACCGTCCAAGCCGACAAATCATCGGCGGATCGAATTCTGGCAATTGATGGCAAACCAGTCGCGACAACGGATGATCTTCAAGACGTCTTGGATGAATTTGAACCCGGACAAACTGTGCGAGTGCGAATTTTTCGTGACGGCAATCAACAAGATGTCTCGATCGTACTTGGATTGGATCGCTAACACTAAATCCACAGAAAACAAACTTCAGCATGCCAACCTTTTCCGTCATTCTCGCAGCGGCCGGACGCAGTAGCCGCTTCAATGATCCGACAGCGAAGAAACCTTTTGTGCTGCTCAAAGGAAAATCAGTTTGGTTGTATTCGGCTCAGCTTTTTCGTGCTCGTGCCGATGTGACGCAATTGATTGTCGTTATATCTCCGGACGATGAAGCGTTCTTTCGGAAAGAGTTTGAGGCGAACATCGACGAATTGAACATCGATGTAGTGCTTGGCGGATCCGAGCGAGCTGATTCGGTTCAGAACGCTTTACAACAGGTTGATCCAGTTTGTGATTACGTTGCCATTCATGACGCAGCGAGGCCATGTCTTGATGTTGCTCTGGTTGAAGGCGTTTTCTCGGCGGCTGAAAAATTCCCAGCCGTGATTCCGACAGTCCCAGTCAACAGCACGATCAAGAGGTCACGAACCGGCGACAAGGTTGATGAGACGGTAGACAGAACTGGTTTGTATTTGGCGCAAACTCCGCAGGTGTACCGACGTAAGCTGATCAACGATTTGTATGCCCAACGAAACTCCATCAACGTGACTGATGAATCGCAATTGGCGGAGCTGCACGGCGTTGAAGTTTCGATGGTGGTCGGATCACCTTTGAACATTAAGATTACGACCCGGCAAGATTTGATAATAGCTAATGCCTGCCTCGACGCGATCTCCAGCGTCAAATTTGACGCTCCCACGGAACTCGGTTCTGAGACGAAATATCGTTGACCAACGGTCGCTCTCTGGCTGGCACCAAATTCTTGATTTAGATCCGTCAACAAAAAAACACCTCGGCGATGTTAGTCGACGAGGTGTTTGGGTTGCATTTCATCTGGATTTGTCTTTGAAAAATTAGTCCCACCACCAATTCGTTTGGTCGTTTTGTGGGCGAGACCGCTTCGTTTCATTGGCCAGCTTAGAATCAGTTTCTGTTTTGATTCTTTCGGCAGACATCACCTCGTGAGCATCATACGAGATGCCACCGCTGACTCCGACCAGCGTGTGCTTTACAGTCGAAGTTGGCTTGCGAAATTTTAGAACACGCTGATTCATCACCGAATTGACTTGGCGTGCGACCGGTTCGTGTTTCACCTTATACGTTAGCTGGTTCGGAGAATGCTCCGAACCAAAGTATGTCAAGTTCCAATTAACCTGTTTGGCAAGATCTTGATGCCGAATCAAAGACGATACCAATGCCATGTCAAAAACGTTTTTAAGTTCGCGATAGATTGGGTATTGCGTCGCAATTTTCTCAAAGTGCTTAGTGAAGTCGCGGGCGAAAGCTTTGGTTGGGCCATGTGATTGACCGGTGTGAATTCTTTTGCCTTGTTCATCAAGCAATTCATTTTCACTAAGAACTTTGACACCCGAACCGTTGAACGTGAACACCATTCGGTCGGCATCGGAAACCACGTCGTCATAATTTAGCGTGAACCACCAGCGGACAACATCCATTGGCGGTAAGGAGCCGTCTGGATTCAATTTGATCCGATCAAGGTAGCTTGCAACCCCCGGCACAGAAGGCTCCAAGCCCATGCCAATTAGCTTCATGCGATAATCGGCCTCGACCAGAATACGCGATGCATGAGTTCGTGCATCGATTCCGAAAACTTCCACGTCTTGCTTGCCAAGGACTTCGCGTAGTTGACGAGACCACTTCTTGCCCTTGAGCTTACTGGTCGCTAGGAAATTCTGTGTGGCCGCCAAGTTCTTTTGACGTGGCGTGATCGCACATCCAAACTTGCCATTGTTGCCCCACGCGTTTCGCAAACAAACCACCAAGTCATCAAGCTGAAGAACCGGTTTGCCGGAATCAACATTGACCGAACGATTCCGTTTGTCTTTCTTCCACGGCCCGGCCGGTCCGGCGATCACAATGTCACCACTTTCCGGATAAGCAATGACGTACTTGATTTCGGTCATGCCAGCCAGGTTGGCCATCTCTTCATCGAGAGGACGACCTTGGGCGGCCAGCAGTTGGGCTTCCCGCTCTAATCGTGTCAAAGAAATCGTGCGTAGATCCGCCGGCCATTGGGCGCGGCGATTTCCAGAATCAGAGATGGCCAAGCTGCGAATTTCACGAGACGACATTTTGGCATCAATTTTTAGCTTTTTAAGTGTGCCGGAACTGTCTACGAAAACGCCAGCCGGATAGGCCTGAATGGTGCCCAACCCAGTTCCCGTGTCCAGCCATGACTCACTGGCGATGGTGCCGGTGATTAAGTCAATCAGCGGTGTGAAATCTTGCTCGGTGACGCCCCCCATGCTGCCGTTGGCATTTGGGCCGCGATCAGCATTCCCTGATTGAGTTTGTGACATCGAAGACAGCACGGAAGACCGTCGTAAGTCATTGGTGATTTGGCCAGCCGAATCAAACGCCGCAGTCGGTGAGCCGGCCGCAAGTTGCGTTTGAGAAATTTGCCCCAGCCATTTGTCGTTTTGATCTTTTGGAAGAGTCGAGGCGAGCTTGATCGCTAACGGAAATTCACCCGCATCAAGATGGGATTGAATTTTCCCGGTTGTGGTTCGATCGGCTCGATTGGTCGTTTGTCCATCAGATTGACTGATGGTTACCGAACTGGCGATGAACGTTGCTAAGCAAACCGAAAGTACGAATCGGTTGCGCAAAAAACAAAACATCATGAACTGTTCCTCCCGAATTGCCCGTGGCTTCATTGTTTCACAAACGACTGCGAAACTCAAGTTGTTTCGGAATCTCAGGAAACCCATAATTTGCTCATGGGCAAATCAGGCCACAGTAAATCAGCCCAACCGCAGCGCATAAAAAAAGGGCCTTCCTGGAAAAATCCGGAAGACCCTTTGAAACGTCGCTTTAGAATTCAGTCACTCTAGATGACTAGTTACCTTCAGCGGCTTTCTTCAATTCTTGAACAGCGGCTTCAGCGGCTGAGCCTTCTACTTGTGATCCAGTTTCGGTTGGCATAACTGAAACGGCACCGTCACAACCTTGTGGGCATCCCATGACTGAAGTTTCCATTGGCATGGCCATTGGAACTGAACCGCAACCAGAAACGCAGCTTTGCATTCCATCGGTTCCGTACTCATGCCCAACAGCTTCGCCGAAATATCCGCCGCAAGAACCACAATCGTTCTTGCTTCGGTTGAACAAGCCAGAGAACATGCCGCGGATTTTTCCGCCGCCACATCCACCACCGCAACCGCCGCCGCATCCACCGCCACATTTGCTTCCAAGGCCAGCGAACATACCCTTGAGCTTGCCGCCAGCATTGCATCCGCCGCCGCAGCTACGATGACCCATTCCAGAGAACATGCCACGTAGTTTGCCACCCATGTTTCCGCCGCAACCGCAAGAAGATGGGTAGCCAAAGCAGCCCTGATCGCAACCGCAGCTTGAGCTTCCACCCAGGCGGCTACCGAAGTTCAAACCGCTTAGCTTGCCACGAAGTTTTCCGCCGCAACCGCTATCGCAACCAGTGTCACATCCACCGCCGCAAGAGCTGACGGGGCTTGAGTAAGCTCCACAGCTATCGCAACCAGAGTTGCATCCGCCGCCACATCCGCCACCGCTAAATTTCGATCGCAAGCCACCGAATCGACCGCGAAGCTTTCCACCAAGTTGGCATCCGCTAGACATGCCACAGCTTGAAGTTCCGCAGCTTGAACCGCAGCTTGTATTAGCGCTGCAACTGTCTGTGCAGTAGTCCGACCAAAGTCCGGCAGCATCCATTTGAGTAATTGAGCGTCCGCAGCCAGTAGAACCTTCGACTGCACCTGAACAACCGCCGCAATCTTGTGCGATGGCAACTGTGCTGAAAGCCATGGCGGCAACAACAACAGCAAGTTGAAGAGTTTTGTAAATCATAAATCAATCTCCTGAGAAAATTCGCATATTGTCAATACCCACACCCGAAGCAGGCCTCTCGTACCTCAAACGAACGACCCACCGAGTTGGGCTACACAACTTTTCCCAGTCAATGCTGACGGATGGGAAGAAAAGCTGGGCAGAGTTTTCGTCGTGTTCGGGAAGGTAACCTAGTTGCAAGCCAAATTCGTATTTGGACAAACCTAATGCTTGCAGAACCAGTCATCGTCGAAAGATCTTAAATGCAGACACAGAAATGAAGTCACTTTCAGAAAGTATCAGCAGAGGTGCGAACGTTTTTACGGCAACAAAAGACTGGCTTGTCAGGCAAGGATTTCTCCTCTTATGCGTTGCCACACTCGTGCTTGGGATGCGAGTCGATCCGGATGTGCGCGCAGCATTGCTTGCCTCATTCGCAAGCTTTAACAAGGTTCGATTTCTGGCAAGCTAATCCAGTGCCAGTTGGATAAAATGGCCATTCTTTAACGGCGAAACGGTGGGTGTCTGCGGGCAACGCCAATATCGGAAAAACTGGAGTAGAAAGGACTGCCGGCAATGTGGAACAGCGACGTTAACACGTGGGTAATTTACGCGCGTCTCGTATTCGCTACCAGTTGGCCACGTTATTCAATTTGGGTCAGGAATTCCGCGTGCTCAGACGATAACTAGTTATGGCAAACTAACTACTAGTCATAGCAAACCTTGTCTCGAAGAAGTGACACTGCATTTTTAGGTCTTCTTCGATCGGGTTGCCAATGCGAATGACCAAAGGTCAGAGGTGAAGCGATGAATGCCGGCAAGCAAAACAAAGTCGTCTTGGTGATTGATGTTGAATTTGATTGGTTAGGAAACCAATCGGAGTGTCTAAGCGCCCAACTGTTTCAAAGCCAATCGTTAGAAATTCAGATGGCCGATTCAATGGCGTCGGCTGTCAGAATTTGTGACAGGACCTTCGTTCAAGCAGTTGTCATTGATTCGCTGCAACTTGGACTGGTAGGCGGTGACGCGGAGCCTGAGTTCTTGCAGACGTTGCCCCTCATTATCGTTTCCGCCGGTCAGCGTTCAGCCGTCACATTTACAAACCGGCTGAGCCGCTCCTGTTTTAGCCTACGCAAATCTTCATGCGTGGAACTCTTGCCCTGTTTCATCAAACTCGCAAGTTCGTTACGCGAATCTCGTCAGAGCCGGCCACCAATCAAGCCGCCCAAGATGGTTTTTCCATCGGTCGGGAACGGAACGACACCGTTGTCATCGAGTATCCACACGCTTTACTAGGATCGAGCGCCGTTTTCAGTCGGCTTGTCGGGAGTAGTCTGGACAATTAGTATCTGAATTGGATAAGGATATTACTTGGCAACAGAATACCCCATGATTATTGGCGCAGTAAAAGAATCTGGAGCTGGCGAAAAGCGTGTTGCCGCGACGCCCCAATCGATCAAAAAGTTAATCGGACTAGGCTACGAAGTTCAGGTTGAGTCCGACTGCGGTCGAGACGCCAACTTTCCTGATGATCTCTACGAACAAGCGGGAGCAACCGTAGTTCGAGACGGTTCCGTTTGGTCTAACAGCGACATCTTGTTAAAAGTCGCCCCGCCGACGATTGACGAGATCAGTAATCTCAATGCAGGAGCTCGAACGATCAGTTTCGTTTGGCCAGCTCGGAATAAAGCAACGCTTGACAAGCTGAACGAGAAAAACATCAGCGCCTTCGCAATGGATTGCGTGCCACGAATTTCACGAGCACAAAAACTTGACGCGCTCAGTTCAATGGCCAACATCGCTGGCTATCGCGCCGTCATCGAAGCCGCCAATGAGTTTGGAAGTTTCTTCACGGGACAAATTACGGCGGCTGGTAAAATTCCGCCTGCCAAAGTTTTGGTGATTGGAGCTGGAGTAGCTGGTCTGTCGGCGATCGGAACTGCGAGAAGTCTGGGGGCGATCGTTCGAGCTTTCGACACACGACTGGCAGTCAAAGAACAAATTCGCAGTATGGGAGCCGACTTCCTCGAATTGCAGTTTGAAGAGTCGGGAGAAGGCGAAGGCGGCTACGCAAAAACGATGAGCGATGAATTCATCGCGGCGGAAATGGAGTTGTTTGCCCAGCAAGCCAAAGACGTGGATATCATTATCACGACGGCTTTGATTCCCGGCAAGAAAGCTCCGGAGTTGATTACGCGAGAAATGGTTCGCAGTATGAAAGAAGGCAGCGTGATTGTTGACCTTGCCGCAGAGCAGGGCGGCAATTGCGAATTGACCGAGGCGGATCGAAAAGTCCGCATCGATGGCGTGACCATTATTGGATATACCGATTTACCCAGCCGCCTGCCGACTCAGTCTTCCAACTTGTTCGCGAATAATATCGTCAACTTGATTGCCGACATGACGCCGGAAAAGGATGGCCAGCTCGCCATCAATATCGACGACGTCATCGTGCGTGGAAGTTTGGTGACGCACGAAGGGCAGACAAAATGGCCGCCACTGAAAATTTCAGATCCTTCGCCTCCGGTCAAACCATCCGGGCCAAGTGTGCCGGCCGGGGCGGAGGAAAAAGTGATTCCGCCATCGCCGATCCGTCATTGGGTTACAACGATCGTCAGCGCTTTGGGCGCTGCCTTGATGATTTGGTTGTTGGGCAAATATGCGCCCGCGGACTTCGTTTCACACTTCACCGTTTTTGTGTTGGCCTGTTTTGTTGGCTGGCAGTTGGTTTGGAATGTGACGCCCGCTTTGCATACGCCGTTAATGAGTGTGACCAACGCGATTAGTGGAATCATTGTCATCGGTGGCATGTTGCAGATGAATAGCACTTGGTATTCGTTGACTTCGTTGCTGGCGGCGTTCGCTGTGTTGATCGCGACGATCAACGTCGCGGGTGGTTTCTTGGTAACCCATCGTATGTTGGGAATGTTTCGAAAACAGGACTAGGCTTCGATGGGGAATGTTGCACAACTTGCTTGGCTGGCTTCAGCCGTCTGTTTTATTCTCAGCCTTGGTGGGCTCAGTCAACATGAAACGGCGCGGCGTGGAAACTGGTTTGGCATCGCTGGAATTTCGATTGCGATTTTCGCAGCGTTTTTTAGCGGCCAGATCATGGGCGGTCAATTTCTTTTGATTTTGGCACTGGTTGCCGGAGCCTTGGGCGGCTCGTTTCTTGCGACTCGTGTTGAAATGACTGCGATGCCACAACTGGTGGCCATTCTGCACAGCTTCGTCGGTCTGGCGGCCGTCTTGGTAGGGCTGAGTGTGTTTCTGTCGTCGGCTCCCAGCCATGTCGCCGAAGTTGCGGTCGCTGAAATTGGCGATGTCGAATTGGACGCTGGTGTTGAAGCCGTTGAAGCGATTAAGGCCGTTGGCCATCTTTCGAGCGAGGATCTGATTCACAAGATTGAAATTTTCCTCGGGATCTTCATCGGTGGGATAACGTTTACCGGCAGTGTGATTGCTTGGGGAAAATTGGAAGGCAAGATCAGCAGCACGCCGCTGATGATTCCCGGACGACATCTTATCAATCTTGCCATGTTGTTGGTCTGTTTGCCGTTGGGGTATTGGTTTCTTCACGCATCGACGATCGGGGCAGGAGTTTGGCCGCTATTGATCATGTTGATTATCTCGTTCGTTTTCGGCGCACATTTAGTGATGGCGATTGGCGGTGCGGACATGCCGGTGGTGGTTTCGATGCTCAACAGCTACAGCGGTTGGGCGGCGGCGGCCACTGGGTTCATGCTGTCAAATGACTTGTTGATCATTACCGGTGCGCTCGTTGGAAGTAGCGGCGCGATTCTTAGCTACATCATGTGCCACGCGATGAACCGCTCTTTTTTAAGCGTAATTCTTGGTGGCTTTGGAACAGGGACGACGACGACCGCAGCTAAAACCGATGGTGCCCCGAAGGTTCACACAACGACCAACGCCGACGAAGTCGCCGCGTCGCTCAAAGATGCTCGCGAGGTCATTGTCGTGCCAGGCTATGGGATGGCGGTTGCCCAAGCTCAGCATCCGATTCGGGAAATTTGTGAAGTATTGCAATCGCATGGAACACGAGTTCGGTTTGCAATCCATCCGGTCGCAGGTCGTTTGCCAGGTCACATGAATGTCTTGCTTGCCGAAGCCAAACTTTCTTACGATCTCGTTTTGGAGATGGACGAGATCAATGAGGACTTTCCAAACACCGACGTCGTGCTGGTGGTCGGTGCCAATGACATCGTCAATCCAGGCGCTCTCGATGATCCTTCGAGTCCCATCTATGGAATGCCTGTGTTAGAGGCTTGGAAAGCGAACGAGGTTGTCGTTTTCAAGCGAAGTATGGGCTCAGGCTATTCCGGTGTGGACAATCCGCTGTTTTACTTCGACAACACTGACATGCTGCTTGGTGACGCGAAAAAGAGTTCGGATGAAATCTTGCAAGGACTTCGTCGGCTTTCCAACTAGACTTTGTTCGTGGCGAAAATGTCGTTTATCGAAGCAAGACTGAAGTAGCGTAACGGCGCGAGCCGTACGGTCTATGTGGCGTTTTACCGTCGGGCTTGCGACTGAATCCACTGGGGTTAGTACTTTTCCGATTCGAATTCGTTTGAATTTTCGCCAATAGAATTCGAATCGTTTCGAATACATTTTCGTGTTTCGCCGGCCGGCCTGCCCGGCCTGCAAAATGTTTAAAGTTTTTCCAGTTGGTTTGCAAAAACATGACAGGCTCTTTGGGTTAATGAGCATCGCCCGGTAGGATCTTTGCATGTGGAAATTTATCAATTTAGCGATTCTGTTTTTGACCGCGATCGTTGCGGCCGCTCAATTGTTTAGTTGGTATCCCAGCCTGCCCAATCCGATGCCTTCTCATTTTGATGCTGACGGTAATGTCAATGGAACGATGGGGCGAGCCACATTTGTGGGACTAATTGCCGGTCTCCATGTGCTGATGTTGTTGGGCTTTCCGTTGCTTGGCAAAGTCTTAAAGTTCATGCCGGATTCAACGATCAATATCGCGAACAAAGACTATTGGCTGACCCCGATTAGAAGACAAGCCTCGTTGGATAAAATGTCTGGCCTTTTGGTTGCATGCGGGTGGCTAACCAGTTGGCTTCTTATTGTTATGTTTTGGTTAACGTCATTGGTTGCGGTTGAAGCACGCCAGGGAATTAACCCGGACTTTGTAGTGGCGATGATTTTTTATTCGGCCGCGATCTTCGGCGTCGTTGCGATATCGATCTGGCAATTTCGTTTGCCCGCTGACATTGAGCCCGCTGACATTGAGCCCGCCAAGGTTGGGCCTTCGAAGAACAATACCTTGGAAGAGCCGGCCTAGATTGCTTGTCTATTTAGAGGCCGCGGCCAGAGATTCATGACCATGTAAAACAGGAACGAACGAATGAAGAAAGATTTATCCTCAAGCAACAGTGTCGCTGTTTTGATCGTGTCCGCTTCGTTGGCCTTCGGTTTGTTTTTTGCGATTTTCGTGTTTGCCTTTGTTGGGTGCAGCGAGACAACGGTCGCCGTTGATCCGGCGGCGGCAATTGCAGCTGAAATGCCAGTGATTCCAGATATGCCCGCTGACCCAGTGACAGTCGCAGCTTCCCAGCAAGAAGAAGGAGCCAAGAAGGAGGAAGCTGGAATGCTCGAAAAGGCATCCGACTTGTTTGGCAAGGCGACGGCTTCCGGTGGCGATTCGGCGAAGAAAGCTTCCGATTGGGTGCTTGATCGTTTGGGCGATGCCCAGGACGCCGGCAGTTCAACCGCCGAAGACACGATGAAGTGGGCGACGGACACTTATCAATCGTTACGCGACAACGGGATGACAACCGCGGGCAGTGCGACCGAATGGGTAACGGAAGACTGGAATAAGATGGGATCTTGGGAATACAAAGTCGTCGACGTCGGGCTGATGAAATCGGCCGACATCGAAAAGCGGCTTAACGAACTTGGTGCTCAGCGTTGGGAGTGTTACCACGTTTCCGTCGGCCCAAGCGGGCAAACGATGTATTTCAAGAAGCCAGCCAAAAGTTACTTGAAGCATATTCCTTTGCGTGACGTGATGAAGCTGATTCCGATGTTGGACAACGAAGGAAATTAGTTGGATTCGAGTGCCGAAGCTGCAAATGCCTAAGTTGCGAATGCCAAGGTTTGGCTGACTTCGTCTGTCAAAAAACGCGGCGCTGTTTTATTCGCTGCTGTTCTTTTTGATCCGCATCAGGTTACCGATGTGAAACAACATCAGAATTGATTCAAAAATGACGCGGATCCACAGCACGGCCATCATGATCCCAATCAAGAAACTCAAGAACAGCCCCGTCTTTACAACTTGCGGCGAAAGGCTGTCTGCGATCGGATTACTAAATTCTACGGACGGACTATTTAGAATCGAAGAGGCGTAGCCAAAAGTCGCCAACAATCCCCATCCAATCGCGATGAACAGCACAACGATCCAGCTTGCTTTTAAAATCATCGGAGTCATGTATCGGCGAAATCGAAAATCGAACAGATCCAGTAGTGAATCGGATTCAGTGAAACCATCAATATCGAAACGTCGCAGTCGCTGCGACGTGTTAGCTTGAGCGATTGATTTTAATTGAGAGTCGACAGCGCCGGAGGAATCCAAGCTTGTGTTTGCTACCGCGTGATGTGGTGGTTTCAATGGGCCGTCGATCTCACGGTTTTCAGCGTCTGAATCGATTGGAGGATTGCGGGCGGGGACGGCTACTGGCGAGTAGGCAGATTCGACCGGAATCGCGGAAGGCTGGATAGGCGAAGGTACGGGCAGTTGACTTGCAGGCCTCGCGTCTGAGTTGACCTCATAGTTGGCTGCCGAACTCGAACTTTCATGTGATGTAATGGGCGTCGCTTCGGGGCGGCTGGAATCGGATCGGCTGGTATTGGACTGACTAGTTGATTTCGTATCCGAAGTTTGGGGGATGCGTTGCGAGCCTTTGGCGGAGCCAATTGAAATGGGTTCGTTGGCCCAGCGAGTGGAGAGGACGAATTTCGATTGGCACTTTTGGCAATTGACGGGCTTGCCGGCAAGTTCGTCAGGGGCGTTCAGTCGAACCCCGCAGTTTGGGCAATTGACTTTAATCATGGCGAGATCCTAATCACTGCGAGCCCCTTTTGGTGGAACTCGTTTCATCCTTGTCAGCTCGGTTTATGAACCGGACGTCTCGCGCCGTTTCCGTAAAAGCAATTCACACCACCTTCTTTAGTTGAACAGCCTTGCCAGTCGCAAGCTTACAGCTATTTCTCAGCGAGATTCTTGCTTTGATCTTCATCACCGGAGCGATCCCAGAAACCAACCATGAAGAAGATCATGACCACCAAAGCGAAGGCCGCTGGGACGTACCAAAATTTCGCAAAATCAATCGCGCCGTCGACGGAACATTTCTTCGCCCACCAACCAAACGCTTGGGCTCCGATCCCCAATCCGAGTCCTTGCGTCAGCATGACGATCAACGACTGGGCCTGTCCCCGAATTTCCGGGCTGGCTTTTTTGTCGGTGTAGATCATGCCGGTCACAAAGAAGAAGTCGTAACAAATTCCATGTAGCAGAATCCCGATGAAAATCGGCAGCGTCATCAGCGGCCCTTCTTGGCCAAACGCAAATCCCCACAGTCCGTAGCGAACCACCCACGCGAGCATGCCGATGATTAGCATTTTCTTAACGCCCAATCTTGCGAAGCACAGTGGCATCACAAGCATGAAGAAAATTTCGCTCATCTGGCCAGTACTCATTGCCACCGTTGTCGATCCAAGTAACGTGACGCCTTGACCGCTCACGAAGCTATACCCGTTTGCGTAGTAACCGGCGAGCGGAATGCAAATGAGAAATGATGCCAACGCGAATACGAAGAAAGCCGAATCCTTCAGCATCGCCCAAGCGTCGACACCGAGAATTTTGCCGAACGAAATCGGCTCGCCTTTGGCGGGCGGCGTCGTCCGCGGCAGGGTCAAGCAATAAATGCCCAGGATCGCCGAAGCAATGGCCGCGGCGTGAAAAATATGCGGCGAGTTGTCAGTAAACTTCATGGTTTCCATTAGTGTGGCTAGAGCGCCTTCAGCCGTCGCGATGGAGTTGGCTTCGCCAGCGGCTTTTGCAGCTTCGACCGCGTTCAAGGAAATCCCATACTGTTCTGATTCGCCACTAAAAATTCGTGCGCCCCACATGACCCAGTTGCCGGCGATCCAGCCGATCGTTCCAAGCACCCGGACGATCGGAAATTCCTTTTCACCGTTGGCCAAGTGTTTAAAGGAAAGACTTGCTGTTAAGCCAAGCGTTGGCATAAAGCAAAGCACATACAACAGTAGGCAGAGAATAAACGGATGAGTGAATTGGGTTAAAAACGATTCTGGCGTGCCAGCAGAAACGAGCGTCGGTGCAAACCACAGTAGCGCGGCACCGACAAGGTTTAAGATCGCCAACATGATTTCTGTATTGACCAAGCGGTCGACGATCAGGCCGAGGGTAAGCGGAGCCAAGATGGCTGCGATCGGAGCGACGGTGTACGCCGCCGCGCCATACGACCATCCACCAGCGCTGGCGGTTCCCATTCCTACTTCTCCCAGGAAGCCGGCCATGGCGACGTACCAAGCGCCCCAGACAAAGAACTGAAGAAACATCATGATGGCCAAGCGAGTGACCAGGATCGGCGAGGATTTTTGCGGGGCCGTATCAATCATCTATCAGAATTCCCTGTTTAGGTTTGAAAGCTCCACTATTAAACTTTCAGCCGCTGGTATTGCCAAGTAGATTTACGTGCTTCAGTCGAGAAAACTGGTGATAACCGAGACAGATCAGCAGAGGATCCGGTCAGGGCATCTAGGAGAACTGCAAAGTCGTTGTTTGCGGAGTGGCGCGAGTCGCCCGGTGCATCAACCGCCGAACGTCAACCGCCGAACGTCTCGCGCCGTTCCGCTGGGAAAGAAGTAGACTTCGCAGTTTTCCTGTTAGGACATTCTCCTGTTAGGACATCTAGGGAACTTTTCCGAATGACTGATTTACTTTAACCTTGGCAATAGTCGTTCCAGATTCCTGGCCGACTGGATTTGCGTTCACGAGGCGAAGATCTGATGGCGAAAAAATTGCTGGCCGGTTTACTGATTGTGGTTTGCGTTCTCATTTTGTATCCGCAGCTTCGGAAAAAGCCGCGAAAGCTTAACGGCCCAAAAAGTGTGACGAAAGGAAATACGCTTGAATCGCGGCAAGCAGGCTATCAAGAGGCAAAACGAATCTTGTCGGAGCTGGAGAAAGTTCCCAGCGACTTTCAGTGGCCGTTCGAACATGTATTTTCCACAGACGACTTCGAAGGGTATTTTCGAGTTAATGGCACCGCCGAAAACGATTTATTGACTTATCATTGGATGGTATTGCTCGAATTCCGCAGCCAACGCTTTTCCCCTTTGCTCGTTGCGTTGGGCGATGAGGTCGTTTGGGAGCTTCCATTGCCAGAAGAAGAAGCGGCCTCAAGAACACTCTCGCCAAGCGCCGCCGTTCCGAATCCTAGATCGTCTGAGTTGCCGTTCCTGAATTAGAGAGCAGGAATGCCGGCACCAGATAAGGAGCGTGCGAAAGGAGCGTTTACGATAAGGGGCTTCACCTAGAAAAGAAGAGCCCCGAGAAATACCGTGTTTCTCGGAGCTTTTAAAAGTGGACCCGATCGGGATCGAACCGACGACCTCTACACTGCCAGCACAATGATTTGTGTCAGAAAACGCTCGTTTTCCAACGCTCTACTTAATTCTAGCGTGCCACCGTTTGCGAACAATCCCTAGTTTTACATCGGTTGCGTTGGCTAACTCTGCACAAACTCTGCACGGCTTCGTTGTTGGAAGCCGCGTTTGACTAATGCTGAAAGCCGCCCCCCAACATTCCGAAAGTCATTCAAGCACCGTCCATCTTAATGCGGTCTACCAACGCCTGCGGTACGTCGCTGTAGGGTCCGGTGTTGTACTCCCAAATTGCTTGCTGCTCTCTGCTGAGAAATTCTAGTGCCCGAAGATAGGCTCGTATTGGCTCGACCGTTTGTTGGGTCGTACGTAGAGCATCTTGCTTTGCCGTATCTTCCTCCAGTGTTTGCATAACCTCAGCTATCGATTTGACCTGTTCTTTATCCAACTCCAAATAGTCAACCCAACCTGGATGGAACTCGGCAATTCCGTCAAACTTATACCTACCACCCGTTTCAGCAATCCAGCGATAGAAAAGCTCGATAAGTCGTTTGGATTGTTGCGGTGAAAATTCAGCAAGAAAATCGGAAAACTCGTTCTCGTGATTGTCTTTCGTTGACATTTTCTTGGTTTCAAAACTACTGACTTCTTCGGAATCTCCCTTAACGCGTGCGGTGAAGTCAAAGATAGTTGATGAATCCTGATTGGAATAATCTTGCCTAATCTCCACTACGCCTTTCATTTGAAACTTTAGGTCGTCTAATCGAGCCGAAATCACGTCTTGTTGTTCCGGAGAAATACCAAGCTCTTCAACAACTGCATCATTTGCGGCCAACTCAACGAGTGCGACATAAACTGGCTTGACATCAATTACTTGGGGTGAGAAACAAAAACTGAGAAACGAAACATCACCGAACTCAGCGGAAGAAGAACTCGAAGACCACCCTCCTGAACTTGCCAATGATTTTGCAGTCGTGCAACCGTCCATCGCCTTTGAAAACTGCTTATGCATAACTTTACGAAAAACAAACGGCTCACCAATCAACTTGCGTTTCTTTTCTCGTTGCATCGGAGTAAGGGTTGAATCAATTTCAGAGACCGCTTGAGAAATTAAATTCTCAATTTGAATTTTATTATCTACGGTAAACTTTTTCGATCGTTCACTAAAACTCGTTTCTAGTTCACGAAGTTTTTGAACTTGCGATTCGTCCAGCTTTAGCAATTCTTGAGCATAGCGGCTTATCAAAGTCCTCGGCCTCCACGTTCCTCCAGCTGCTCGAAACCTCAGCCATCTAAGAAACTTATCCTGTTGCTCATTGTCCAGTGCTTCAAACAACTCTTCATTTAGTCGCCGGTCTACCTCCTGCCGAGCAGCCCGTTTCGAATACCCGCTTTCTTCAATAAGTTGCTTCTGCATGTCGACTGAACGAGCATAAAAAGTCTGTTGAAATTCCGTTTGCTTGGAATTGAGTTTTAAAATGCCGGAACAAAAGTTGGGATTTCCCCAGGCACGGGTACTCCAAATGAGGTCATCAGGCTGAGCCAACAACGATGATGGCAACATGAAAACTGTCAGGCCAAGAATAAGAAATCTATTCATTGCTTTTGCTCCGGCTATGAGGACTTTATTTCAAATTAGAACGGAACGTCACCGCTACCGTCACCACCACCCGCTGAGTCAGCAACATATGTGATTGTAATGCTTGTGGTTCCACCATTGATATTATCCATTTGCACCCAATCACCCTGTGCATTTTTAATTTGGAGAGTGGCTGTTACCACCCAATCCTCGGTACAATTGTTTTCTGAATCGGATGCTGTAAAAACCTCGGCGCCGCTTGCCGGCATGTTGTTCCTGTTCTGCCTCAGTCGGAACTGGAGTTTGTAGCCTGATAAGTTAATCTCTTT
>CAZPTT010000016.1:0-59853 GCA_964589435.1 uncultured Pirellulaceae bacterium
ACGGTTTTTGCCGTATAATCAAGCGTTCGCCTGTCACTGGGGGTGTAGAGGTCGCTGGTTCAAATCCAGTCACCCCGGCTACAAAAGCCTCGGGAAACAAAGGGTTTCTCATGGTTTTTCTCGTTTAGTTCTTATCTAATTGCTTTTGATCGGCCAACTCAGGCGCGATTTCCTATGCGGTTTGCATGTCTGACACTTGGAGGTTCCATTTGCTATCGACTCCCTTTTCTCGGATAAAAACCGAAGCCCCAAACGACCTTGATCAGGCCAAGTGCGATTTCTGAAAAAGAGGTGATCTGCCCGGAACGGAATTCACCGGAGTAGAATCGGTTCCGCCTGAGTGAATGACCTGCGAAGCGAAAAACAACTCCAGTGGAGATTGAACTGATGATACGACGATCAATGCTAACAACGGGACTCTTGGCGGTCTCACTTTTCACTGCATTCTTTCTGACGAACGAACCAGCCTGCGCTGCCGGCAAGATTGACAAGCCTGGGGCCGGTGACGACATTGACCCCGATGGTGTGCACTGGCATCAATGGCGTGGCCCGGAAGCCAACGGCACTAGCCAAACTTCGAATCCGCCGCTTGAGTGGAGTGAAGTAAAAAACGTCCGTTGGAAAGTTGCGATCAAGGGCCAAGGGAATGCATCGCCTATTATTTGGGGCGACAAAGTATTTCTGTTGTCAGCGATTAACACTGGGCGAGTCGATCCTGATGCTGCCAAACCGGAAGACCAACCGAAGCGAGTTTTTGGAATCAAGCACCCGAATACGTTTTACAAATTCGAAGTCTTGTGCTTGGACAAAAACACAGGCAAAGAACTTTGGCGGCAGACGGCGACCGAACGGGTGCCTCACGAAGGAACGCATCATGATGCCGACTTTGCATCTGCGTCACCTACGACCGATGGCGAGCGACTCTTTTGCTGGTTCGGATCGGCAGGCATGTATTGCTATGACTTGAATGGGAATAAACTTTGGGATCGTGATCTTGGCAAGGCTTATGTTGGCGCGAGTCTTGGCGAAGGATGTTCACCTGTTGTTCATCAAGACAAACTTGTGATCGTCCGTGATCACGCTCGCCAGTCCAGCATCGAAGTGCTCGACGCACGAACTGGTAAAACTACTTGGAAGAAAGACCGCGACGAACCGAACGCCTGGGCGACTCCGAGCATTGTTGAACACAGCGGCAAGACACAAGTCATCACTGCGGCTTCAAACATGGTTCGCAGTTACGACCTCGATAACGGCAACATCATCTGGCAATGCAGCGGCCTCACCGGTAACGTCACTCCTTGCCCAATTGTCGATGGCGACATGGTTTACTGCATGAGCGGTTATGAAGGATGTTCGTTGCTTGCGTTGCCGTTGAATTCTAAGGGCGACATTTCGAATTCGACAAAAATCAAATGGAAGCTGAACCAGGGGACTCCCTACGTTCCCTCGGCTGTGTTGTCGGGAAACTTGCTTTTTTTCACGCAATCAAATCAAGGCATTGTGACGGTGGTCAATGTAACGTCTGGTGAAACGGTTATGCAAAAGACTCGTCTTCCGGGCATTTCCAATCTCTACTCATCACCAGTTAACGCTGCCAATCGAATCTACTTCACCAGTCGCGACGGCAAGACGGTAGTCCTTAAGCATTCCAAAAAACTGAAAGTATTGGCAACGAACAAACTTGAGGACGAATTTAATGCGTCCCCGGCAATGGTTGGGAATCAGCTTTTTCTTCGTGGCCGGAAATCACTTTACTGTCTTGAAAATGAAGCGAGCAAAGATGATCTCGACAATAAAGACAACAAAAAATAGACATCGAAACATCTGCTCAAGCGCCGGGCGTTTCGGGCTCTACTGCAGACGTTGATTGGGCTTGCGCGAAGGCACCGTTACGAGTCGAAATGACGAATGCGGATTAGCTGCAACCAATTTTGGAATTTTCTGACGAAGCGAGGGGGATTGTTCTCCAAGATTTCACGCTGACTGCTGGACGCACAAGTAGCTGCCCTTTCCTAGGCAAAAGACTCGGAACGCAGGATGCGCCCCTCGGAGAGCTACGTGAAACAGCGGTTGTATGCTCTGCCGCGCCTCCGATGATGAGAGAAATCTTTCTCAGTAGCGACGACTTCAGAGAAGACTGCAAGCTGATCGCCCGGGACAATTGGCTGCAACGAATGGCAAGATTGCTTGGTGCAGATAGAACATCTCTAGCCAAGCAGGTGAGATCAAGCAAAGAGGCCTGATCCCATCTACACCTGCCGATTCAATTTTACAACTCACCACTTAACTCTGAGATCATCCTTTACTCAGAAATCATGCTTAACTCAAAAATCATGCTCAACTCAGAAATCACTATCGATTCGCCTGGGTTGACATCGGCATGTTCTGAACCGTTGAGTACAACGAATCCATGCCTCGACGCAGAACCCAAGCTCGCTCTGTCATGCTGTGTGTGTTTCTAGCGTTATCCAACGTCTGCGTGAGCATTGTCATCGTCTGGGGATTCGCGTTGGCGATACCAGCAGCATTGATCGACTCCATCGCCGACATGTAGATGTCGCAACATTGGCCATGGTGACCGGCGTTGTAAATGGGTGCGCCTTGCTGAATGGCACCGTTGATCGATGACATCACATTCTGCCGAGTCATGCTCGTCGGCAATAAGACAGAGTCGATCACATGGATAACTCCGTTAGAAGCGTCTATGTTCTTCGACAGAATTTTGGAATCGTTAATCGTGATCCCATCGGCCTTCAAACCAACTTGAATACTACGCCCCAACAACGTGGCCGCTGAACCGGCTTTGACGGCGTCGGTATCGTAAACGCGTCCCGAGATCACGTGATACTTGAGAATATCAATCAACTTTTGCTTGTTCTCCGGCTTCAACAACGTCTCTACCGTTCCGGCAGGCAAAGCACTAAATGCCTCATCGGTGGGAGCGAAAACTGTGAATGGCCCGGGCCCCGACAAGACACCGGCAAGATCGGCGGCACCAACGGCTGCCAACAGTGTGTTGAATTGACCAGCCGATTGAGCGACTGCAGGGATGTTGTCCAACTTTGGAATCAATACCGAATCGATGACGTGAATCACACCGTTACTGCATTGAATGTCTGTTACTGAAATCATTGACTCACCGACTTGCAGTCCGTCGCCGCGAAAATTCAGTGGCAAGCGCTGACCGTTGACGGTTTCCGCTGAGTTCAAATCATAGGCGTCCCGCGCGTTTACCCGACCAGCCAACACGTGATAAGTCAAAACTTTCGTCAATTGGTCTTTGTTCTCTGGCTTCAAAAGACTTTCGACCAAAGCCGGATCAAGCTTGGAAAATGCTTCGTCCGTTGGTGCGAAGACCGTTAGCTGTGAAGAGCCGCTCAAAGTGTCAACCAAACCCGCCGCCTTGACCGCTGCAACCAAAGTGTTGAAGTTGCCTGCTCCGACGGCCGTTTCGACAATATTTTTCTGCTGTGCTTGAGATTGTCCAATCAAAACAAACACCATGCAAAACGAAAGCGCGATCATTCTCTTGTTCATTTTCAACGTCCAAATGTTTAGGGGATTCATGAGCGTTTGGGTAATTCTTCGAAGTACCGCATCAGGACTGGATTCGTAACCGCCACAGAAATAGATTCAAAACTCTTTGACGAAATTCGAGACAATGAACCCGACCCATTGGAATGCGCGGAGATTCAATCGAGGATAGAAGAAACCAACACGGCGTATCGCGTTAACTTGACCTACTTGGGCATTCTGATGATGAAGTTCCTCAGAACTCCCGGTTTGACTAAGCCACCCGCCCAAGCCTTCTGGTTGAAGAACGTCGAGAATCCGCGACGAACACATCTAGAAAACACGGACACAAAAGGGAATCCGGAAGCGTTTCAGCAAACCAGGCTCAGGGAAATTGTGGCCGGCTTCAAAATTGAAAACAATTCTTGAATCAACTAGACCGAGTAGTGTTCAAATTTCGCTCAATTTTCTCGAAGAGAATTGGTAGTTGACAAGGCTACCAAGCCTACGAGTCCCTTTATCGTTGGCACTTCAGGGACTCGTAACCTCGTCCACTACCCGACAATTTAGTTGAGATGGAATACTAAACTGATTTGGTGATGCCACCATCAACCCGAACATTCTGGCCAGTCATATAGCTTGCCGAATCAGACAGCATGAATGCGACCGTGTCGGCGATCTCATCGGTCGTCCCATATCTTCCTAATGGAATCCGATTGCGAAATTCCTCTTTTTCGGGAAGACTATCGATGAACCCGGGGAGCAAATTGTTCATGCGGATATTTGCCTCCGCGTATTGATCCGCGAAAAGTTTTGCGAAAGCCGCCAAGCTCGCACGGATTGCACCTGACGTCGGGAATGATGCTTCTGGCTCAAACGCAGCAAAGGTTGAAATGTTGACGATTGCGCCGCCATTGTTTTCGGCCATGATGGGAGTCACCAGACGGGCAATCCGAACCACGTTCAGCAAATAGACATCAAGCGCAGTGTGCCAATCCTCATCAGAAATATCCAGAATCTTACCTTTGGGACCGTGACCAGCACTGTTGACAACAGCATCTACTCGGCCGAACGTGCTCATCGTCAGATCAACCAGCTCTTTTAGATCTGCCGGATTTTGATTGGAACCAGTTACGCCAATTCCACCCAGTTCCTTCGCAAGTGCTTCGCCTTTTCCAGAAGACGACAAGATGGCGACTTTGTAATTCAACGACGCGAGCTTCCGAGCCACTGCGGCTCCCATTCCACTACCGGCGGCCGTGACAATCGCAACTTTCGAACTCAATTGTATCTCCTCGTTTAATCCGCCAGCCATTAAGCAAAACACTTGCTCAATAACCATAAACGATTTTGAATCGCGTGGTAGGAGGTAGTGAGCGGCAGTACACGAAGCCAATCTAGCAATCGACTAACCGCAACTTCCAATCTGAGCCCGCAACTTCCATCCTGAGCCGGTCAAGCGAGTCAAAATTTAAACCGTGAGCATAGGTTCGACCGATCTACGGAAAACTTTTCGGGAGCCACCTCTAGGCTACCAACCGAGGTGGTTCGACTTACTTTCGGTTACTCGATTTGCCGCGAGAACAAACTGGCGCTGAGAATTTGAGTCATCCATACTGGATGAAGATTTAGACTTTCATCAGCCGCCGCCGGGCTTGGCACCAGAACAACCTGTCAATCCGATCGCGGCCACCAATGAGCAGATGGCCAATGTGATTTTTATCTTCGACATGTTTTACCGTTAATAGCTAAAGAGATAATATCCGCTGTATGCTTGTTCAAATTCGAAACACTAAACTGATGCGGTTTCCAATGTTGGCTCGGTCAATTCACCAACCTTTTCTTCATCGACAGCCGGCTTGCCAAATATTAGCCGGCGTAAATCTATCATAAGACTAAACAACGTCGGCACCAATATGAGCGTAAAGAAAGTCGAAACCAGTAATCCACCTAACACCACTGCACCGAGACCTCGGTACAGCTCACTACCCGCTCCAGGAAAAAACACCAATGGCGAAAGCCCGAATACCGTCGTCGCTGTCGTCATGAAGATTGGCCGAATTCGCGTTCGAACGCTTTGTGCAATCGCGTCTCCCGCTTCCAATCGATCTTGCTTCATGAAAATCAATGACTGGTGAACAATCAGGATTGCGTTGTTGACAACGGTACCCACAAGAATGATGAAGCCGAGCATCGTCAGTACATCCAATGACTGAATCGGCTCGCCCTGCGCGGTCAAATAAAACCCAAGCACTTTCAGGCCGAGAATTCCACCCACCGCGCCCATTGGAACACTCAATATAATGACAAATGGATAAATCCATGATTCAAACAACGCGGCCATCAATAGGTAAGTAATCAAGATCGCCAACAACAGATTCCACTTCAGTTGAGACCAGGTCTCGTTGAGCTTGTCAGCCGTCCCGCTCAAATTGACTTTGTATTCAGACGTCAGTTGCCCGGCTTCAGCCAACGGCGCGATCACTTGCGATTCGAGAATCTCTATCGCCTCCTCCAATGACAATTCAGGAGGGGGAGAGACTTGAATCGAGATTGCCCGTTCTCGTTCCCGATGATTCACTTGCTCCGGACCACTACCAAGCGTTACGTCAGCCAATGCATCCAATCGGATCGCCTCCGATAGATTCCGGGTTGCGATATATTCAGATTTGATACTTTCGGTGTCGTGGTCGTACAACTCACTTCCCAAAATCACCAAATCAATTTTCTCACCGCCAATGAAATAGTCGGTCGCGTAAGCACCATCAACCATTGCGTTGACTGCATAACCAAGTTCACGGCTGGTGATTCCCAAAGCTGCGGCCTGTTCGGGTTTAAGCTTTACATGCAACTCCGGGCTGGCAAGATCAAGGCTTGGCTCGGGTCGTGCTTGGGTGTTCTCCGGAAAATTGTTCTTCACGCCGCCTAAGATTCTTGAGCCAATCGCAATCAAACGTTCCAGTTCTGGGCCGGTAATTTCGACATCAATCGTTCGCCCACCGGACAACCCTCGCCCAAACAGGCTGGTTTGGCTGGCGGTAACAAATGAACCGGGAAATTGACTGCCCAACTTCGTTCGAATTAAATCAATCAGCTTGCGGGCTTCCAACGGCTTATGGGCACGCAGTCCAACAAAAACACTACGACCGCGAGCAACATAAAAGTAGTCACCAATGACCGGGTAATCCAAGTGAGAAGTGTCTTCGGTTTCTGGATCAATATCCCAGTACGGGCGTAATGTATCTTCAACGGTTTGTCCCATCTCGACCAACTGATCAACGTTGTATCCAGGCGGCGGCAAAATCATACTGATCACGAGATTGCGATTACCACTGGGCAGATACTCGACCTTCGGCATCATCCAATAACCGACCAGTGCCGCACCAATCAAAATCGTCGCGACAACGGATATCCGCCGAAGCCAGCCACGTTGAATCCAGCGATTAATGCCGACGACGGTTTTGGTGAAACCGCCGCCACACGAATTAAAAAAACGTTCGATCCTTCCGGGCGTCCGGTGCCTGCGTTCTTCTCGATTGGATTGGCTCAGCATTCGGGCAGCGGCGGTTGGTATCACGATGACACTGACGATCAGCGACAGCCCAACCGCAGCACTAATTGCGAGCGCGATGTCAGCGAACAACTGCCCTGCTTCGCCTTGAAGGAACAACACTGGCAAGAAAACGGCAAGCGTTGTCAACGTCGAAGCCAACACGGCTCCCCATACTTCAGCAACCGCCAAGCGAGCCGATTGCATTGGCGTGTGGCCCATCTGGTAATAGCGAAACACGTTTTCCAAAACGACGACCGCGTTGTCGACCAACATTCCTACAGCAAAAGCCAATCCGGCCAAGCTAATCACGTTGAGCGAACGACCGAGCCCGTTGAGAATCAAGAAGGTTCCGATGATGCTGACCGGGATCGCCATCGCGACCACCAGCGTGCCGCGCGCAAACCAGATTCCAGCCACCAATACCAACGCAACGGTTAGCAAGAAAAACCAAGGCGAAACGGTGATCGCAGCAATCGCTGAGGCGGCCAAAAACGGCACGAAAATCAACGTCCGCGAACCTAGGTGCAAGAAAAGCATCAACACAATGACGGTCAGTGCTCCGCCCAGCACAATATTTTGCTGAACTAAGCCCACCGCCGAGTTGATATAAATCGTTTCGTCATAGACTTGGCTTAAGATCAAATCGTACCGCTTCAACACACCCGCGTTGAGTTTGACGACTTCTTCTTTCAATCCTTCCATCACATCAATAACGTTCGCGCCCGATTCCTGCTGGACGTTGATTGCGATATTGGAAACACCGAACCGTCGCACGAACCCCGATGGCTTCGCAAAACCCAATTTCACTTCCGCGACATCGCGAACATAAACGGATTGCCCACTGGAATTTGGGATCGTTTGATTGGCAACTTGATCGATGGATCGATACTGGCCGAGAGTTCGAACCACGTACCGGCGTTTGCCTTCCGAAAAATCTCCTCCCGAGACATCCTGATTGTCTTGGATCAATGCATCTCGCAGGTTATCAACGGTTAGTCCTCGCGCAGCCAATTGAGCTGGATCGACGACGACTTGCAATTGGCGCAATTCGCCACCACGCACGTTGGCTCCGGCGACACCTGCAACGCGCTCAAACTGGGATTCAATCGCGTCTTCCGCAAATTTCCGAAGCTTTGGTACTTCAATATCAGGAATCAACTTGGCAGCTTCCGGGAATTTCTCCGCCAATCGTCGGAGCCGTAACGTAGATAGACCAACGCTCGACGCCTGCATGACGGACGTAATGGCGTCGCGCGAATCGGGATACTCTTCCGCGAACTCAAGCAACTGTTCGTTTGTTGGCGGCCGGACGCTTAAAATAAACCAAGCAATCGCGCGGTCTGAAGAGTTCGAAGTTCGAATGACGGGCTTGTCGGCATCAATCGGATATTCGCGAACCTGTTGAAGCTGGCTGTTAACTTTCAAAACAGCCTGATTCATATCGGTACCGACTCCAAATTCAAGGTTGATCTCGCCTTGTGAATCCGAGCTGGACGAAGACATCTTGGTGACGCCCTCGACGCTTTTCAACTTCTCTTCTTGTTCGTTGACGATCTCTTTTTCAATTTCCTGAGGGCTTGCCCCCGGCCATCTTGTTTCAATCGAAATCGAAGGGCGTTGCACGTTCGGTGCCAACTGCATTGGCATCTGGAACATCGCCAACAACCCAAACAGCGTTAGTAAAATAATGCCGACGCTGACTTTGACTGGATTTTCGATAAACCAAGTTATGGGGTGCATGTGGAAATTTGGCTTTGAGAATGGAATGCAAGGATTGAGAGTTAGCGAGAGAAAATCGACGCTTCATTGATAACGAAGTTTGTTAGCGCGGCTGCTCGTCGCTAACCTGCGTCACTTTAACGGCCTGACCTGGACGTAGTCGTTCGTTTCCTAACACTACGACTCGATCGTCTTTCGACAAATCGCCTGTCACTTGAATCCAATCATTTAGCGAAACGCCGATCCCAACGGCAACGGGAACGACCGTAGACTCTTCACCAGAGTCGACAACTTTGAACACGGAAACGTTGCTGCCATTAAGAACCAGCGCGTCCTTCTTGACCATGAGCATTTCTTCTTCCGCACCAATGGTCAATTTCGCTTGCCCCAACATTCCGGGTTGCAAGCGATGCCCGGACGGACCGGGTTCGTTTTCGATTTCGATTCGCACGGGAAAAGTTCGGGAGAGCAAATCGCCTTGGGCGACCACCCGTTTAACAACGCCCTTGAGAGGTTCATCCCAGCCATCGATGGTGATGTCCGCCATCAACGGATTACTTGAATCCGAAGCTCCGACGGACAGTTGCAGATTACTAATATGTTTCTGCGGAACATTCACAATCATCTCGATCGGATTCAACTGAACGACTTCTACCATCGGCTGCCCTTTGGTGACCCATTCCCCGACATCGGTCAATTTTTTTGTCACCAAGCCCTCATACGGAGCCCGAATCGTGTACTTAGCTTTCAAATCGATCAGTCGTTTCAGTTCCTGTTTGGCGGCAAGCACGCGAAGCCGCTCTTGAGATAGCTTGACCTTTTCTACCGATGCCATTTTCTCCGAGTCGATTCGCGCCGAGTTGGCTGACTCTTGGTCGGCTTGAAATTGGCCGCGCGCTTCTTCAAGTTCGCCCTGGGCAATTGCTCCGCCACCCATGCGTTGCAATCGCTCGTAGTTTGTCTTGGAGTATCGCAAACGCGCTGCTGCAGCGGCTGCCTGCGCCCTCATGGACTGCAGCTCTTGCGGAAGCGAAGCCGCCATCTCCTCAACTGCGATCTCCGCCAGTTTCAACTGAATTTCGGCCGCACCGATTTCAATTTCCAGCGTACCGGTTCGTAGTTGGGTGACGGGCTGCCCGACGAAAGTAGATTCGGTACTGAGCGTCTTGTCCGCCGACACCGGGTCACCAGGATTCAAATCCATCGTGATGACTCGTCCATCGACCGCAGTACCGATGACCGACTTTCGGCTTGGAACCATTGTCCCAACAAAAGTCTGCTGACCGGCCTGCCGCACCGACGCGACTTGCCCGACCGCGACAGTCGCTGGGCCCCTACCTGGCTGAGCATGCAACATCGCCGCGCTAAATAACACGAAACAAGCTACGCAACTGGTAGCGAAGCGATTCAGAAGTGGACTCATCGAGCTAAATTTTCGGCGTTGAATGGATACATACGAAGTAGAAAAGGACAACCGCCATTGTAACTGGATATCTCGGTTCTGAGCTTCGTGGATCGCAAAATCCGACTCAATCGTCGACGCTGATCAGTTTTGTTGGATTGCTCCCACTTTGAAGCTGTTGGTGGCCGACGATGTTGACTTCACGCCGGTCGCCAAGATCCGCCCATGCCAATTCCTCGGACGAAAAACCGGATTCCGACGAATCCCAGTTCTTACAAGTTGGTAAGCGCGTTATCGGCCAAATGCGTAGAAACGAATCACGTTGACCAAATTTATGAAAAAAGACCGCCGGAGCGGTCTTCAATTTTTAACTGAACGTCTAAGACGTGATCACTTTTGCGGCTTAAAGATCGTCACGCCCATTGGAGGGATGGAAATTTGAATCGAGTGTTGACGCCCTTGAGCTTCCACTTCTTCTGACTGGGCTCCCATTCCATTTCCAGTATTGGTGCCATCGTAGTACTCGGAATCACTGTTGAAGATCTCCACGTACTTGCCGGCTTCGGGAACGCCAAGCCGATAATCGTGGCGAACAGTTGGAGTGAAGTTACAGCAAACGACCACAAAATCGTTGGGATCTTTGGCTCGCCGGATATAGCCCAAAATACTGGCTTCACGGCTAAGGCAATCAATCCATTCAAAACCAGCGGCATCGAAATCAACTTCATGCAAAGCTGGCTCTTTTCGATAGACCGCGTTCAGATCACACACCATCTTCTTCAAGCCTTTATGTGAATCCCACTGAAGAAGATCCCATTGCAGAGTCGAATTGCAATTCCACTCATTCCACTGGCCCCACTCGCAGCCCATGAACATCAAGTTCTTGCCCGGGTGAGTCCACATGTAAGAGTACAGCAATCGGAGGTTGGCGAATTTCTGCCAAAGATCTCCCGGCATCTGATCCAGCAACGACCCTTTTCCGTGGACAATTTCATCATGCGAAAACGGCAACATGAAGTTTTCTGTGAATGCATAAATCAAACTGAACGTCAGTTCGTCATGGTGGTACTTGCGATGAATTGGATCCTTGTGGAAGTAACGAAGCGTATCGTTCATCCAGCCCATGTTCCATTTCAAGTCAAAGCCAAGTCCGCCTTCTTCGACCGGTTTTGAAACTCCGCCCCAAGCCGTCGATTCTTCAGCGATGGTCATCGCCCCTGGACACTCTTTATGGACTTTGGAGTTCATACACTTCAGAAATTCGATTGCCCCAAGATTTTCGCGGCCTCCGTATTTATTCGGAACCCATTCTCCCTCTTTGCGGCTGTAGTCGAGGTACAGCATCGAAGCGACCGCGTCGACTCGCAATCCATCGATGTGATACTTCTTGAACCAGAAGATCGCGTTGGAAACTAAGAAGTTCCGAACTTCATTGCGGTCATAATTGAAAATTAACGTGGCCCAGTCAGGGTGTTCGCCCTGTCGTGGATCAGCGTGCTCGTAAAGAGCCGAGCCATCAAACTTGGCCAAACCGTGAGCGTCTTTGGGAAAGTGTGCGGGAACCCAATCGATCACCACACCAATTCCATGCTGGTGACAGTAATCGACAAAGTACATAAAATCTTCCGGCGTGCCGTAACGACTGGTGGTCGCAAAGTAGCCAACCGTTTGGTAGCCCCAACTACCGGTGAACGGGTGTTCGGAAACCGGCATCAGTTCAACATGGGTGAATCCTGTTTCTTGGCAATACTCAACCAATTGGTGCGCGATGTCACGGTAGTTCATCCAGCCATTTTCTTTGCCCTCTTCATGACGCCAACTTCCGAGATGCAACTCATAAACCGACATCGGCTGCTCAAGCTGATTCGTGGCGGCTCTTTTTTCCATCCAATCGCCGTCTTGCCATTGGTATGAATCAAGATCAGCAACCACCGACGCAGTACGCGGAGGAAGTTCGCTGTAGAATCCATAAGGATCGGCTTTCTCGATCTGCTGACCGTGGCAATCGGTAACGCGAAATTTATAGATCGCCCCGACTTCCATCTCAGGAATAAAGATTTCCCAAATTCCGCTGGGAACCAGTTTCCGCATTGGGTTCTTGTTGCCTTCCCAATCGTTGAAATCACCAACCAAGCTGATCGCTTTTGCGTTGGGAGCCCAGACTGCAAAATTGACGCCCGTCACGCCGTTGACTTGTCGTACGTGCGCGCCGAGTCGCTCGTAGATCTTGTCATGGTTGCCTTCATTGAAAAGATGAAGATCAAGCTCTGAGAAAAATGGCTCAAACGCGTATGGATCGTGTACTGTCATCGTGAGTTCGCCTTGAACGTATTTGAACTTGTGTTGCCCAATGGATGCCTGAAACTCTGCCTCGCCACAAGTGACCTCGAACAATCCGTCCGGGTGAATCATTTCCATCGCTTCGGAGGCTGATTCATCGGCGTTCACAATCCAGGCTTGTTCAGCGGCTGGAAGAAACGTTCGGACAACAACCTTGGTTTCTTCACCACCAAATTGATGAGGCCCCAAAATTTCTTGAGGCTGGTCAAATTGTCCGACCAATAAAAGTTCGACGGACTCTAAATTCAAACTTGGAAGTGGCGTGATGACGGCGTTCATTGAAGGTTCTTTAGGTTAAAACGAAACAGTGGTTGCGTCCACTGCGTTAGGACGAATGTTCGGAATTTTCGAAGGTTGAAATTACAGCTTGGCATTTGCGAAAAAGTGGCGAGTTGGAACCAATTGACGCTCAATTGTTCGGAGACGCTTTCTGATTCTATTTATTGGTCAAATCAGAACAGCATGAAAGAGAGCCCAAAGAGTCGCGACGAGATTTGCTTTTGAAGCGAACGCTCCGCGACTGCGGCTTAGCCGAACCCAACCGTCGCCGTTGCTAACTGGCTAAAACGATTGCAAATGCCCGCAGGAGACATCGAAACGAGCACTCGATTTCCCAAAGCCAGTAAGCTAAAGGTTGGACTCACATTCGATCGGCAGAGAGGCGGCCTCTTCTAAACTTCCATGTGTTCTTCCGTGTGTTTACTTTTCCTTGTCTCGTCCTGAATATGGCCGATCGATTGTTTCCGGCTTAATGATTTGTGGGCGATCGTTGATCACCCAAACCTGTACGATTAACGATTTAGTTGGGTACGTATCCGTAAGCTCGTCCAGATCCAACCGGTTTCACTCGATCCGCCAATGCTGAGGTCGCCTGGGTGATTCGATCAATCGCCGGATCAACAAAATCTCGCTTCACCTGCTGAATTGATTCCGCCTGTTGCGAAATAAAACCCTGAGCATCATTCATTGGAACCGAGCCAGCGTGGGTGTGACTGACAGAATTCGAAATACTCTGGCAATGAGTCGGCTGCTGTTGAGACAATGAAGTGACGGTCGATTCGGCGAAGGAGGCTTTGCGTGCGCTTTCGATTTCGCCAAGCGAAATTCGATTCCTTCCAACTGGCCTTGGAGCCCGTTCAACATGTGGCTCGTCGAAGTCCCAGACCCGGCAATCAACTTGGTGATATTGCAAGGCTTGATCGATACGCTTCCATAGATCTTGGTGTTTGACAGGAGCCAACTTTCCAAAGCGTTCCCATTGCCAACCGTTGACTCTCCATTCGGCCAGTCCGATGCGAATACCATGGCCAACAACGCGGCTGGGCGAGATTAAAGTCACCTTCGACGGTTGTTCCAAGGCTTCCAAGCCTCTGACAACGGCGAGTAGTTGCAACCGCTCCCCCCAAACGCCCATTTCGTCTTCGGCAACTTCGATTCGATTCGATGAACCAAGTTGCTCAAGAACAAAACGCCAGACACCTCCACGACTAAAGTGGTCTGGGTTTGACTGGGCTTGTGTGAGTAGCAGGAATTGGGGAGCGGTTCTTTTCATAATGACGACACCTGATGGCATGCAGGTTCAGGTTGAGGAACTAGGTACGTTTGACCTTCCGTTGTCGTCCGATTAGCGATTCACTTTTGAGAGTGTCGTTCTACGCAGCCAACCAAGTTGACTCCAACATTGACACCGTTGGTTTGAATCACCCTTGCCATCCTCGGCAACTCTTCGAGATGGAGCGATAACCTCGTGGGAAATTCATCCAAGGATTGATCCGCCTCTCTGATAGGAAAAGGTATCGGCAAGGTTCGCCAATAAAGAAAAGTCTATTTTGAAGAAAACGTTTGTTTGATCGTCAAGGTCAACGCGCGATTGATAGATTTGGAATAACCCGACACAGCTGCAGTCGAAGGTCGCGAATTCTCACTTGAGCTAAGCGATGTGCACGCTTCGGATATCCGATGGAAACGAAGTTTAACTCCAACAGTTCTTGTCGAGCCAACAAGCTGCATTTCGTTGGCATTTCCTCGGCATTTCGTTGGCATTTCCTCAGCATTCGTTGGCATTTCGTTGCGACTTATTTGAGCTACCCAGCTCTAGAATCACGACCGCTATTCACTTGGGAACGGACTAAATGAACGGCACAAATAAACCGCCGAAAAAAGACCGCCGAAATTAATCCACCCACAACTCTGCGTCTCCGCGGCTCTGCGTAAGTCTGTTTTCTGCTGCTCACTCTTTTGGCGGATCGGAAGCCTAAACAAATAGTTCTTGAAACCAAGCAAGCTATTTGGCAATACCGTCAGCGAGCGAATCTTCTCGCAGGGATTTCGGAAGCACGTTCCAGGCGTAAGTCTCAATCTCAAAATGATTGGTCGCAGAACGTGGCTCTGGATTTTTCGTCACGCGAATCGCATTCATACACTTCGAAATATCATCCTGAGTTGTGTCAATCAAGCCAAGCCGCTCAGCAAAAATTGGCACGTGAAAATGGACTCGCCATTCGCCTTCGGGAGCCCCTTCAGCTGCGGCAAGTGCAATCGCTAAATCTTCGTAAAACACCACCTGGCCCTCAATCCGAACCGATGTCTGATGCAAATAACGTGGCTCCGCAAATGAAGACAATTGCGAAAGCATCTCCGCTTTCTCACTGGGAGATTTGCCGTCGAAATTCACTTTGATCGCTGATGAAACCTGAACTTTGCCCACACGTATTCCAGCTTCACGGTAGGCTGCGATCGCGACGGTTTGGTCTTCGAACATGACGGCCGAATGGCAAATATCATGGCAAACCCCAATGTGATTGAGAATTATCTCGTCTTCTGTCGTACTTCCGGTCAGCAAATGATCTTCAAAGAACCGCGTGATGTCGTCACACGTGTCAAGCAAACAACCGGGCTCTGGCTCAATGCAAACCGTAACTTGCCGTCCTGACTCCGAACGAATTCGATCCAGCCGTCGAGCGCATGCGCGCAGATTCCGTGCGCACGCTTCCATAAAATCTTGGTCGTCTGCGAGGTCGTCGGTAACTGGCCAACCCAGCGGAAGCGTCGAGATCGTAGCCTCCTTACCGGGCACTAACAAACGATCCTGAATTTCAGCCAAACCTACCGTGTAATCCAACCGAGCTTGCTCCGCCCACGTCGGCAAATAGACATCGTGTTTGACGACCTCTTGATGGAAGTCACCAAATGGAAATCCGTTGAACGTAAATGGAACCAACCCAACTTCGATCAACCAATCGCGTAGCCGTTCCTGACTTAAATCACTATTGAGTTCTTGAGCCGCTGTCGAGCTGAGCCAAAGCCCGATTCCCATCGGATCGTTGGGACTAATTTGGTGTTTGACTTCAAGGCTGAACGTCGTGAGGTTCTGTTTGACTTCGTCTATCGTTCGACCTGGATGAACATTGCCGCAGTATCCGGTTTGCATTGATCGCCTTGACTAAAAAACCTAAATTTGAGTTGAATCGTTTCCACGAAATCACTGCAGCAGACACAGTGTCCAACGCCGAAACCAAATCGGCTGACTAAATGCTTGACCAATCGTTTAACTATTCGTTTGAAGTTTGCTGACCGTTCGCCGGTTGCCCTTTCAACGCTGCGACACCAAACAGCACCCAGCCAACAATGAAGCTTAACCCGCCAAGCGGAACGATCATCACCAAGGTTCGGCTGTCCATCACGACCCAGCCATAGAGCATTCCGGAGAACAAGGCGACGCCCAGCATCAGCAGCAGTCCGGCCAATCCGAGCAACTTAGACGGTTTCGTGAAGTTAGCCACCAATCCAATCGCGATTAGTCCGAGCGAATGATAAATCTGATAGTCAGCCGCTGTCTTCCAATTAGCAATCCGCTTCGCCGCGTCCTCCGGGAAGTTTTCGGCAAGCCAATTCTCTAATCCGTGAGCGCCAAACGCGCCCATGCCAACCGCTAAGGCTGCTGACAAACATCCGCATAGGATCCAAATTCTTCCGTTCATTTCTTCTCACACTAATGAATTGTTGGCAGGGGAACTGCAAGTCTGCTTCTCTCGTAGCGGCCCGTGCGGACCGTCCAGTTATTGACGCACCGAGTGGTTTGCGCCACTCGGGCAATCACGAATGCGCAGTTCTCTTGGAATTTTCAAAGGGTTGCTTGCGATTTTAGCTAAGGTGTTTTCCAATGATAACGACAAATCGATCCATCCATGCATCAAGCTGCGGCAATCATGAAATTAACTACATCTTCAAATGGCTCATGGCAATTTCGACATTCAAGTCGCTGCGGACGATCCGTTCGAGTTGAAATCTTCGCCCTTTTAATCGCTTGCTTTGTATCAATTATGAATCCTACCGCAACCGCTTCCGCTCAGGACGAAACGCCAGCGAACCAGCTACCGCAAACCGTTGCCGAATCGAGCGAATACAAATCGACTAGCCTTTCCTCGCAAGTCGTAGATTTCGTGGACGAGTGTGCGAAGCAGGCGGAGCATGTGACAAAATTTGTCTGGGGGCAGACCGTTGAGGGGCGAGACATGGTCGGCGCCATCGTCTCAACCAGCCCCTATGAAATTGGAACTCAGGATGAACGAAACGTCATTCTGTTGCTGGGAAATATCCACAGCGGAGAATGTGCCGGCAAAGAAGCTCTATTGATGATGCTTCGCGAGTTGACCCACAACCCAGATCATCCATGGCTCAAGCAAAACGTCATCCTTTTCGCGCCGAACTACAACGCTGACGGAAACGATCGTACCGGGAAGCTAAACCGGCCCGGCCAGATCGGTCCAGAAAACGGAATGGGACGACGCGAGAATGCTCAGCAACTCGATCTCAATCGAGACTTTTGCAAGATCGAATCCCCCGAAGCTCGGGCTTTGGTGTCGTTGATCGACCGAGCCAATCCGCATTTATTCGTTGACTGCCACACGACCAATGGATCGCAACACCAATACTCTCTCACTTACGACGTCCCGCACAACCCAACAACGGCTGCACCGATCCGCGAGTTCCTGCGAGAGAAAATGATGCCGGAAGTGACCAAACGATTGGCCGACGATGGAACGTTGACTTTCTTTTACGGAAACTTCAATCAAGAGCATACCCAGTGGACAACTTACGGGCACGAGCCACGTTACAGCACCGAGTACGTTGGCTTACGTGGACGACTGGCGGTTCTTTCGGAAGCCTATTCCTACATCTCTTACAAAGACCGAATTTTTGCGACCAAAGACTTCGTCTCAACGATGCTTGATTTTTCAACCGAAAACCATGATGCGATCCACAGTCTTCTCGACGCAGTCGACAAAGAACTCATTGATGCGGCAAACACTCAACCACAGCGCGTCACCGTTTCGCTTGGCGCAAAAATCACAGCCTTCCCCGAGAAAGTCATTTTGAAAGGGAAATTGGATGGCCAGCCGCATGATTACGAATGTGACTTCGTTGGCGATTACCAAGCCACCAAAACCACAACAATGCCGTATGCCTATTTTGTCCCGCGTAAATTTTCACGAATTGTTGATCGCTTGAAAATGCACGGCGTCGAAATTAGCGAACTAACGCAAGGTGTAACTGCGAACGTTGAATTCGACGTCATCAGTGAATTGAATCGCTCGGAAAGAGCGTTTCAAAAACACAAAATGGTTCAAACGGAATCTAAGCGTGAGCTTGGTTCGCGTAACGTGCCGGCAGGAACGTACGTCATCTCAACTGCACAACCGCTTGGCAGGTTCGTCAGCTACATGCTGGAGTCGGGATCTGATGATGGATTCGTGTTTTGGAACTTCTTTGATGACGTAATCGAGGTAGGCGAAGAGTTCCCTGTCTTCCGATTGCCACAGCCAAGTCAGCTACCCGTGAAAGCCGTTGATGAAATTGAGAAGATCGGGCAACTGGATCTAGACATGATTGATGGCCCTACATCAATTTTTGCCAACCGGTCGAGATCACCGAAATGGTTCGGAAAGACAAACTGGCTGCTGACCAAAATTGGTTCGCGCGAGTTTTTAATTGACGCTGCAACAGCCGCGTTCGTTGATCGCCCGGCACGACCCTACGAAAAAAGCAATTTGATTGCGGCACTTGAATCAGCCGGCTTAGACAACGACTCGGCGAAATCGATGGCCGACGGCACTCCGAAAGTCGCGACCAACAACAAGTACGCCATCTTTAACGATGACGATCGGGCATTTGTCTACTACCTTGGCGACGACGCCAACACAGAAAATTCACTGGTCGAACTAGGTTCAAAAACGGAACCGGCTGAACTGTTCGATTACAACGAAGACGAATCCAAGGTGGCTTTCGTCACGTCAGCGGGACTCAACATTCTCGATTTGGATTCAAAAAAGCTCTCCGTGATCGCGGCTGAGAACGCAGACAACTTAGTCGGCAAACTAGATTGGGTTTATCAAGAAGAGCTTTACGGCCGAGGCAATTTCAAATCCTTTTGGTGGAATCCAGATGGAGAACACGTCGCGTTTCTTTCGCTCGATGAATCACCCGTCCTTCCGTTCACGGTAATGGATCATATGCCGATTCGGGGAAAGTCAGAATTCACCAACTACCCGAAGGCTGGTGATCCACTTCCAACAGTCAAATTAGGTGTGGTTAAATCCGGAACGACAGATGATGTAACTTGGGTCGACCTCGGCAAATATAGTGACATCGAGTTTTTGATCTCTCGTGTCACTTGGTCAAGCGATGGCGAAGTCCTGTTAGTCCAAGTTCAAAACCGGGAGCAGACTTGGTTGGATCTGGTCGCGACCGATCGAGAAGGCAACAATCCGCGCGTTTTGTTTCGCGACGAAACTCCGGCTTGGATTGAGTCGCCAGGCGATCCACCTTTCGTGTCCGACAGTGAATTTCTTTGGATCAGCCCACGCAGCGGACACAATCACATCTACAAGTATTCTCTGTCTGGTGAGCTGATTGGACAACTTACCAGTGGTGATTGGGAAGTGCGCAGCTTGCTCGGAATCGACGCCGACAAAAAGTTCGGCTACTACAATGCGACCAAAGAGAACGCGATCGAAATGCATTGCTTTCGCCTGGATCTTGCCTCGGGCAAATCAACCAAAATCACCAAGGGTGCTGGCTCCCATGGAGTCCAGTTCAGTGACGATTTTTCGATGTTCCTTGACAGCTACAGTTCGGTCGAAACACCAGCCGAAACGTCGTTGTGCCGAAATGACGGCGAGATGATTCGACGTCTGAATGTAAATTCAGACGATCGCTTCAATTACTTGAATTTGAGCAAACCCGAGTTCATGGAGATCCAAGCCGCCGACGGTGTGCCGCTGGATGCGATGCTCATTCGGCCACCGAACTTTGATGCCAACAAAAAGTATCCGGTGCTCGTTCACATTTATGCCGGCCCTCAAGCTCCGCGCGTTCGTGACCGCTTTGGCGACAGCACCTATCTTTGGTACCAAATGCTGGCCCAAGAAGGATACGTTGTATGGATGTGCGACAACCGCTCGGCCAGCTATCGCAATGTCAAAAATGCTTGGCCAATTCACCGGAACATGGCCGCCAATGAATTGCAGGACATTGAAGCTGGAGTCAGTTGGCTCAAGGATCAATCGTGGGTCGACGGCGATCGCATCGGAATCTCAGGCTGGAGTTACGGCGGCTACATGACGCTGTACTCGATGACGCATTCCAAAAGTTTCAAAATGGGAATCTCAGGGGCTCCGGTAACCGACTGGCGAAACTACGACGCCATCTACACCGAGCGTTACATGGGACTGCCGCAAGACAACGAGGAAGGATACGAGAGTTCTTCAGTTCTAGGCAAAGCCGCTGATCTGCATGGCGAGCTGCTGATCATACATGGAACCATCGACGACAATGTTCATTTAAACAATACGATTCAGTTTACCAAAGAGCTTCAGCAAGCCGGCAAACAGTTTGACATGATGTTTTACCCAAGCAGCCGACACTCGGTTCGCGAGAAACGACAGGCAAAGCACTTGAGAAAATTGATGACTGACTTCATTCTCGAGAACCTATAGAATACGAGCATGAATTCGATCGACCGCCGCGGAGCCCAATCATTGACCGCTCCGGCGGTCACGTGCCTTCTCTGTCATTGACCGCTCCGCAGGTCAAATATGCTTTGCTTACTGCTAGGATCGCTGATCGACTGATCGATCAACGGCTTTTCAAACGGCTCGACGCCCGCTGCAGCTTTATCGCTGGTTGGATACTGGCAAAATATTTGACGCCTTGTTCAGGCGAAAGCTCTGCAAGCCATTGCCTGTCGCCACCAACAATCTCAGTTGACCTCCATCGTTTGCCAAAGCAACGCCACTCAAACTGGCTCTTGCGTCGACCTTACCCAGGAACATCCCGTCACCTGAGAACAAGCTTACCTTGCCGCCCACATCCGCGACTGCGAAAACGATTCCGCTATCAAATACCGCCGCTGCCAGCGACTCGGTTCCCGTCTCAAACATCTGCGAACCCACCGGTTGCCGCCACGCGACTTGCCACTGTGAATCGACACCAACCAGCAACCAGTTTTGCCCAACGTCTGACACCAGCGCACAAATACTTGCACTTTTCCCCGCCTCTTGCGAAACCAGTTTGTGGAAAACCAACTCTTCGGGCACACGAATGGCTTGATTCTTGTCGTTCAGTAAACCTAGTTCGGTTTGATTGCAATAGAGCAAATTGCTCCCGACACTGGCAATGGAACTGGCGCTAATTTTGGTGATCGATGTTCGTTGTCGATGGCCCACTTCGAACACCGACGCCCCTCCATCTCCAACAAACGCCACGACGACTTCTTCAACTCCGTCACCATCGTGATCGAAAAACTGCGCGTCTTTGATGCCATCGTGTTTGAAATCAGCCGCAAGCAACTGGCCTGCGGGCTGCCATTGTTGATCGAACAAATAAACCTGCTCACCTAGTACGCTAAACGCAGCGTAGACCGCGCCGCTTCCAGCCCCATGTCCTGCAGTCCTTTCTACATTCGCGATTCGTAATCGACTGACGGCAACCTTGTCCGGTAACTCCAACTCGTGACGTCTGACTGTTTCACCTCGCTGATTCAACTCGACCACTGTTCGCCAACCATCGAAAACAAAAACAGCACCCGATTGGTCATCAACCGTGACATTTCCTGCCTGTCGAAATTCCAGGTTCGACCATTCCAGTTTGGACTGCAACCCCGTGTTTCGAAAACCGCTGCTGACTAGCTTTCCGCCGCCCCCTACCGGACGCTCGTCGACCGAGGCTGTGTCAATTAAATCAATCGCACTGACGCTAACCAACTGCTGATGATACGACTCCATAAAGCGCTCATACTCGATCGTCATTTCCGCCGCCACATCCTCACCGCTCTGAACTCGGGCAAGCGCCGCCTTGACTTCCATCTGCCAGTCGTCGTCAGACAGCGCTCTGGCGAATTGGACTTTTGAATTTCCATCCAATATTACCACCGTCGGAATAGCCTTGATCTTAAGCTTCGCGCTGGCGTCTAGATTCTGATCGTAGTACATCGGCAACGAATTGGATTTTCGAATTTGCTCGAGCATCGGAGTCAATTGAAGCAATCCGGAACCGGGTTCGGCAAGCTCCATGCCTGAATAGACGGCCGCAAAATGAAACTGGTCTTTCGGAAATGTACCGGCTATTTTCGACAATGTCGGGACTGCCGCAAAGGACGACTCACCGCCCAGCCATAACAACGCCGTCGTCTTTCCATCAAATGAGCTTCGGTTGACGGGCTTTCCACCTTGATTGAACAAACGAAATTTGGGTGCCGTTTGACCGATCAATTCCGAAGGAAAAGCTTCCGGGATCTGTACGAATCGGCGAACCGGCGTTGCGCCCACATGTTGCTTAATCGCAAAAACGGAAGCGTCCAACGGTTGATCAAAGGTCGCGTTGTGATACTTAACCATCAGCTCGACGTTTTCAATTTCACCGGTTGTGATCACTTCGCGTGTCAAGAGTTTCAAAGGCAAAGACATTTGAACAATCGCGCCGGTCGTTTGATCAATCCAAATGTCGGAAGTTGAATCGTTGAAGAGGCTCCTTACGACATAGCAACGCCGGTCATCGACTGTCTCGTCGTTTTGCCGCTCAGCTTGAACAGGCTGTTGAATCCAGCCACAGTCCAGTTGCTTGGTCAGCAGCGACATCGGCGCAGGAATCAGTTGCGGTCTCTGATCTTTTTCGTCTTCGTCGAGAGGTAACTCGGAGTAGCCGCCTAGAAAATGCCGCACGATCGAATCCTGATAGGCTTGCGACACCGGCATGCGACCAGCAGCCGGTAGATACATTTGTTGATTGTCCAAATTCGCTGTTTCAATGTCGAACACGTAACAACTGAGCAATCGCCCATCACACTGCAACTGGCCGTTAAAAATTCGGCTGGACAAACGTTGCTGACGATCCCACGCCGTTGAATAGGGATGCGGCTCCTGGATCGGCCGACCCTCTAATCGATAATTCAAATACAAAATCGCCTTGTCTTGGTAGCTGTTGGCGGCAGCGTATCGCGCAACGGTTTGTGACAAAATCGTCATGGCGTCAGTGTTACCAAAACGATTGGCCGAATGATCGGAGAGACGTTGCTCCAGACCACCAGCCGACATTGAATTGTTCGTCAGCGAACCACCAGCGGGCTGCCTCCATTGACTTTGCCCCGATTGATTTTGGCTGGAATAATCGTCGCCGGTCTGGCTCTGATCGGAAACCGAAGCCGGCTCGCCACATCCGACTTGAAGCAGGCATGCTCCCAATACGACCAGCGATACAAAGCTAAAGCACTTTGAAAAGCCCGAGCACTTTGAGAGGAGATCGGTAAGTCGTTCGTTCTTCCGATTCAACATTCGGTACGATCGTTTTCGTGAATTCAATTTCACTTTGTCAGCATCCTGCTGTTAGCATCCAAGTAAATTACGAATTAAGCCTGTTGAACGAACGTCGAGACTGAAGGAGACGTACTGCAATCCGGATTCACCCAACCAGGAGTCAATTAAACCGAAACTGGCAAATCAGGTAAACAGCGATATCTGCGAGAAGTCGCCGTTCGACTGACGGTCTCACTATCTCGGTAACGACTTTTACTTATTGGGTTCACTCGAAATCGAAAGCATTTTTCGAAATTCGGCAAGATCCAAATCATCGCTCGTCGCTCTCAAAGAGCCGTCCACCATCAGAATATGTGATTCGCCATTGTGTGCGCCGAAAAATGGACTCGCCGCCTCATCGGCACCCAATTCGAACAGTCTTTTTTCCGACAGATCAAAAGGGGCCATCCAGTGGACACCAAATTCATCTGATTCGATCAACAAGGCAGTTCGATCGTGAGGCCGGACAACATCGCTCATCTTGATTCCATAATCAGACGATTGCCACACGGTGTTGACACCGACGATGGCAACATACGAGGTCATGAACTTGCGAAGCTTTTTAGTCGGTACAAAACTTGGACACCGATAAACGTGCGGCAGACGTGTCTCGTGCTTGATGTTATCGGGATGGTTCCACTGCAGATTCAAATCGAGATCATCGTAGAGATCTTGGTATCCAATAAACGGCAAAATCAGCACACGCCAACTGTGCAGAGGTTCCCCGACTTCATTCATAGTGAAGGGAGGTGGAAACGAGCCGTGTTCGTCGTGGTACTTATGAAGCCCTTCGGCGATCAAACTCAGGTTGTCTTGGCACGTCGTTTGTCGATGAGCCCCACTGAGAAAAGGCCGCACAAACCAAATCAATACAGCACAACAGAAGAGCAAGGCCCAAAGTATCCAGCGTCGTTTCGATTTTGAACTCAAGTCGGATGTCACGTTAAGATTCGTTTCCAAACTGGAAAGCAAAATGAAAAGCGGGCTAATCTCGCAATACATCATCTCTTGCCACATCGTTATTAGCAAGCCAACTCTCTTCAACGCTCTTTCTGAACAACATCAGTCCAATCTTCCGCTCTTTCCATCATTGATCAGCAAAGCCGCCTTGAGTTCCTTGACCGGTACTTCGCCGCTGACATACCTTGCCGAGCCATCAGCCATACCAACTTGAAAGCCACCCGGATGGTGACTGGTAAACAGATTCGTTTCGTCGTCCCTGCGACCAGAAAAGATCTCATCAAATATCATGTCGCTGGGCGACATCCAATGAACGCGATGCGCATCGGATTCGACAACCATGATCGTATTGGAAGATCCGTCGGTTATCTTATGAAACGTGCAGCCACCCGCCGTTGGGCTCCAAACAGTCCCGTCACTAATGACAGCTACATAAGATGTCATCACTTCATCGCCGGGACTGTTTCGCTTTCTCCGATCCGAAGGGCAACGAAACAATTCTGGCATCCGGTGGGCATGCTTGATGTTGTCGGGGTGATCCCAAGGCTTGCTCAGATCCAAGTCCTCATACAACTCGCCTTCATCAAGGTAAGGCAAAAGTTGAACACGCCAACTATGCAGAGGTGCCCCCTCTTCATCGACTGTGAAAGGGGGTGGAAAAGCCAAATTGCGCGACTCGTAGTTGTGGGCTGCGAGGACCAGTTGCCGAATATTGTTTAGGCATACTGTTCGTCGTGCTGCTTCAGGCACGTGCCGGCGAGGCGGAACGAGAAACCCAATGATAACCCCGCAGATTGCAAGCCAGAACAATCCATTAACAAAACTTGTTCTAAACCAGACGGATGAGATTACGATCAACAAGGGAGCGACGATCGAGAACAGAACATATAGAGCATCATCTGGCCGAATCGCAAACGGAAAAACCAACAATGCGGCGGCAGCAATCAAAACGAACAAACCACGAGTCGTATTGAGCCCCAATTCAACGTCACTGTTAGCGCTCGTCGACAGCTCTTGGCTTTTTACTTCTTTAACGATCTCGTCTGACTCATCACTCATTGCTCTTCCTCGAATATCCTGACCGACTGGTTGTAACTCATTATCAAATCACTCAGAAACTCTTGCCAATCAGAGCGAAGCTGGCCTGAAGCTGCCTTCCCGTTGACCACCCAACCCAACGCGTTATCATGCGATAGACCGCCGTCAGCCAAACGTTCCATAAAGAATCTGATCCCGTGCCGAACAATACTAACTCATCAAGCGACATTCAATCGACACTCTTCGAAAATCTCTCCGACTCGAAGTTCTCGAAACCGCAACTCGACCGACAAACGGACGCAGAATTCGATTTAGTGTCGAGCATGCGGGAGGCGCTCGATGCACCGCTATTCTATCCGCCCCTTAAAGAATCCGTGTTTCCGGGCGATCAGGTCGCCATTGCCCTGCAAAATGGACTGCCGCAACCGATGCAACTTTTATCCTCGTTGCTTGGAAACCTCTACGCGGCACAAATTACATCCGGCGACATTTCGGTTGTTGTCAACGTTCGCACCGCTGCCCAGCTTGGACTTTCTGCGGAACAAATCAAAGTGGCCACTGATCCTGAGCTCGCAGAACCCGCCGCTCCGCAGCAGTTGGAAATTGATGGGGAGTCGATCAAATTCCACATCCACAATGGCGAGATTAGCAAGTCACTCTCCTATCTCGTTGCCAATGCTCCCGGCGACCCAATGCACGTCAATCGAACTTTGGTCGACGCGGATGTCATTCTGCCTGTAGGCTGCCCATCTGCCGGTGACGCAAGCCAGCAGCATGACTGCATCTACCCCGAGTTCGCATCATCTGATGTGCAGTCGAGATTTTCCGTCAGCGAAGGCTCGTTTCTCGCACGCCAAGAAGAAATTTTGCTGGCCAACGACACGCTCGGAGCTTTCTTTTCAATCCAGGTTGTCGTTGGGCCCGGCGACCAGATCCACCAAATCATTTCTGGTGCACGAGCCGATGCCGTCGGAGCGGCTCGAACCGAAACAAATCGGCTTTGGGAGTTCACATGGCTGGATGAAGTCGACGCGACGGTCGCCACAATCGAAACACACCCGGAAGACCAGACTTGGGAAGACTTCGCCCTCGCCGTGATCGCGGCCAGCCGAGTTTCGAAAGCGGACGGCCCGATTGTCGTTTGGTCGGACATTTCGCAGCGACCCCACCGGCGAATTCGCAAGGCTTGCCAAGCTCAATTCGAAGAATCGGTAAACACAAAACTCTCGAAAGAGTTGCAACATCTGTCCGCAATCATTAAAGAACGCCCGATCTTCTTGCGTTCAGAACTGGCAAGCAATGACGTCGAGGAACTAGGAATCGGGTTCATTGAATCGGCCGCCGAAATCAATCGCATTGTCGAATCGCACGACAATTGCCTCCTTCTCCGAGATGCCCACAAATTGCAAATCAGTGACGTGGAAAAGAGCGTCTAACATTCTCTGATAAAATAAGGTCGCCTCCACAGTACTGAAATCTAAAATGACAAACCTACACGACCAATACACAGCTTTGACCCAAGCCGGCTTCGTTTCGCTTCCGAATCGAACGCTGATTCGTATGAACGGCGTTGACCGCCAAACATTTCTGCACAGCTTTTGCACGGCCGATGTCAAAGCCATGGAGCCGGGGCAAGCAACCGAGGCCTTCGTATTAAACGACAAGGGTAAAATTCTCGGGCACGTAATCCTGCTGGCGTTAAATGATACGCTCTTACTATCAGGTGCTGGAAAACAAGCAGCGACAATCATTGAACACCTGGACAAGTACATCATCCGAGACGACGTTCAGCTTGAAGACGCGTCAGAAACGCATTCGCAGACGTTTATTTGTGGAAGCGATTCCACCACAGGTTTGGATGACTTCCTAACTAATCCGTTTGCTTTGAACCAAGTCCAACTTTTGTCTATCGACGGAACCGAGGTGATCGCGGCACAGGTTGAAGTTGCCGGATTTGGAACGCTTCTCGTAATCGAAACATCAAATCAAGATGCTCTCACTCAGAAGTTAGTCGATTCCAACATTGCTGAATGCAGCGAGGAAGCCTTGTTGATCGTCCGCATTGAAAATCAGACACCATGGTTCGGCAATGACATCGACGACCGAAACTTACCACAAGAACTTCAGCGCGACGAAAAAGCAATCTCATTCAACAAAGGCTGCTACCTCGGCCAAGAAACGGTTGCGAGAATCGACGCAATTGGTCATGTAAATCATTGGCTGGTTGGATTGAAGTTCTCCGAGCCCAACAATGCTGCCATCGACGGTGAACTATCGGTTGGAGAAAAGCAAGTCGGACGAGTGACCTCGGTCTCACCAACTCCCGATGGCAACGGAACAATTGGGCTCGGTTTTGTTCGTCGGATGCATGCCAAAGAGGGCGCCGTGCTAACAATGACGGATGGAACCGCGACAGTGATCAAGAAAATCTAGTGACCCAACAGACTTGAAGTGAACGAGGCCATGTTTTCCTTCGCAGAGCATGCCCACGCAAGCGAGGGCATGGCACCCACAAGAGCTGGTCACCTTGGTATCAACACACTACAGTTCACCGACGCAATTCAGCTCACCGGCGCAACTCAGTTCACCGACGCAACTCAGTTCACCGACGAAACTCAATTCACCGACGAAACTCAATTCACCGACGAAACTCAGTTCGACAGGCCACACAATCATTTTGACTGTTCGGCAGCCGGCTCTTTTGTACCCGGCTCTTTTGCAGCGGAGTCCTCAGTCACGCGGTCAGCGATCTCCCGCATTTGCACAATCAAAGCCTCGACTGACAAATCATCGGCCGGCACGTTGACAGAAACCTCGCGCGGCATCTTCGTCATCGCTGATTGATAGGTCTTGTCGTAGTACGTCAGCACAATCTCGATCGCCGTTCGGACATCACCATTTTCAACAGACCTGATCGCGCGTTGCGTTTGCTGGCCGCCTAGCCGTTTCTTAATTTTTCCAATCGCAAAAATTAGATCCTCCGGCGGAAGATCTCCATAATCGGCCATCAAATGCTCGACTCGATTTTCAACACTGCGATCAATCACCACCGCTGGTGCGTTTCGAATTTGTTCGCAAACTTGATTGTCGACGACGACCGAGCCGATCCGATTGCCTTCGTCTTCGATCCAAACCGGACGGTTCAGATCAAGTTGGTCGATATCGCGAAACAATTGATTTTCGAAATGCTCGGTTCTTGGCTGACCTCCCTGGCTGATCCCGCCGAACGCGGAGCCGCGATGGTTGGCAAGTCGTTCCAAATCAAGGACTTGTTCGCCGGCGTCTTCGAGTTGATTGAGAACCAGCGTTTTTCCAGCGCCGGTAAAGCCACTAACGACGACCATTTTCAACGGTCGCCCGAGCGCACTTCGAGCCAGTTTCCGAAACGCTTTATAGCCACCGTTGAGCACAACTGGATTCATGCCCGTCAATTCGAGAATCCGGGCAAGGGACTGACTGCGCATGCCACCACGCCAACAATGAACAAGAATTTCGTCACCGCTCCCGCGTGATTTGGCGATTGATTTAGCTTGGGAGACCATTTCCGCCAAACGAGGGCCGACAAACTCGAGCCCTTTGATAATCGCCGGCTCACGCCCCTGATTTTTGTAAATCGTTCCGACCTCAGCCCGCTGCTCGTCGCTAAACAGAGGCAGATTGATGGCACCAGGAATATGGCCATCGGCAAACTCGCAGGGCGAACGGACGTCGAGTACTGGTATCTCAAACGATCGCTCCCAAAACTCACGGACCGAAACGATATTCGGGTTTGCGTCGGTATCCGCCTGAGAGGAAACTGTCAGCGGAGAATTTGATTCAGTGTTTTGCGTACTCATACTCGAATGATTTTGCATAAAAAAACAGCCGAGCAATAGGCCCGGCTGTCATTTACATTCAGATTTTTAGTTCTTCGTTGAACTACTTAGCGTTCCACCACCACTGATCGTTGGTAGCCTTTGCTGCTGCACTGATGCTTGCCAAACCAGTGACGGTCTCGCTATTCGATGCAACGCCCCACGAGTTTAGCTGAACGCCACCGGAAGCTGAAACCAACCAAGAGCGGTCCAAGCGAACGAAGCTGCATTCCGTTGGAACCGACTTAGGCACGCTGTAAGCTGGAGGATTGACGATGTTCGCTGTTCCAAGAATCGCTGGCATTTCGAGGCCAACTTTGCTGGTCATATTCTCCTGCTTGAGAATCGCAGCGATAACAGACAGATCCATGATGTTTCGAAGTTCGCGAAACGCTGGTTCAGCCGCTGACAGTTCTTCGAACTTTTCAGTCATCAATTCAGCCCATTTGGCTGCGAAACGGTTTTGCTTGTCTGTTGTCTGTTGAGAACCGTCTTTGGCGAAGTGAGTTTCCTGAGTCAAAGTCTTAACGCCTTTGCCACGAATTTGCCAAACGTTTCCGTCTTCACTTTTCGCGACCGGCTCGTAGTTGCATTCCATCCAGAATCGAGGAGCGGCTTTCATGCTGCGAACCTTTTTCGCTGCTGCCATTTCCATGAAGCTTGGCAATCCAGCAATCGGTGATTGCTCAAGGCCCATCGAAAGTCGCTTCATCTTGTAGTCAGCAGCAACCAAGACGCGAGAAAATCGGCTGTCTTCTGGAACGCCAGAAAGGCTGATTTTCTGAGGGCCCAATGCCTTCTCAACTTCTGGGCTGAGGTTTGGGCCGAACGATACGTTTTGACGAGCGAAGTTTTTGTAAAGCTGCTGAAGAGCTTTGACACCTTGCTCTGTTGGATCAATTGAAACTGAAATGCCTTGACCTGATCGAGCGTTGTCGACTGATCGCATGGCAACTAAAAAGTCCTCAAGGCGAATGACTGGTGTTCCCGAAGTCTCACCGACGACTTGGCCATCGTTGTTGACTTTCCATCCTTCGGCAGGTCCGCCGATGATGATGTCGTTTGTTTCAGGTGACATGACAACGAATTCGATTCGTTGCAAACCAGCCATGAATGATACATCGTTCGAAAGCGGACGGCCTTCTTCACGAGCTTTCATGATGGCGGCTTCTAAACCACGCAATGAAATCATACGCAGCTTGGCTTGTTTACTGAGATTTGGATTGGCTACTTGCAATCCTTCGCGCAGTTCGCGGCGAAGTTGTTCGCTGATGACTTCTTTCTCACCAAGCAAAACTCCGCGGGCGTCGATGCTGACACCGCCGACAACACCCTGGTTTCCGTTGTTGGTAGTGATGGTCGTGCCTCCACCGCCGTTGTTGCCGCCGCCGTTATTACCACCGCCATTATTATTTTGGGCATGCAGTTGATTGGACGAAAACGCAATCAGTGCACAGCAACACAATGATAAAACGAATTTACTAATTCGTGCCGACATATTCGAACTCCTGAATGTAAAAAGGACTGCCCCGGTGTCCTATACTCTTCTAATTACCATTTTCACGCCTTCACCGATTTGGAGAAGGCAAGACTGGTGAATATTTCTGGAAACTCAGTAAGATATAAGCGGGGAAGCTTACTTGGTCTTACCGATTCAGAGTAACCAGACACATAGAAAAAAGCAAGAAAAACCACCGATATGCCAACTATTTGGCCTCACCAATGACGGCTTCACCCATTTACGGACAATAACACCGGCTACCACAAATAATGGCTTCAGGCAGTAAATCTAAATCGTCGTCTTCAATTGCTTATCTCGTCATTCGAGACGGGAAAAAGTGGTCTGATGTTTTTCGCCTAATGCCCGGCAGAACCGTCACAATCGGTCGGTCACCGACCAATCAAATCGTCATTAAGGAAGACCAAGCCAGCCGCGCCCATGCCGAGATTTTTCTTTCCGATGGAAAATGGACCGTCCGAGACCTTGGTAGCCGCAATGGAACTGCGATCGGACGTGAACGTGTCGAAGGCGATCAAAAGCTCCGACCCGGTGATGTAATTTGGATCGCCGGCACACAAATGGCATTCGTGACCGATTTGTCGACCGCCTACAACCGAAAAATATTCTCCAAAGTCGAAATTGGTGGAGAAACGGTCACCGGACTGGAAGTCAACGAATCAGACGAACAACCGACACTTTTGGATATGCCGATTGCGGAGCCAACCCAAATCACGCATCGTCGTCAGCGCACTAAATTCTTGCAGGAAGACGACGAACCGGACGACAAGGATGCTGATGCAGAACCTGCTTCCAAGACCGGTCGAGATGCGGCGCGTTTGTGCCGACTGGCTTTCGAAATCGCTAACGAAACAACACCGCGTGCGATTGCGAAAATGTCCATCGATTGTTTGATTGAAGAAACAAAAGTCGATGCTGGTGCCGTGTTGATGGTTCCTAAAGGTCGTCGCACCACCGTCGACCCAGAAAAACTCGACATTCTCGCATGGCGTAGTGAGAACATGCCCGAGTACCAACGTGTATCGACTTTCTTGGCGGAAACGGTGCTTAACAGCGGTGAAGCCGTTTTGGCTCGTGATATTCAAGACGATAGTGCGCTAGGAATTCGTGATGCCTCTGGAAAAATTTACGCGACCAGCGTCATTGCCGCGCCGATTCGCATGAACAACCGAACGATCGGCATGATTCATCTTTACTCGACACGCAAAAAAGATGGGCTGACGCCGGACAGTTTGGAATTTACGCTCGCCGTTGCCGAAACCGTCGCACTGGCATTGCGCACCCGTTATCGCGAACAAAAACTTGTCGACGACCTATCCAAAACGCGTTCCGAGATTGATCAGCTTCGCAACCAATTGGGCGTCGAAAGCGAAATTGTTGGCTCCAGCCCAGCCATGTTCAAGGTTCATGAACAGGTCGCCAAAGCAGCGCCCAGCAAAGCGACCGTTCTCGTGCGAGGTGAAAGTGGCGTTGGAAAAGAACTTGTTGCCCGATCGGTTCACTATTCAAGCCCGCGTCGAACCGGCCCTTTTGTCTGCTTAAACTGTGCGGCATTATCCGAATCGCTGCTGGAAAGTGAATTGTTCGGCCACGAGAAAGGCGCATTTACTGGAGCGACCGAACGCAAAGCTGGAAAATTCGAAACCGCCGACAAGGGCACATTGATGCTGGACGAAATTGGAGAAATGAGCCAATCCATCCAAGCAAAATTTCTTCGCGTCCTCGAGGGTCATCCGTTTGAACGAGTCGGCGGAGCGAAAGCAATCAAAGTCGATGTGCGAGTGATCGCCGCGACAAACCGAGATCTCGAAGACGATGTACGCAAAGGAACATTTCGAAAGGATCTTTACTTCCGTTTGCACGTTGTGCAGATCGATGTTCCAGCGCTGCGCTATCGCCCCGAAGACGTCCTTGAGCTGTCTGACTTCTTCTTAAACAAATTCAAATCGGAAACAGGAAGAAAGATCACCGGCTTTTCGCAGCAGGCTCGCATGCAATTGCAACGCTACCGCTGGCCGGGCAATGTTCGCGAACTGAAGAACGTGATCGAACGCGCGGTTGTACTCGCACGCGGTGAAGTCATTCAACTGGATGAACTACTGCTTTCGAATCTATCCACTGCCAGTGAATCTCGGTTTGATTTCAATTCGATTGTTCAGGAGTACGTTCCAGAGTCACTTGAAGAAGTCGAACGGAAGCACATCGAAGCCACGCTTCAATCGACTGAATGGAACAAAAGCAAAGCCGCTTCGATTCTTGGTATCGAACGATCAACACTCGATCGCAAGATCAAGAAATATTTGATCACCAAGGAAGTCGATTAAAGCGACCTTCTAATTGCGATACGAACGGCAGCTACAAACCGTCAGCCAGTGATTTCAAATGACTGACCAGTTGCACGTCCGAGTCTGGCAAATAAGCCGACAGCTTTTGAGACATCGTTGTCGCTTTTCCAGATTTGCGTGTCTCCGCCAACGCCTCACAAATCAGAGTGTTGGTTTGCGCGTCGGAATTTAGTAAGAAATGCACCCATAGCCACGACTCTGCGTAATCCAATTGGCTCATTTCGCTGGTCGGCGGAAGATTTTCCAACCGCATCAAATCCGGACGCCAACTTCCATCTCGAAAAGATTGAGCCAACAAAGAAACGTGAGGGTGATTGATACCGTCCGATCCGCGAGCCACTTCAAAATACTCTGCGATTCCTTCATCCATCCACAGAGGGACATTGGGTACGACGCTATGTAAGTAGCCGTGGGTCACTTCGTGCCGTAAATCTTCAGCGACTCGGCTGCCCCAATAAGCGTAAACCATTAGCGTCGTGTCGCTCTTAACGAAGAAGGCTCGACGGTGGGGAAACGCTGGGAACTTCTGCTTCATGAATTTCCGAAACGTCTTTTCGTCGGAAAACAAATAAACGTGAATCGGCTCATCAGATGTGGGAACATTTAACTGAGAAGAAATATCCCCCCGTCTAGCGACCAGTTCGTTGACTATTCGGTGCTTACGAGGCAATTGAAAGTCAGAATGAATGATCAATTGGTCTCGAATGACTTCCTTCTCCGACGGAATAGTTGCCGGTCGCCCAACGACGTTGCAGCCACCAGGCGTCAAAATTGCAAGCAAAATTGTCAGACGAATAAACCGAGACACGAGACCGTCCTGAAGCTTTCGAATCGAGGCCGGGACGATAGCAAATCCAGAATTGGCAAGATACGCCAGATAGACGATGCGTTTGAAATTTGCTTTTTGCGGATATTTTATCTCTTGAGAGAAGAAAGCCTCAAGATTCGTATTGACGATTTCCAGAAAACAAGACACGTTGGATTGTAATGCTTACGAATTGATTCAAAAGCCGAGTTCGAACGAAGCTATTTATCGTTTGAAACGGCCAGTAACTCGATCCGCAAGACGAGCACGAAGCTCAAAGAGAAGTGATTGGTGAAAATTTCGAACTTCGCCTGAACCACGATCCACGGAAGGATTTTTTAATGCCACGTCTGTCCCGAATTTTGTCAGTTGCCCTGCTCTGCTTAGCAGTTGGCTTTTATGCAGGTTGTGGTGGAACGACGGAAGTTTCCCAATCGGATCCCGGCAAAAATTCACCTGCAACAGAGACGACTCCGTCGATTCAGCAGCCGCAAACCACCTCTGTCGTTGCGACAAAGACTGACACCGGAGCTTCACCTGCAGCTTCCGCCAATGAGCCACCACCGGTGGACGCTTTGCCCGCCGATGTTTGCCAACGGTTCATGGAGTTGCTCCAATCCGGCAATCGCTTGCTTGCAGAAAACTTGCTGACCAGAGCCGCCTTAACGACGACCGCCAAAGCTGGCCTGCAACTTGAGCCCATGGGTGGACCAACGGCAAAATACAAATTCGTTGACACCCAATACGCAACGACGAAACAGAATCTTGCCCACGTTCAATTTGAGATTTTAGAAACCGTCGAAGGAGCCGAAGTCGCAACGGATGTGACTTGGATGATGAGAAAGCAATCGCACGGATGGCGCGTGGCTGGGCTATTGATTCAAGACAGCCCAGACAAAGCGCTCGACCTGTTGAGCTTTGAAAACATTTACGACGTCGAGAAAATCAAAGGCATCGCGGCTGGCGATTTGGAAGCGAATCCCGGTGAGCCCGAAACCACTTTAGAAACCAGACAAGCAACGGCTCCGAACGATCAAAAGAGCCTGAAGTAGAGTTGCTTGATCCGCGAATAATCGAGACAGACAATCGATCGTCCTTGACGGGTCTGAAATAGTTCGAACTTTCCAACGAACAGTCGCCGAAAGTTCCCTGAACCTTCGAAGGTTTCCGACACTGACTTAGCGTGCTCAATACGCTCAAACTCCTTCGCTTCGAGAATCTCGCCAGCTCTTCATGTGATGGCACCTTCTACACACGACTTTCGCTAGTCGGTTTCCACGAATCTAAATTTGTTGCAAAATAGTCCGGTCGCTGAAAGCGGCTTATCACTTTGCTATTGGATGTTACATGACCGACGACGTGGAAAAACGTGCGCGCGAAATCGTTGAAGAGCTTCGCGCGGATATCGATTTTGAGCTTGATGATGTGATCGCCAACATCGTTCGAGAACTTCCAGAGGATTACTTCAAGAGTCTCTCGCGGCACGAGCAATTGAAACATCTAAAAGCTCTTTTGGCGATGGGTTTTTGCGATCTCGACGAAGAGATCAGGCTGCGCAGCGAAGACGGCCGACACATCGCCGTCGTCTCTCGCCAAAATTTTCCGGGACTTCTGGCGAACATCTTAAAACGTTTACCAGCGCATCCGAAACTCGTTGGCGCGAGAGTGTTCACCTCGACGGCTCACAATTTCATTATCGATCTATTTGAGTTTGAATCCAAACACAATGATGTCGAAAACAGTGCGATTCAAAATCAGGAATTGGAAGAAATCATCGTCCGCGTTTCTGAATTGAGCCGGAAGCCGGCGGCGCAAGTCAAGGACTTTATGTCGCACTACCATCCGACCAGCCAACTTCTCACGTCACCCGAACAAATTACGGAGCATTTTCTGGCCTTTCTACACGTCGAGAAATCAAACGACGTTGCCGTCAACTGGACGGACACAGAACATTCCGGGCAAACTCGTGTCACCATCTCGGCAGGTGGGACACGAACCAAAGACGTCTTTCAACGAACCGCCGAATTTCTGGCCCAGCATTCACTAGACGTCGAGCAGGCGATTCTTCAAGAGATTCCTGTGGACGAAGGCATTCCAATTTCGATCGCCAGTTTCGTTGTAGCGGGCAAATGGCAGCAGTCGCTGACGATCGAATCAGCGTCCAAGCAATTGGCGCGTTACCTGCGGCTCGATCAAGACGTCATAGAAAATACCGCATTGATCGCGGCCTTCCCAGATCTCGACGACACCGAACTCGCGCTTGCGGTTTGTCGACTGACCGGTCATTTACTGAAGTTTCAAGGCTTCAACATTACGTTTCAGCAAATCGTAAACGTCATGATCGAGCACCGTGCGAGCACAACGCCGCTTCTCAGTTTGTTGAAAGCGAACTCGGCAACCGGTGCCCAGACGCAACGCGCGGCCGACGACCATTCCATCTCTCTTGAACATCTCAACAGCTCCGTCGATCGGATGGCACTTTCAACATTTAACGCGATTGCAAATTCACTGACTTGTTCCAATTTCAACCAAAAATCGCGACGATCGTTGGCACTGCGTTTTGAGGAATCTTTGTTTAACGATTTCAAGATTGATGAAAAGCCGTTCGCTGTTTTCTATATTTTTGGAAAAGGTTTTGATGGCTTCCACGTTCGCTTCCGGGACGTTGCCCGCGGTGGAATGAGATTGATCAAGACGAGAAACCTCGAGCACTACCATATCGAGTCGGTTCGTTGCTTCGAGGAAGCGTTTCGACTTGCCGCCGCCCAACAATTGAAAAACAAAGACATTGCCGAAGGCGGAGCGAAAGCGACGATCGTGTTGAAGCCCGGAGTTGATGTGAATCGAGCCGGGCGTGATTTTGTCGATGGCCTGCTGGATCTTGTCATTCAATCTGGCGACGACGCGGGCGAACTCTTGTACCTTGGCCCGGACGAAAACGTAACTCCCGAGTTGATCGAGTGGATCGTTGATCGCAGTCGTCAGCGCGGCTATCCGTACCCAGATTCGATCATGAGCTCCAAACCTCACGCTGGGATCAACCACAAAGAATACGGCGTCACCAGCGAAGGCGTCATCGTCTTCTTGAAGCGTGCTTTGCTCAACGCAGGTTACAACCTTGCCGAGGATAGCTTCTCGGTAAAGATTACCGGCGGACCCGATGGCGACGTCGCCAGCAATGCCATCAAAATTCTATATCGAGAATTCGGAGATCGCGTTCGCATTATTGGAATTGCCGACGGAACTGGTTCTGCCACGGATCCTGCTGGGCTTTCCAAACTGGAACTGCTTCGTTTGGTTGACCAACAGCTACCGATCACAAAATTTGATACAAAACAACTCTCATCCGAGGGGCATGTCGGTGGTCTAGAATCTGCCGATGACGTCGCTCGTCGCAACGACATGCAGTTCACACCTTTCTCTGACGTGCTAATCCCGGCAGGTGGTCGGCCATCGACAATCAACCGATCAAACTGGGAATCGTATTTTGATGAAAACGGAGGAGCTTCCGCAAATATCATTATCGAGGGAGCCAACCTGTTCATCGACGATGAAGCGCGGAAGCACTTGTCTGAACGCGGTGTTGTCGTCATCAAGGACAGTTCCGCCAACAAATGTGGCGTCATTTGCAGTAGCCTTGAAATCATCGCCGGCATGCTCTTGTCGGATTCGGAGTTCCTAGAAATCAAGGCAGTATTCGTGGATGAGGTACTTGGCTTGCTGCGTCAGTTGGCAGAAACCGAAGCGATCTGCCTGTTCAATGAGCATCCTCGCTGCCCAGACAAAACGCTCCCTGAGATTAGTGTTCTCATCAGCCAGCTTATTCTTCGACTTGGCGATCTTATTAACGACGATATCGAACAATGGCAGCCCGAAGATCGCAGCCTTGCAAATGAACTCGTCCAGCACTACCTTCCCGATTCCCTCGTTGCAAAACTGGGATCCAACGCCGTTAAGCAGATTCCGCCCGTCTACAGAAACCAACTGATTGCGGCCATTCTCGCCAGCCGAGTTGTCTACCGCGAAGGATTGCAGAACTTGCAAAATATGCGTCAAGACGATTTAAAGATCCTGGTACTCGATCACTTGCGCCTCGAGAATGAGACGCGGCGATTGATCAATGAAGTTTCCCAAGCGAGTGTTGCGAGCGCTCAGCAGATTGGCCAAATCCTTTTGTATTCAGGCACCAAAGCACAGCGTGAACTTAGAAGTAGACAACGATGATTCTCACAACGATGAATTAGACATCGTTCGAATCCAGTTTCCAACAGGTTATAACAGTTGCGTCAACACGGCGAAAAGAGATCGCCAGAGTTCTTATTCAGGATCCAAGATGTTTAAAAAGCCTGTTCGTATTTCACTACTACTTCTGCTCCTGTTAGCAACGACGATAACTTTGTGGGGCGAACGCGCCGCATGCGGTCAAGATTCACCAAGCCGCTATCCCGATCAAACCTCTTCAACCGAGCTGCCTAGCGTCCTGCTGATCGGTGATTCAATTTCGATCGCCTACACACCGTTGGTGCAAGACGCGCTGAAGAAAAAAGCCAAAGTAACCCGAATTAAAGGCAACTGTCGATTCTCGGCTTACGGAGCAGAACATGTTGAGGACTGGGTTGCGGAAAATCATTGGAACATGATTCATTTTAATTTTGGATTATGGGATCTCTATGGCTGGAAGCAGGACGAACTGATTTCAGTTGAAGACTACGGCAAAAACCTTGAAACCATCGTCACGCATCTCAAACCAGCATGTGATGTGTTGGTTTTCGGAACAACGACTCCGCCCTGCTCAGAAGCGGAACACAACATCAAGATCCTTGTCACATCGGAAAAGGCGGCGGCTTTTGAATCAGAGGCAAGGCGAATCATGAAAAAACATGGCGTACTCGTCAATGATCTCGATGGAATTCTCGCTAGTCGGATGACTGAACTGGGCAAGGCAGCCAATGATGTTCACTATAAGGCCGCTGGAAACACGGTCATCGCAAACAAGGTTTCGAGATTTATCGCAGCGTCGCTCGAGTCCTTTCTGACCAGCCGCGACCGACCCAAGATCGCTGTCATGGAAACAGCGTTTCGAAAGTACGGCGATGCAAGCAGTTTCGCCGACGCCAAAGCTGCCGGCTACAAAGCAATCCAGATGCACTCAGGCATGCCTGCGGGGTTCAAAAAAAAGCCGCTTGATCAAACGCTGAACCTCCCCATCGGCACCGACCCCGCCATTCTCAAATCTTGGCAAACTGAATCGGAGAAACATGATGTCAAAATTATTTCGCTGTGTGCTGGCAGCCTGAACAAATGTCAAATTTGGGGCCGCGATCGAGAGCTGGCCATGAGAATTGCCAAACAAACAATCGATGGATGCCATGCCCTTGACGTAAGTCTCATGCTATTTCCCTTTTTTGGGCCGTCCAATTTTGAAACAGACGATGTTGCATTGGTCGGCGTCGCTGATTTCTTAAGTGAGATTCTTCCGTACGCACAGGAAAAAGGCGTCGTCATTGGAATCGAGGCCCCCATCGCTACCGTTCGCGTTCTGGAATTGATGAAGCGACTAGAATTTCCTGAGCACCTGAAAATCTACTACGACACCGGAAACCTATTCGCGAAAGAGAACATTTACGAAACAATCGCCTTGCATGGCCAGCACTTTTGCGAAGTGCACATCAAGGCTGCTGGGAGCGCTGTCGCCGGCGAAGGAAACATCGATCTGGCAAAACTGGCCGAAGCGCTGAATCAAGGCGGCTACGACAAATGGCTGGTTTACGAGTCGAATCGTGAAGGCAAAGAGCCCGTGGCAAATCGTGAATCGATAGAAAAAATCATTGAGTTGCGAAGCAAGTAACCTGCCACGCCGTTCTGCTTTTTACTTTCAACTTTCAACCAGCTTGATTTCTTATTCTGTTCGCAGCGTTCGCCCCGCGGCCAGCAATGGCACAGGACAATCCAGAGACTCAGCGACCGCTCGAAAAAACTCGGCTTCCGCGATGGTGATTTCATGATCGAACGTAATCAGTACTGCTGCAGCCTGCAGAAATTGCTTCTTAACGCTCGGCGAAGCGCGATGCAGACTTCGCATACAATCCTCTAACTGATCAACTTCCCAATTCCTCAGCTCCGCCGTTCGTCCAGATTTCTCACTCAATCCTGCCACGTCCATCGCCAGTCGATACGATTCGAGCACCTGAGCCGGATCCGGCTCCTGCGAGTTCTCCAGCACGCTTCCAGTCACACTTGCCGAAGCAAACGCGGACAACATCAGTTCAATCTCGCGAAACAACTCCGTTGTCTCATTGAACGCAATTCGCGGAGGAGGTTGAACTTTAAACCGCCGATCCAGGTGCATCAACAAATGGTGTCGCACAACAAATTCAAACAGGCTCGTTTTGCTATCCAACAAAACAAATTTTTCAACCGTTGAGCGGAAAGTCTGATACTGTTCGGGAGACAAATCACTTAGCGAAGCCTGAATCATCTCCATCAACGGCAACCGGTAAACCAAATTCAATTCAGTGACCAAAGGCAGCAGCTTGCCTGTCGTTTCGACCGACGCCGCCCCTTCGTCTTTCCGTAGTAGCTGCGATTGCTCGTACCGCAAATCAGGATCCTCGCTCGCCAACATAGCGAATGCTATACAGCGAGCCGAGTAGGGGTGCCGAGCCGCCTCGACAATTGCTGCTGGAATTTGATCCAAAATATCCTGCGACCTTTGGACGTCGTTGATATTCGGAGCGCCAATCGCTGCGATCAGAATCGCTGGATCGATTGAGAACTTCTCAGCGATCTCTTTCGGGAACATTTTGCCCAGCGGATTCAATTCGGAAAGATCACGCTCAGCTTCTTGCTGTTGTTTTTTTGCCCGCCGCGCCGCCATTTTTTCACGAACTTTGATGTATCCGACAAAATCGCCCGTGAAGTTGTTGTCGATCTTTTGAATACGCGGCACCAATGGCGGATGAGTTGAAAACGCACTCATCATGCTGGACTTAAAACAATTTGCGAAGAACATATGGCTTAACTCTTCTGCTTCTTTCGATTCAACCACCGATCCAGCATGACTACTGCCAATCACCTTCAACGCTCCGCCAAGCCCATCAGGGTACCGCGTAAATTGAACCGCCGACGCATCTGCCAAATATTCACGCTGCCGTGAGATGGAAGCTTTGATCATGCGAGCAAAGAATTGCCCGATCGAACCAAACACCAGAAACGCAACCGCGACGGCCATAATCGCGGCCAACGCGCCGCCCTCGTTTTTGTTATTACTACTTCGTCGACGATGCCCGGTTCCCAGCGAGCGAAGCAAGAAGTAGCCAATCATCGCCAACATCTGAATTCCAAACAACACACCGATCAAGCGAATGTTCATGCGCATATCCCCGTTGAGAATATGGCTGAACTCGTGTGCGATAACGCCTTGCAATTCATCGCGATTCAGTTGCTCGATCGTGCCACGATTGACACCGATCACCGCGTCCGCTGGAGAATAGCCGGCCGCGAATGCGTTGATACCCGGTTCATTCTCCATGATGTAAACCGGCGGCACAGAAATACCTGACGCCAGCGCCATCTCTTCGACAACGTTCAACAACCGCCGTTCTGCCAGACCTGTCGCCGACGCCGGGACGCGAGCTCCTCCCATCATCGAGGCAACATGGTGACCACCGGATCGCAATTCGAAAATTTTGAAAAGACTAGCCGCTCCGATCACCAAGACATTGACTGCCGCCACAATCAAAAACAGAACCGGGTCGAAAACTACGGCGTCCGGTTGTCCGGCAAACCCAAACGCAATCGCCACGCCCACGTATATTCCAACAATGATCGCGAGTACCGCGAGAGCGTACCAAAGAACCAACCACTTGGTTTTTTTTCGCCGGAGCTCCTGAGCTGCAAAAAAGTCCACAGAGGGCCCTTATTGAATTAACTAGAAATGCAAGAAAGTAATCGTCTCAAGCCTACTGCCTGCGGGAATCCACCCGCTGTAGCAACTTAAAACTCAACCTTGGGAGCCTCTCGCTCTTCTACCTCTTCGATTTCAAACAATCGAGCGTGATCGAATCCGAACATTCCAGAAATCACGTTGGCCGGGAATTGTTCACGCGTTGTGTTGTAAGTCGTCACTGAATCGTTGTACCCTTGCCGGGCGAAGGACACCTTGTTCTCAGTCGACGTCAACTCCTCTTGTAGCGCCAACATGTTGTCGTTGGCTTTCAAGTCCGGATACGATTCAGCGATCATTAGCAATCGCCCGAGCGCGCCATTCAACTGAGTCTCGGCTTGGCCCAAATTCTTCATCGCCGTGTCATCACCGGGTTTGGCTGAAGCCGCACTTGATGCCGAGATGGCTTGGTTTCGAGCCTGGATGACGGCTTCCAATGTCTCTTTTTCGTGTTCCATGTAACCTTTGGCAACATTGACGAGATTGGGAATCAAGTCGTGCCGACGCTTGAGTTGAACGTCAATTTGGGAAAACGCGTTTTCATAACGGTTCTTGAGTGCGACGAGTTTATTGAAGACGCCCATCACCCACATGGCCAACATGAATAGAAAAACAACGATGACCCCAAGGGCAATCCATAATCCTGTCATTGAGCAATTCCCATCTCTCTAAAGTCTTTGATTCAAAGCCGCATTCTAACACTGTTTGTGCCAAACTTCATTCGGGGACGAACCATCAATATTGAAAAAAATCGCTCCCCAAATTTACCCTACGACAACCTAAGCAAACCAAAGCAGCGTGAATCCAAATTTGGAATGCAACTTCCAGCCTGAATTCGACAAAAGAAATGGTTGATCAAACTTTTACGGATTGATTGCTTCTACTTGCTTCATCACATGCTCGAACGGAATCTCACTGCATATTCCAAACGAATCGTCTCGAGACAGTTTACTGCGTGTCAAACCGGGCGACGTCAGGCCACACAGAAACCTCGCAATGGCTCTCGGCGAATTCAGCACTTGAGGATGCTGGGCAACATAACGACCCACAACTTCCAAAACAGATTCAGGCAGTTCAGGTTTGGCTCGGTCAGCAATTTCGAATGGGCCTTCGCCCACACAACTCGAACAGTTGCCGCAGCCGGAATCGAGTGGCTGGCCAAAGTGGGCGGACAGCTCGCCGGCTTGGCATGACACAGCTTTTGCCAACTCAATGATTTGGGCCGTGCGATCAACCTCGGTTCTTTCCCGTTCTTGCAATCGACTGGTGAAGGAATCCACCAAATCCTCAATCGCCGGCTGATCGTTGGCATCGAGCGGCTTTATTTTGCGATACCCGTGAACCAGCCCGGAGACCTTCAACTCCAGCCAGCCCTTTTCTGCGAAGTAGTCGAGTGCCTTGACCACTCGCGAGCGCTCGCAATTCAATTTCGACATCACTTCAGGAATGTCGATCGAGAACCAGACTTTGCTTTTTTTACTACATGCCAACAAACCTCGGGCAAATTCAGCCCGCTCTCCTTCGAAGTGACTGACAATCTTTGCCGACGGAACAGCTGGCTTGAATGAGTAAGAGTCGTAACGGGGAGACGTCGACTCGAGGTAGCCTTCGAGTTCCAAGTAAGTCAACAAAGTCTTGATGACCAACGTCTTGATATCGCACGCGGAACTTAACTTGTATTGACTGATGAAAAACTCATCGTTCTGCTGAGCGATTTCGTTGATGAAACGACTGATCGATTCGCGCGATGGCGTATCACCGTAAATGAAGTTCTCTAGCGTGATGCGGTCATCGGGAACCAACAACAATTCGCAACGCGAAACTTCGCCATCTCTTCCCGCTCGACCAATTTCTTGTGCGTAATTCTCCAGCGATTTTGGCGGATTGAAATGATACACGTATCGGATGTTGGATTTATCGATTCCCATACCGAACGCGATCGTGGCGACGACAATATTCTCCGAGCCTGCCATGAACCACTCTTGAATTTCGCCACGAAGTTCCGAGTCCATACCTGCGTGATAAGCTTTTGCCGGAAGCCCGGCAGCTGCACAAGCAGTGGCGACTTCAACCGCTGTTTTCTGTAGCGAAACATAAACGATTGTTGCCCCCGGCGGCGATGATTTTAGTTTGTCGACCAGAACATCTACTCGTTCTGATTCCTCAACGATCTGCGAGCGAATGTGAAGATTGGGGCGAAAAAAGTCCGTACAGATCACATCGTCGCCTTGAATATCAAACGTCCGGCAAACGTCCTCTTGAACGGATGGAGTCGCAGTTGCAGTCAAAGCCAGTACCACATCGACGTTGAGTTTTTCAATGAGTGCAGCAAGCTTCAGGTAATCCGGGCGGAAGTTGTGTCCCCATTGACTAATACAGTGGGCTTCATCGATCGCAAACAACGAAATCTTGACACCCTCAAGCGAATTTCGAAACCGCTCGTTGAAAAACCGCTCGGGAGCCACATAAAGAATCTTTGCTTCGCCGCTGCGAATCAGGCTCATCGCATTTCGGTATTCGTCCATGCTTAAACTGGAATCCAACCGGATCGCTTTGATCCCCTTGGCATGCAGTTGATCAATCTGATCTTTCATGAGTGCGATCAGCGGGGAAACCACGACCGTCAACCCTTCCATCATCAACGCGGGCAATTGATAACAAAGTGATTTTCCGCCTCCGGTCGGGAACACGGCCAACACAGATTGCTTTCGTAGTAATCGTTCAACTACAGCAAGTTGCCCTTCTCGAAAATTGTCGAATCCAAAATTGGCTTTGAGGACTTCGACTGGATCGGCAAGCTGAGACATCGTTCCCTCACGTAAAATAGTCATTGGATCGCTATATCAAAATAGCAAGTTGGAACCACCTCCTGAAAACAACTAACTTGTGAAAGTCGTTCATTCCAACTTCAAAGAATACCAGCATGATATACATTTGAACAGCACTGAGAAATCTAGGACGCGCCTCAATCCTCCATCCGTCCGAACAGGACGCCAGCCATGAATAATCCAACACCAATCAAGGCACTCAAAGAGTGGATAGAATTGATGCCTTCAAAATCTGGAATTCCACACGCGCCGCCCCACAACGTGATCAAGGCTGCTGGAAAGGCAAACAGAGACATCTTCCAGCCAAAAATCAGCATCGACATCGCCAGAATAAGCCCCGCAATCAAAGCATTGAAGTTGAAGAAGAATAGTTTGCCCACTAGTGGGATCTTAAGCGGAGCCGTCTCTTTGTTGGCAACTAGCGCCAAACGCTCTCCCTCCTGTTTGGCTTTTGCTTGAGCAAGTGCCGGGTCAATTTCGTCGGCTTTATCGATCAAGTTCTTGGCTTCAGCGACCGTCGCTTGAATATCGGCGAAGAATTCATTCTGACGTGCCCACATCAAACAACCGACAATCAACAAACAGCCAGCCAGAAAACGAGTGTAAGATCCAAACGTTCGATTCAAAGCCGGAGTGATCTTTTCCATCGCCGTTTGTTCTTTGCGATATTGACCACTTCTGGCCTCAGCCAGCATCGCCTTCACTTTCATTCGCTGTTTTAAACGTTGCTTCTGAGGATCCAGCTCATTCAACTGTGCTTGCAGAGCTTGTACCCGAATCGAATCGCCGTGATCAACCAAGGCCTCGGCCATCTGAGCCGCACGCTCTTTCGCTTCTGATGCCGAAACCCCTTCGGCTTGCAAACCCGCTTGTTCGATCTTTTGCAAATGATCTTTTTCTCGCTGAGTCTCCAGCGGCTCCAACCGACTGTCGAAACTATCGCTGATTCGATCTCGCCAAGCCCAAAACTTCGGCCGCTTTTTACCGATGTCAGTCTTCGCCAATTCGTCGCGTACCCGACGTTTGGCTTCGTACCCGAATAACGATTCGAAAAACTCCTCCCAGTTTTTGCCGCTGTATTTGGCGGCAAACATTTGGACAGTCGCTTCCTCCATGCCTTTCAAACGCATCTTACGCAGCAGAACTTCTGTTTCCTTGATGAAAGATGCCCGCTGTTTGGCAATCGGTTTATCGATCAGAAAATAGTAAGCAGCGCCCAAACCTGCACCTACCAAACCCAACAACAAAACAGGCATCAACAATCCGACCAGCAAAGACGCAATGCCCAACAACAAAGCCGCCGCCGCCCATTTCAGCCAACTTAGTATTCCACCATGATTTGATATCTCACGGGCCTTCGAAAAAAGATTCGAATTTTCTTTGATGCCACTGATTAAGAAATAGCTGAAGATTGCAGCAACAGGCAAAACGACAAAACCGATTGCCCATCGCCAGCTAACGAACAACAGCAAAACGGCAATCAACAATGAACCCATCGCTAGCGCCAACGGCAAGACACCCCGAAGTTTCGCCGTGCCGATCGAGTTGAAAGTCGCCGCATTTTTTTCCAGTAATTCCGCATCCGCTTCATCGGGAGTGAAGGCCTCGGTGGAGGCAATTCCGAGGAACTCCTCCAAATCTTCAATCAGCGATCTTGTATCTTGATACCGGTCGTCTGGATCTTTCGCCATCATTTTTGCAACGACTGACGATAACGATTCCGGAACGCGCGCGACGACCTTGCTTGGCACAACCAATGGAGCGGAGGAATGTTTCGAGACGACTTCTTGAAACGACTTTCCGTCAAACGGTTTCTTGCCAGTCAGCAGCACGTAAAAAGTACATCCCAATGAATAGATATCCGCACGATGATCAACGGTCACCGCGTTGCGGGCCTGCTCGGGAGCCATGTAGTACGGCGTTCCGATCGCCGATCCATACCGCGTCAAATCTTTGGAAGCCGACAGCGCAGACATCTCCGCGATGTCTTGTTCGTCTTCGATCTCCTCCTGATCCGGCACCTTTACCAAACCCAGATCAGCGACCTTCACGACACCGTCGGACCCAACGAGAAGATTGGCGGGCTTAATGTCTCGATGCACCATGCCGGCATTATGCGCGCATTCCAGCCCCCTCGCCGCGTGCAAAATAAAACTCGCGGCCTGCTGCGGATCAACTTTCTTGCCATTTTGCACAACGTCAGACAAAGACGTTCCGGGAACTAACTCCATGCTGAAATAACAGTTCCCTTTCACGTCGCCCATGTCATAGATCTGGACAACGTTTGGGTGAACCAATTGCGCGGCTGCATAAGCCTCTCTCGTGAATCGCGCAATCATCGAAGCACGATTGGAGAACTTCGTTTTGATCACCTTCAACGCGACATCACGATCTAGCGAAGTCTGCTTGGCCAAATAGACCGCTCCCATTCCGCCTTGTCCCAACAAACGGGTCAGACGATAAGGCCCCATGGTTCCCCCGATCGCTGCGGCTCCAACTTGTCCTCCTGATCCACCAGCCTCCGCTCGCGTGCCGCCGACTCCAGCCGTTTTTGAGTCGCTCCGAGTTCCTGAATCAACAACACCGGGAATGTCGGCTTTCGTTTGAGCAGGTTTCGCGAGAGAAGAATTTCCAGGCACAGCAGCCATCGAATCTGACGCAGCATCAAGCGCAGTCTCTCCAACCGACGCGGTGTTATTCTCTTTCGGCTTTGCTTTCGATTCTTCAGCTTTTTTTTCTGATGCCTTCTTCGCCTGCGTTTGCGCAGGATCAGCGCGAGTCACATCGGCCGCGACAGGCTTAGCCGTATTCCCAGTGTCAGCTTGTGGAAAAAGAGCCGTCTTGAAGACGAATGACTGATCTTTTTTCTGCTTGATCAGCAACTGAAACTTTGTATTGCAGCCTTTACAAGTGGGGCCGAATTTGCCGGCTTTGTATTTCGTCAGCTTCATTTCTCGCTGACATTTGGGGCAGACGATGTTCAACATTTGAATCGCCAATTCTGTGGAAGTGGAAGGTTAAGAACTTGGTTGTTCTAGACGAAACCTATCCTAGACGACTTCGTGAGCGACTTCACGGACGTTCTGGGGTCCGCGCCGGAAATCCTGAGAAATCCTGGCATTCAATCTACTCAATCGTTCAGACAAACAAGACTAATTCTCACTAGCGCTCGCGCGAGTTTGAGTTAGATACAACATCTGTTCTGGATGAATTTGAATTGCCGCAGCGATATCAAAATGCTCGCGGATCTTTTTGCTCCAATCGATGAAGCTCATTCGATTAACGTGCAGCTCTTTACCAGTATCGGCACTGGGACCGTTGTGAATCGAAAACGCCTGACGCTGGACTTGTTTCATGTTCTCAAACAGACCATCGACTTGCACGTCGTAAAGATGCTCGATGCAATCAACGCAGACGACACTTTTGAAAGCGTCGATTCCTTCGATTGGCTTCGTGATATCTCCCACTCGCATTTCAGGGTGGCTTCGAATTTGATCGATGCCTTCGGCCTCAAGTCCATGTTCTCGTATTTTTTCGACAGTTTGCCCGCGGCCACACCCCAAATCCATCACCGGCCCGACCAACCAATCGACATACTGAGGCAATAATCGCACTCCTGGGCAGCGGCCTTGCTCGGCATCGCCATACCAAGGATTCTCGTCATAAATCTGTTGATAGACGGCGACCGAATCCAAGCCATGGGCCAATGGCACGTCGCCGTTGGCGGATACTCCTGAAGTAGCGGAACCTACGACAACTTGGGAGGAAGCACCGGCCAATTCTCGATGGGACTGAGCAGGATCCTCTTGGGTCGAATTGAAGTCCGAAACATTGGCCGTCAAAGCGTCGGCCGACTTTTGATTCTGCGGTCGATGCTCGGGCTGAATCAACAACGCATGCTTCCACAAATTGAGTTGCTGCAGCGGAACCTCATACTCCGCCCGGTCGCAGTCAATTTGCTCCAGCCACCAATCAACGGAACGAACGGTCCTGTGTAGATTGTCGCCAAACTTGTCATTGATTCCCGCTGGCCGGCACGACACCGATCCTAGAAACAAACCGCCCGGCTTCAACACCCGGCAAATTTCCGACCAGGTCTCCGCGATGTCGTTCGGATCAAGATGCTCAAGGACATCAAAACAAGTTACCAAAGAAAAAAAGTCGTCGTCAAAAGGAAGCCGCTGAGAATCGAGCACTTTCAATCGTTGTCTAGCGCCTGGAAAGTCAGCCATCCGCTGGGTTGCATGCTCAATCGCAACGTCGCTAATGTCGGCTCCAAACGGTAGCAAGTCGAATGTCGGCCCAGATAGATGCTGAACAACAAACCCAACGCCGCACCCTACATCCAATGAACGCCCAGAAATCATGCCAAGCTGATCCGATGCTCGAATTACCGACCGCAAGCCGGGCGAATTCTCGCCAAGTCGATAACGCACGTCCGTTGCGATAATTTCATTGTAGATGTCGCGGTAGTCCGGCATGTTTAAGCTGTGGCGTTAAGACTTTGAAAGAAGATTGTAAGCGAATGAATTAGTATCTTAACGGGAAGGGCAATTGCTCAGCAATAATGATTACCCAGCTTACAATTCCGACGCCTTAACAAAATGAGCAAGGTGAGTTTCAGTCTCTTTTGAACAGATAGCGCAGTTGCGCGGTGAGGCGTGCCCCAAGCTTTCGTCAGCAACTGTCTCAATGAACCACGACATCGGCATAGCTTGCAAAGGCCAGCAAGCAAAATTGAAATGTAGTGGACGAGGTTACGAGTCCTTTTTAGGAAGCAAAAAACTGGGACTCGTTACCTCGTCCACTACGTTGAATCCCAATCTTTATGCCTGACAAACCACTAGTCAATTTGCTTGATGCGTAAAACCGAGTCAGTGAAACCATGCTCTTTCGCAACCTCCATTAGTTTCTTCGCCAAACGATTGGTCAGTCTTTCGTTGACTGTCGCGGCTTGCTCCGATTTTAGAAAAGGAATTGCCGTTTCCATCAATTTGCGTGCCTGCCCGGGAGTCAATTTCTGTTTGGCAATCGAAGCATAGGAGTCGACCGAAAGTTTCGCCGCGTTTATCTTGGCGACGGCATCGAGAGCTACGATCGCATCTTCGACCAAGTACGCGTTCAATCCTCGCACCGCCAATTTCCGAGCTTGTGAAAGCCATGCCGCTTGCTCCATCTGCGATTCAGGAATTTCACCAATCAATTTTTCGGCAAGACTTGCGGCTTCGTCGCGCTCAACCTCTCCAGGTTTTGAGAAGCCATGATCCTGCTGAAGTTTTGCAGTCATTTCAAGAACAGACTCGTTTGAAAGTGAAGCGATCAGTTCGACTTGGCCGTCAAACTCACTGATGACAATCGTCACGAAGTTTCGCAAGTTGGTTCCATCGTGCCCGTCTTCTTCTGAAAGCGAAATCAGATCCCCCGCCTTGTCTACGTTGTCAGAGTCGGCGGACGTATATAGCCCGTACATGGCAGCTTTTTGCAATCGCCATGTTGGGATATCCGGAATGGCACCCTGCTCTCCCAGTGCCATCGCTAAACCCGGTCGCAGATGCTGGTAGTCGTAGCTGATTAACGAGCCCGCATTTTTCAAGATGACGACGTCATCAGTTGCTTCAACAAAACCAAGCATATTACCGCCTGATTCTATTTCCTGACCACCAGAAATTCCTTTACTGCTCTGAATCACCTGACGTCGAAATCCAGCCAAACGTTCGATTGCGTCAGCCGTCCCCGCCACAACCGCGGCAAGATCTTTTTGCTCAGCGTCGATATCAAATTCGTCACCCAACGCCTTGGCCAGAACCGCTGCTGCCTTCTTAATCTCTGCGGATGCCGTCATTTCGTCTGACCTCAATAGGCTACGGCGTGCTCGACCAACCCGACGTTTGATGGCGAGAACGTCTTCTCGTTCAAGCGATTTTGTTGGTCGCATTGCGGCCGCTTTAGTCTTTGCTGACGCCTTTTTCCCGTTCTTCACACTGTCGGCGGACATCGCGCCATTTTTACGATCTTTCAATCCAGTGTTTTTTTCTCCAATTACTTCGACGGTCGCAGCATGCCCCATGACGGCGTCGACATCCAGTTCTTCAAGTTTGTCCAAATCGACATCACTCAGTTCGTTGGTTTCATCGCCAGTCATCTCAGAAGCAGAATTTGATTCGTTATCTGCTGCCGTTTGTTTTTTTGTCGATTCGACATTCTCGCTGCTGGATCCATTGGGGCCGAGCGCCACATTGTCAGGATCAAGCCCACCGTACTGGAGCAACTGTTCCCAATTCATGTAGACCGCGACCGCACCACCGATTCCGGCCAACAGCATAAAAGTAAAAATGACTTTCGGCAAAACCGATTTGCTTTTCTTCTTGCGTCGTCGGTCGATCTTTACGTCGTCAATCGGAACGCCATCGAGATTGACGGCCACCTCTTTTGCAGGCTGAGCGACCGCGGCAACAGGAGCTGAACCGAGCGAAGAGGGTGGTATCGGAACTGCCAGAGGAATCGGAACCGTTCCGGCATCAGCCGTTTCACCAACCACCGCAGGCGTTGTTGGCGCCGAAGGTTGAGCCGGAATCGCAACCGGCTTAGACAGAACTTCTCCGCTGGCCGGTGGCAACAAGTCAGCATTTGCCGAAGCCAGCGTCTGCTGTTTTGATTTTTGCTCATCGACCCTTGCCGACGAAGGGGCCGGCGAAGGGGCCGGCGAAGCTGCTTTGGAAGACGTCGCTTTGGGTTTTGCCTTACTCGACGCCGACTTCAGTTTTGAAACATACTCGGCACGTTTCTGATCGTTGCTCAAAATTTCGTGAGCCGTCTTGATTCGCGCCTTAAGCTGAGCAACCAACTTCGGATTCGCATCAGCCGGCACCTTCTTCAATAGCGACAATTTAGTTTTTGCCGACGAGGTAACTTCCGCGCGATACTTTTCTGAATCAGTAACCTTGCTGCTGACTCCCAGCAACTGGAAATGGTGCGGGTTTTTGATTTTCGGGTCGAGGCCCAACCAATCATGAAATGGATTGCCTGCCATGAATTGACGCTCGAAAGGTAGAAAATTGGAAGTGGAGTTAGGGAAAACGACCCAAGGATAAAGCAAGGCCAGTAAGCCCAGCACAAAGCCGACAAGCTTTTGCTTTGACGCTAGTACGTCACGCTCAATCGTCGCTTGTGAAACACTTGAACCCGAGTTCTATTATTACTGACTCGGACGCGAAACCAAAATGAACCGTTCCATGATTGCGTCGGTTTACGTCGCTCGATTCGTGTCCACCGATCACCAACACCGTTTCTGTAACGTTTCAAGTCGCCATTGGTTCCGAATCTGAACTCCAATATTGGCAAAACAGAGACACTTCTCGGTAAACAACACCATGTTAGCGCTGCCGAGCCGCCCATTTCCCTCTTTCTCGTGCTCATACACAGCTGTCGGCGGTACTCGTACTCGATTAGCAATGAAGTCGAGTACAAGTACGAGTACCATTTTTATTGAGTACGAGTACGATTTGAGGAAACTATTGGTTGCCAAGGTGGCGGTTAACCGAGAAGTCACAAAATTCAGTACCGATAGACGTTTAAGTCCAACAAAATATTAGTACCATTTTTATAGTCAGCCAATCCTCCTGTATCCGACCAGCCCATTTACGATTGTTTCATGCCCAAGTTTATCAACATCGCCGTTTACAAGTTTGTTGAGCTCGACGATCTGGCCAAACGAAAATCTGAATTACTTCCTTTTTGTCGCTCATTGAACCTGAAGGGAACGATTTTGCTTTCGCTTGAAGGCATCAACATGTTCCTGGCGGGAACGCGCCAAAGCATTGACTCTTTCCTGGAGCACCTTCGTTCTCAGCCGGAATTCTCGGACATCAAAGTCAAAGAAAGCGAAAGCGATCACCAACCCTTCAGTCGAATGTTGGTGCGGCTGAAAAAAGAAATCATTTCAATGGGCATGGAAGAGATTAAGCCTCTGCGCAAAACGAGCCCAAAGATTTCGGCTACGCAGTTGAAACAGTGGCTCGACGAAGGCCGAGACCTTACTCTTCTGGACGTTCGGAATGACTACGAGGTGGAACTTGGTACTTTCGAAGATGCCGTTCCGATTGGCATCGATCACTTTCGAAAATTCCCTGAGGCAACCAATGAACTACCGGCTGACATGCGGTCGAAACCGGTTGTCATGTTCTGCACTGGTGGCATCCGCTGCGAAAAGGCCGGGCCTTTGATGGAACAACAAGGGTTTCAAGAAGTCTTCCAGCTCGATGGCGGAATCTTGAAGTACTTCGAAGAATGCGGCGGAGATCATTACGATGGAGATTGTTTTGTCTTTGACAAACGGGTTGCTGTCGATCCCGACCTTAACGAAACAGACGCGGAACAGTGCTACGCCTGCCAAACGATTTTATCGGCGGAAGACCAAGGATCCGAACTCTACGTTCCGCCACATAGCTGCCCTCATTGCTTTCAAACAGCCGACCAAAAAATGACGGCTATCCTGAAACAGAGAGAGGCGCGCCTGCAAGAGGTCACCTCGCCACTACCTGGGAGCATCGCTTACAACAACGTTCGCCCCATGAATGTCCCCCAGCGTTTTGATCGCCAGCCGCTGATTGAGTTCTTGTGCGGCATGCACGCTAAACTTGACCGGGAATTTTGGCTGGAAGAATGTCGTGCGGAACGAGTAACGTACAAAGACCAACCGCTCAACGCAGAAACCGAAACTCGAGCTGGCTGGCGAATTCACCACCATGTCCCACAAACAACCGAGCCCGATGTTTCGCGAGACGTTGGATTCCTATTTGAGGACAGTGACCTGATCGCGGTCGACAAACCGGCTCCGCTGCCGATGCATCCTTGCGGACGCTTCAACCGAAACACACTTCAGCACTTTTTGGATATCGTTTACTCAGGTGAGCAAATACGAATTTTGCATCGACTAGATGCCGAAACAAAAGGCGTGGTGTTGCTGGCACGCAAAAAATCGGCGGCATCGTTTGTTCAGCAGCAATTCAAGGATTGCGAGATCCGAAAGATCTACCTCGCCCGAATTATCGGACATCCGAGTGAAGACCGTTTCGACTGCAGTGCTCCGATCAGCGCCAGCCCAGTAACTGGCGGAGTCAGACAAGTCGAATCCACTGGCCGCGCCGCGTTGACTCAATTCGAAGTCATTCAACGATACGATGATGGAACTTCACTAATCAAGTGCTTTCCCAAAACAGGTCGAACCAACCAAATCCGGCTTCATTTGCATTCCCTTGGGACTCCCATTGTGGGCGATAAGGATTACTCGATTGACGGACTGGGTGCTCCGACAAAGTTATCGGCAATGGGGCTGTGCTTACAAGCAATCGAACTGGCTTTTGTTCATCCAACATCGAAGGAGCTAACCGTGATCAAGTCAAAGGCCCCGTGTGACTTCGCCGGCTCGGTTTAAAGCGGCCAACTGAAAACGTCGCGGCGCCGAATTCACAGTTCGTACAACCGGTAAAATTTATCAAGAATGCATGACCGACAAGACATTTTTCAATTTCGCGAGCCGCTTTTCGGTGGTAGTTGGAAAAACCGAATGGAGCGATTGCGAGATGTCAGAAAGTTCGTCATTCCAAGAGAGCAAGAAAATGAAACGAGATAGAAAAATGTCAGCCGTCGGGAGCTCGAACAATATATTGGCCGACAAACGTCGCTACTGTATTTCAACAAGCTTCCATAAATGGGCGAACTTTTGAAGACTTTTCAGGGTCTGTGATTGGCGGTGGAAGCCTGTCCAAACCGGTACGGGTGAACGGTAGAAAATATCTTTTTAGTTGCGGTAGGGAGCCCTTGACACTTTTGGGTCAATAAGCGATCTTTACCGACTCAATTGACGGCCATTCTTGGTTGTCCGAGGGCGTAGCTCAGTTGGTAGAGCAACGGACTTTTAATCCGTAGGTCCAGGGTTCGAGCCCCTGCGCCCTCACTTGATTTTTCTCGTCTAGAATTTCGGCGTATTGGCCAAATGGACTGCCCGATCGAACGCCACGAAACTCCTGATCACCATGGGCAACGGAATTAACCGGGCCACGAGATCGCCAAAGCTAGATTTCGGGCAGGAACCTTTCGCTTGCGGATTGGTAGAACGAGGGCGCCCCTTAAGCTGACCGTCATGGCCGTCGCATGGCGAACTCTCGTCAAATTCGCCAAGCGTAGTGTTGGCAGTCATTCATCAAATCAATTTCTGCCGTGGCTGGTAGATGGGTATTCCGCTGAGGGCAAGGCCGAGTTGAACCTTCGGCAGCGATGCCCCACCTCTGCGAAGGTCACTCAGTCGTGATTGCGTAAGATTGATTGATCATCAAGTTCAACTGACTTCCGCGATGAACTTGTTTCGGCTGGGACGAACCAAGAGTTTGTTCGCGATTTCATTGCCCAAGAAAATCTCGGCTTTGGGATCCCACTTGAGGTCTTCACCAACCATCAGTGAGATGTTGCACATATGGCAACTGGTCATCGTGCGATGGTGCGTATAAACGTCCGAGATTGGTTCCGAGCGATCCTTAACACACTCAAAAAAGTTCTGCATGTGAGTCGTGATCGGCTTGTTCTTGTAAAGCCTGGCGACTGCCTCGTCCAACTTCTGATTGTCGGATTCTGTCAGTTCCTCAACCGGCTTGCCAGTCAGTTTCCCGCGGTTGACAAAGAACCTTCCACGACTGCCCTTGAATAGAATGCCATTGGAAAATTTGGTCTTTCCGTCTTCAGACTCGTATGCATCATTCACGTTAAGAACCGATCCGTTGGAAAACTTCAGATCGACACTAAATTGTGTGGCCGCGTTGTAGCCGTTTTCGAGTTTCTCTTTGCCTTCGAAGAACCCAACCCAGTCGAAACCGGCTGGTACGACGTTTCCGAAACTTCCGCTTCCGCTAATACTCGCGGGGCCAGTTCGATCCATGCCAATCGCCCATTGGGCAATGTCGATATGGTGAGCTCCCCAATCGGTCATTTTGCCTCCTGAGTATTCGAGGTACCACCGGAAGAACTTGCGTCGCTCAAGTGAATAGTCTGCCCATTGTGCTGGGCCCAGCCAGAAATCCCAGTTGAGTTTTTCTGGCGTGGGAGTGTTGCGGAAAGGCCCCTCTCCGGGAGCCGTTCCAATCGCAATATTAGCGCTCACGTTGTCACCGATGTAGCCCTCTTGAACCATCGCGATGGCGCGCAGGAATCTTCGATCCATTTCAGTTCGTTGCTGAGTCCCGACTTGAAATACTTTTCCAGTTTCCTTGACGGCCTTGCAAATCTGCTTGCCTTCGTCGATCGTCAGCGTTAGCGGTTTCTCACAGTAAACATCACAGCCCGCCCGGAGCGCGTAGAGGGCAATAGGCACATGCCAGTGATCGTTGGTTCCGATAACAACAATGTCTGGTTTCTCGGTATCGATTAGTTTTCGATAGTCAACATACTCTTTGAGTTTCCCTTTGAATTGTTCTTTCGCGTTGAATTCAGCAGAATGAAGTTCATCGACATCGCAAACTGCGATCATCTTGCCAAGCATGGCGGCCTGGACGGCAATCTTGCCACCGCGACTATAGCGACCACGGCTGCCACCGACTCCAATAGCAGCAACGGTCAGGTCATCGTCGTAGCTTGAGGCGGCTAACGCTGGGCTGGAAAAGAAATACGGAATCGAAGAAGCAGCAGTTGCGGCTGCCGCCGAAGTTTTCAAAAAGCCTCTACGCGTGGTTGTCATCTTGCACGTCCTTTTTGACAAAAATAAATTTACAGCTTTTACCATGACTCTTTTCTCGCGTCCCTCATTTTTTGAATTGAGGAACGAATCTGTCACGGCTGTTGATTCTACAATACCGATTCACTAATTTTGGCAGCGATTTTCTCATCCTCTTTAAAATTCGCAAGAATCTTTATAACAAGACTCGCTTGCTTTCCACGCAAAGACGCGGCGCTAAATTTGACTTGCAACGGTCACACGTCGGATTTTCTCAGCCAGTACGAGAAATTGGCTCACTTCTCTAAAATCTTGGCGATGAATCTTTACTGCAACCTGATCGTACTTCTCTTGGTCGACCACCATTGATTGGATCACCTAAAAGACGAAGGGGATTAAGCGTTTTGTATTTTGTGAGTAGGCAGCGTATTCTGCGAATCGCTGCCGCAGCATTTGTTCTTCGTAGTACATTTTCGTCGCCAAAACGGCGCACAAGCAAAGCCACATTGCCCAGCCATGCAGCGATGCGCCGCTAATCGCATAACCTCCCATCAACATTAGCAGCGCGGTGTACATGGGGTGACGCAGGAACCGGTAAGGCCCGGCCGTCTTTAAGCTGGCTGAAGATTTGAGTTCGGGAGAAATATTCATCGACCGTCCCATTGTTACGATCGCCCAAACCCCCAGAGCCATTGCCACAACCGCCAGCGCAGTCGTTGGAATTCTGCTTAGCGCTGACGGCAGAATCAGCATCATCAATCCACAAATAGCAAACTGCGCCAGTACCAACAACCGAAAGAGCCACTTCAGTCGCGGGCAATGCAATCTGCATCCTGAGATATCAATCTCTTGCGCGGATTTTTCCGTTTTCGTTTGATCGTACACAGTTCGTTTGCGCTACAGGGACTGTCGGCAAGAACCAGCTTTGGATACGAGTCGATCCACCGCCAAGCTATCTATTTTGACAAATCTAGCAGACTCGACTAAATTAATCATGGACATATCGACATTATCCGATACATTTATTACGGGCAAAGAAAATGAACAAAAAACGAAAAACCCAAAAACTCGATATCGAAGCACTCTCTGACGCGGCAGAGTGCCTCAAGGCGCTTGCTCATCCGCACCGTTTGCAGATCGTGCAGCTATTGTTGTCGGGGAAGCAATATTCCGTCAACGAAATCGCAGAGCATTGTGAGTTGACGCAGCCTACGACTTCAGACCACTTACGTCTGATGCACCGTTGTGGGTTCTTGCAGAGTAAACGATCAGGTCGAACGGTTTACTACGAAGTTGGCGAACCCCATTTGGCGGAGATCATGGACTGCATTCAACGACGGTTCGGCTAAAAAAATTTGCACAGATACATCGAAACATCGACATATCCAAATTATTCGACTTGGCATTGCCTTTTGATGAAAACCTCAGGCTTTTGATTGGATTCCATTATGTTGCTGAAATACTTTTACGACACGGCCCTCGCGCACGCTTCCTACATGGTTGGCTGTCAGAAAACTGGTGAAGCGATCGTGATTGATGCCGGTCGCGACATCGAGCAGTATCTTGCTGCCGCAAAGAAGGAAAGCATGAAGATCGTTGGCGTTGCCGATACGCATATTCACGCCGACTATGTTTCTGGTGCGAGGGAAGTAGCCGATCGAATCGGTGCAAAGCTGTTCCTTTCTGATGAAGGGCCGGCCGAGTGGAAGTTCGAATATGCAAAAGACTATGATCGCCAATTGCTCAAAGAGGGCGATACGTTTGCTGTTGGAAACGTCGAGTTCAAAGTCATGTTCACCCCCGGCCATACGCCTGAGAGCGTGTCTTTTATCCTGACCGACAAAGGCGGCGGCGCGGACAAGCCGATGGGAATCTTCACAGGAGATTTCGTGTTTGTCGGTTCCATCGGACGGCCTGATCTTTTGGAAGAAGCCGCCGGCATCAGCGGGACAGCCGAGCCTGGTGCACGCGACTTGTTTAAGTCCATTCAACGCTTCATCAAGTTACCCAATCACCTGCAAGTCTGGCCGGCTCACGGTGCTGGAAGTGCATGTGGCAAAGGGCTCGGCTCGATCCCGTCGAGCACCGTCGGCTACGAGAAGCTGTTCAATCCCGCGCTTCAGTACACCGACGAACAAGAGTTCGTTGACTACATTCTTGCCGAGCAACCTGAGGCTCCGAAATACTTCGCGGTTATGAAGCGTGTCAACAAAGAAGGCCCAGCGATTCTCGGTGAGCCGAAACTTCCAGTGAAGTTGGGTGGCGATCAACTCTTGGCCACGGTTGAGGCGGGAATGGTAGTCGATACTGCTCCTGCCAAGGCCTTCGCAGAATCACACGTTCCTGGCACGATCAGCATCCAACCAAAATACTTGGCGATGTGGGGCGGTTCATTGCTTGACTATGACGAGAACGTGTATCTGATCTCAAGTGACGATGACCTGCCAGAAGTCGTAAGGATCTTGCACAAGATCGGTATGGACAACATCGGTGGCTATTTTGATGCCGACGAAGTTGCTGACGGTGGATTCAATAACGAGTCAATCGCTCAGGTCTCACCAGCGGACATGCAAAACCAGGTGGCATCAGGTGATGTCAAACTAATCGACGTTCGTGGATTGGGTGAACGCGATGAAGTCGCACCGGCAAGCTCCGAGCACAGTTTCCTTGGGAAGATGCTGGGCAATGTCGGTCAGCTCGACCGCGAGAAAACTTATGGTTTCTGCTGCCGAACCGGCGGACGCTCGATCGTTGCAGCAAGCATAGCTCAGCGAGCGGGAATAAAAAACGTCGTCAATCTCGACGGCGGTGTCGTAGCTTGGGGATTGGAACGATTGCCAATTCAAGAAACGGAATCTCAACCTGTCTAGGGAACAATAATGGAATTCATAATGCAACCGTGGCCTTGGTGGTTCTCTGGAATATTGATTGGGCTAACCGTGCCGCTATTGTATTTTTTGACCGGCCAAGGATTTGGGATCTCAACCAGCTTTCAACAGATCGGCGCGATGTGCTCACCGGCGAGCAAGCTTTCGTACCTGAAGGACTTTGATCGTCGCAAAGGAATGTGGACTTTGATGTTTGCGACCGGGATCGCGATCGGCGGCTACGTCGCGAACCAGTTTCTATCAGCGACGCCTGTTGAGTTCTTGCCAGAGTCGTTCATGAATGTGGGTGGTGGCATCAAGCTATTTGTCGGCGGCATACTGATCGGATTCGGCACACGCTATGCGGGCGGATGCACGTCAGGTCACGCAATCACAGGGATCGCAAACCTGAACTGGCCAAGCCTGGTCGCAACGATCTTTTTCTTCGTTGGCGGACTTGGCGTGACATGGGGGCTTGGAAGTTTGATTTTTTAGAGACGTTAAACCGCGTGCGTGCCCGACAACTTCGAACAATGTACGCCTCCGGCTGACGGTTAAACGCAATACCGTTCAATGAAGACAAAAATCCTGACTCCTGCTAATTGTTTGATTGC
>CAZPTT010000017.1:0-24850 GCA_964589435.1 uncultured Pirellulaceae bacterium
CTAGTTGGCAGCTTTTTTGAACGCAGGAAACCTCACCATGTTCAGGTTCATCGCTTTCGGTTCGTAAAATCCGCAATCTGGTCATCATAAGCAAGCCAGAACTTGGCGACCACTTTTAAGAAGCCAACTCGGCTTCAAACCACTTGGCTTCAAGTAGACAACTGAATCGCTGCGATTCGTCCATGAACTCGAGCCTCCATGGGGCTTCTTCTCAGTCTTCCATTGGGAAAGCAGTTCGTTCAACCGACCGCAGGTTCTCGCGGCTACCCAGGCCTGCCTGTCTGCGCTGTTTGCCAATCCGCAGAGCTGGGGCCCGGCCGAGAAGGGCTGGAATTGGAGGAGAATTACGCCAATTCAACAAATAAACGTTTTGGCTGTAGGAACTAATACAAACTGCCGATTGAACCGAAAGAGTTGTGTCGACTTTTACGATTAGGTTTGGTTTCTTGATTATGACGATTTTGCCTCAAAAGCTGATTGCAGCGATTGGTTGTGGCGCCGCAATTGTTTTTGCAATTAGCGCTTTCTTGGCCTCGCATGAGCAGTTTCCAGAGCCGATCGTCATCGAAAACTCTGATTTTTCCCGACTTTCTGACTCGCCGGTCAGCCAGCCTATCAGCCGCAATCCTGCCGAGCCTGGCTCAATTCAACTCGCCAGCTACGGCGAGCCGGTTGAGCAGCCCGATTCCTCCGGGTTGGGTGGTCAATTCAACCGAGTTAGCAATCCGTATGTCGGCCTGACAGCTTCGGGAAATCGGGCGCAGGACTCAGCCGCGGCGCCGCTCAGCAGCCAGATGGCTTTTCCGAGCAAACAAATAAACGAGGCCATCGCAGGTTTGTCAGATGAAGAGTTGGTAACACTAAGCAATCTACCTCCGATGTGTACCAGCGAGTTGCCGGGTTTGAATTTGAGTGGTCGCAAACAAGAGCAAGAGCATGTCGTACAGGTGGCGTTGCAAGCGAACCAAAACAATCGGGCTCGGCACGCGGCAAGTTCGTCCAGCTGGGATTCAGACGAGACTCGGCAAACGGTGGCTCAGGTTCAACATCGCGCAACCGCCGAACCAGCCCAGCGCACAGCGAAGAGTTCCGATCCATTCCAGTGGCCAAGCGAAGCTCCTAATCCTTCCCGCTCCGGTGGTGATTTCGAATTCTCTGGACAGCCTGCTGCTGATCTCGCGTCGATGCCCAATCCACACGCAAACGCATCTGGAATGGCCAAGCTAAAAAAACAAGCCGCCGTTCATAATGGTGAAGACCCCCATCTCGATATCTATTCAAGAGGCGCTTTTCCGTCGGCTACCGAGTGTGCGACTTGCCATCAGCAGATCTACGACGAGTGGGCTTCGTCAAGCCATGCCTACGCTTCGGTCTCGCCCATGTTTCATAAGTTTGAAAATACAATCAACCGTTTGGCCCAAGGGACAATCGGTTACTTTTGTTTACGCTGTCACGCGCCAGTCGCGACGACGATGGGACTCCGACGCGATCAAGCAATCTGGGATGGGCCACGGGTCTTCCGAGAAGGCGTGACTTGTGTTGCTTGCCACCGCGTCAAAACGCCTTACACGAAAGCCGATGGTGAGCGGCGGATTGAGCCGGGCGGTGTTTACGATCCCGTCTACGGTTCGGGAGACGGCAACGGGGTCGCCGTTGCAAACAAGTACAGCCAGTTCTTCAAGATCAAAAAGAATCCGGCTGACAAATCTCCCGGGCAACCGATTCACAAGCGAGCGATTCAGTTTGAAGAACTGAAGGAATCGTCGTTCTGCATGTCGTGTCATCAGGTCGCGGTGAAACCAGGAATCAAGCTGGAAGTTGTCTGGGATCAATACCGAGCATCGCCAGCGTGTCGTGATGGTGTCTCTTGTCAGGATTGTCACATGGGCAAGGTTCCAGGTGTCGACGCGGGCTATTCGATCGGCCCAGCGGCAGTTGTCAACGACAAAGTTGTTGGGGGCGAACGTCGCCACTCGAACCACATGTTCTACGGTCCCGGTTACTCAATCGCGCATCCAGGTATTTACCCAGATAGCAAAGCGGCTGATCGTTGGAGCTTCAATCAATGGTTGGAGTTTGATTGGCGAGCTGGTTGGGGAACCGACGATTTCGAAGACTCAATCGCTGGTAGTGGTGGGCAGTATGCGTTTCCGGCTATCTGGCAGAATGTCGATGATCGCTATGACGCTCGAGAAATTGTTGACGCCAATATCAAGAAGCTGGAGTACAAACGCGACATTCGTCGGCAGTTGCTTGAAAATGGTTCAAAGTTGGATGGGCCTTTCTTTGCCGATTCGCCACAAGCCGGCGACGCATTGAAATTTCGCTACTGTTTGACCAACCTGAATTCTGGTCACAACATGCCGAGTGGTTCGCTGGGAGCCCAGCCTCAGATTTGGATGAATGTGGTTGTAATCGGGCCAGACGGCAACCGCGTTTGGGAATCTGGCTACGTCGATAGCAATGGCGATCTTTGTGACAACCATTCACTGGATGTGTTGGCGCGCAAGCTGCCTTTGGATTCACAGTTAATGAACTTGCAAACCAAGTTTCTAACAACCAACGTAAAGGGAACCGATCGAGAAATGTACTTGCCGGTCAATTTTGATTTTGATCAGCTTCCATTTTTGCGACCGGCACCTCAACCGGTGACGGTTATCAACCACCCGCCTTTCATTCGCATGGAAGGCCATTCGATTCCGCCACTGGGCTCACGCAATGTGAAGTACGTTGTGCCCGCTCGATTGATGCAGCAGCCGGGAACTTATCGGATTTCTGTCAGACTACGTTCGCGAGCCGAACCCATTTACTTCATGCGATTCTGTAGCGCGACGCCTGAAATGGAAAGATCCATGAACGAATGGATCGCCGATTTTCATGTCAGCACTGTTGTCGTTGACGTTAAATAATAGCCAGACCGACTGACGAACTTTTATTGAGCCTTTCTAGTATTCGAACTGCCGTGAATTACATTCATAAACATCTCGGAAGAATCGCAACAGCCGGCATGCTGTTGGTCGCTCTCGTATTCGCGCGAAGCTGGATCAACAATTCGGCCAGTAGCTCGACCAACGAGGCGATCCAAATTGGCCTTGGTTCCGATGTCAACCATTCGGCAGGTAGAGTCGCTTACGCTTCAGCAATGGAAGAGTCTTCCAGCGGTGATTCAAATTCGGTTAGAAGTTCAGTAAGGAAAGCGGCTCGGATCCCGGCCAGGTTCATGTCCGACAGTTCCATTCGATTGGCAGCGGCAATTGACGAATCCGTTGTTTGGGATTCGCAAACAATCCGTAACGATGGCCGGCATGTCATTAAATCTGAAATTGATATTAACGCCGCCAACGACGCAGGCTTTGCTGCAGCGACGCCACAATCGGTTCAATCGAATCAGCAATTTCGTGCGAGTGATTCCACCAATGTTTCGGCCACGCCAGAAACAGCTGCATTTTCGAAGCTCGATGGCCAGTCGACGTCGCCAACTTCGATCTCGCCAAATTCTGATTTCCGAAACTCCGGTTTGAAAGCCGCCGAGTTGCAGCATCAGCCATTGGCGAATGTGAAAACGAAATCAACGCAAAATTCGGGAGGCGATAGTTTTCAGACTGCACCTAATGTCACGCATGTCGCGAATGAATTTGTTCCTATGCAAGCTGGAACAGAATTGGCTCAGCCAGATCAACAAACACTTAGGGAAGTCGCCGTAAATGATTCTGCTTCGGAAACATTTGGCCAACCCAGTGGCGGCTCGGCAGCTGTAATACGTAACAACGAGTTTCATTCCGAGAACACTGAAATGGCCGGTCGCCAGTCAGTTCAAAGCGAATTGGCCAGCCCGCCTCTTGAAGCGAATCAAATGGTGCCGAATCCGTATCTGGCTTCGGCTCCAAAATCGAATGCTCCGCCTCGATCAAATAGCCCGCTTCAGACAGGCTCCACGAGTGTGCAAAACGAGTACGTTGCTCAAGCTTCAACAACTGATGAACACCACCACCCCTTGCAGACGGAATCATCAATCTCGGGAGATAATTCTGAACGATATCCGCTTAATATCGTTGAAGATGATTCCAATGACTTCGTGATTGACTTTGGCCAGTCAGAATCAATTGAGACGCAATCAACCGATTCGAATCAGCAAAGATCGAATGACGAGACGAAGCCTGGCTCATCGGATGATTCATTTCAATTACCTTCAACTCCGGTTCAGCGCGTCGCCTCGATGACGGCTTCGGCCAAGACGAACAACTCAACTCTGAATCCAAATAGCAAGGATCCCAATAGTACAACGCCACAACAAGGTGCTGATTCGAAAACACCTCACGCTTTGTTGGGGGCAAGCAATTTTGTTATGGCGGAGCAACCCAAAGTCGGTGATCACTGGAAAGATGATCGTCCGATCACGGATCAGCGAGCTGTCTTGACCGAGACATACAAGGGAGATTTCTCGCCCGATGCTCTCAGTGAAAACTTGCCTTACGACCCTTATCACCAGATGGATATTTACGAAGGCAAAACACTGAATGCCAATCAGCGGCCAATTGTTGAGCTAGGCCGCCCGTGGTACCAGTTGGGGCAATTGAGCGAAGGGTATTCGTTCTTCGGTAAGCACAACAATATCACGCCGCAGTTTCTGATTTACGGAGATATCCGATCCGCCTACGCGACCAACACGCAAAACGGCAACAATGTGACGCAGTCGGCGCTTGAGGTTAATCTTGACTTTGATCTGAAGCTAACTGGCACCGAGCGTTTTCATATGTTCATGGCTCCGCTAGATAATGGTGCTGTGAATACGGGTTACTTATTTGATGATGATGAATGGGTCGAAAAATTCGATGCCAATATTGATTTTGGCTATTTCGAAGGTGATCTCGGCGCGATGATGGGTGGCTTGATGGGTGAGACATTGCCTTTCGACTTTCCGTTTGCGATCGGTGTCATGCCATTGTTGTTGCAAAACGGTGTCTGGATGGAAGACGCTTTTCTCGGCGTCGCTGCAACGATCCCCGCGAAGAACAGCGCGAAGTTTGATATTTCCAATATGGATGTGACATTCTTTGCCGGCTTTGACAAAATTACCTCGGCTGCGTTTCAAGGAGACGACAGCGCCGGACGAATGTGGGGTATGGCAAGTTTCATCGAAGCCCTAAACGGATACATCGAAGTTGACTATGCGTTTCTCGAGGATCGAACTTTCGACGATCGTAGTTACCACAACGTGGGCATTGGTTACACACGACGATATGGCCGACTGGTTTCCAACTCGACGCGTGTTATTGCGAATATGGGTCAGTCAACGGACGTTGTCGATAACACAGCCGATGGAGTCTTGTTGCTCTCGGAAAACAGTTTGATTACCGGGGCGCCTTCGACACTCGTGCCTTACTTCAACATGTTCGCTGGATTTGACCGACCACAATCTGCCGCTCGCGCCGGCGCTGCTGGCGGTGTCCTTCGCAATACAGGAATTCTCTTTGAGTCGGATGGGATGACGAACTACCCAACGCTCGACCCAACCGCCAATGACGCGTTTGGTGCGGCTCTTGGTTTGAACTTGTTGGCGTCGGATTTCTCCCAGCAGTTAGTTGTCGAAGCTGCCTTTTTAAACGTGATGGGCGATGACGCGACTCGCAACGCAGCGGGCGATCAATACGGGCTTGGCATGCGGTATCAATTGCCGCTGACCAATGCGATCATTTTTCGCGCCGACGGCATGTATGGCTTTAAAGAAGATGAAGAAGACGTCCACGGATTCCGTGTCGAATTGCGTCACAAATATTAAAGCTGTGTTTGTCGGCGTAAGAGTCAGCGGTTTATCTTCTGCTCTCCGTCTTTTATTCCTCAACGTTTCGCATGAAATCAGCGGTGCGATAAAAAGTAGCCTTTAGTTGTTGGGCGACCAGCTTGTCTGCAACCAACTCGTCAAGTGATTGGTTCATGCACAGCATCCATTGGTCGCGTTCTTTCTCGCCAATCGGAAAGGGTAAGTGACGAGCCCTCAGTCTCGGATGACCGTACTCTTGAATGTACAAAGACGGGCCGCCGAGAAAGCCCGACAGGAATTTGAAAAGTTTGTTACGCGAACTGGTTAAGTCTTTGGGGTGAAGTTGAAGTACACCGCGCGCCGCCGGCATTTCTGCCATCAGGTCGTAGAAACGATCGACGATTTTTCGCACGCCGACTTCGCCGCCAAGAATGACGTAGTATGAATTCTCGTCGTATTCTTTTTGCGGCGGCAGGTTTTTGTCATTCATGACGGCTCCTCCAGGCTTTGCCATAGATACCAACAGGCGACCGTCGCATAAGGACGCCAGTTCGATGCGATCGTTTCAATCTGATCCGCAGTTGGCTTCGCTTCTAATTCATATTGTTTCTCAATAGCGTTGCGGATACCCAAGTCGTCCGTGGGTAAAATGTCCATGCGCGCCAGTGAAAACATGAGAAACATCTGGGCCGTCCAGACGCCAATGCCTTTGACTTGGGTCAGGCGTTGGATTACGTCTTGGTCAGTCAAACGTCCCAGTGATTTCAAATCGACATCGCCAGAGTCGACGTGGTGAGCCAAGTCCAGCACGTAAGTTGCTTTCTGCCGTGACACTCCTAGCTCGCGAAGTTCGTCGACCTCGAACAGCAGCAGGTTTTTCGCAGTCAAAGCGGTTGAAGTTTGCTTAAAACGGCTGGCCCGTTTGGCGACTCCCTCAACAAGTCGGCCCTTAATTGTTCGTGCCGCCGCGGTTGAGATTTGCTGTGAGATGATTGACGAAACCAAAGTTGCAAAACGATCTCGCTTCGCCTTTGCCGTGAATGGGCCGACCTGCTTGAGCAGGCGTTTCATGACGGGATCGGATTTTTGCAAATGCAAACGGGCTTGCTTGATGTTCTGAGCGACGAAGGGCATCAATTTCCGGGAGTTGCTGGAGTGTGAAAATAGTGATTGTCGATCAAGCCGATCGAACAGACAACCGGATACTGATTCATCCTCATGGGAAGCTTCACATTGCTGCGTCGCCTGCATGACATCTTTCGTCCCAATTGGATATGATTGGTGCATGGCCGAAATGAACTATCAGCGAACAGTCGCCAGCACGCGATTAGAAATTCAACAACTATCGGGGACTGAACTTCAGCAGTTACAGCTTCGCCGATTGAACGAGTTGTTGGCTGCGATTATGCCAACCAACGAGTTTTATCAGTCGAAATTCAATCAGGCAGGAACTCAAAATTCTGGATTTCAGTTGAATTCGCTCGGAGGCCTGGCAGCGCTTCCTTACACAACGAAATCTCAATTGCTTGGCGAAGGGGTCGGCGGCAAACAATCAACAGCATGTTTCGCTCAAAACAGAACCTACGAATTGGATGACTATTGCCGGTTCCACCGAACGTCGGGCACGCGTGGTCAGCCAATGGTTGTGCTCGACACCCAATCCGATTGGGACTGGTGGATGGAGACGTGGCAATACGTTTTGGATTCTGGAAGTATGGTTGCGACTGATCGAGTCGTGATGGCGTTTAGTTTTGGGCCGTTCATTGGTTTTTGGAGCGCGTTTGATGCGGTGGTTGAACGCGGATGTATGGTGGCTCCGACGGGTGCAATGACGTCGCTTGCTCGTTTGGAGTTAATTCAGTCGATCGGTGCGACCGTCGTTTTTTGTACGCCCAGCTACGCGTTGCATCTGGTCGAAGTGGCGAAAGAAAACAGCATCAATTTGAGCGAATGTGATGTTCGCTCGATTATTGTGGCTGGCGAACCGGGTGGATCGATTCCAGCAATCCGCGAACAGATCGAATCGAACTGGGGTGCACAAGTCATTGATCACAGTGGAGCCAGCGAAGTCGGGCCATGGGGATTTGCTGACCCAGCGGGCCGTGGAATTTATATTAACGAAGCCCAATTTCTGGCCGAGTTCATTTCTATTGAAACGGGTCAATTGATTGGCAGTGATCGGAAGTTGGGAGACGGCGAGTTGTCGGAGCTTGTGCTAACAACGTTGGGGCGGGCCGGTAGTCCCGTGATTCGCTATCGCACAGGCGATTTGGTCAGACCGACTTGGTGTGATGACCAGCCAAGTAATTTTGTCTTGCTCCTCGGCGGGGTGCTTGGACGCACTGATGACATGATGATTATTCGAGGCGTCAATGTTTTCCCGACTTCGATCGAGCAGATCCTGCGAAGTTTTCCAGACGTCGTAGAATATCGATTGACGGCCTATAAAGATTCAGCCATGGATCAACTGAAGATTGAGATTGAAGATGAGCTACAGCAGCCTGAGCGAATCAAACAGGCGTTGCAGGTACGCCTCGGATTGCGAGTTGAGATTGAGTGTGTTCCCAAGGGAACGTTACCCCGTTTTGAAGCCAAAGGTAAAAGGTTTGTAGATAACCGATGAAGCTTAACCCAGAACTAATCGAAAGTTGCCGCCAGAATTTTCCATCGTTGACTCGTCAAGAAAACGGGCAGACCGCCGTGTTCTTTGACGGGCCCGCTGGCACACAGGTCACGCAAAGTGTGATCGACGCGATGACCAGTTACATGATCAACTGCAATGCGAATCATCACGGCCAATTTGGAACCAGTCGAGAGAGTGATGCAATCTTGCAGGCGGCTCATCAGGCACTGGCCGATTTTGTAGGAGCGACGGATCCTGGCGAGATTGCGTTTGGCCAAAACATGACGTCGCTGACGTTTGCGTTTTCCCGCGCTTTGTCACGGACTTGGCAGCCCGGGGATGAGATTATTGTTTCGGCGGTCGACCACGACGCTAATATTACGCCTTGGGTAATGGCGGCGCGAGATGCTGGAGTGGAGGTGAAGTGGATTCCATTTAACACCGACGACTACATGCTCGACCTCGACGTGCTTTCCAGTCTCCTCAGTGAGAAGACCCGTTTGGTTGCCGTTGGCGCGGCATCGAACGCGACGGGGGGAATCAACCCGGTCAAAAAGATCACTGAGATGGCTCATAAGCATGGCGCACAAGTCTTCATTGATGCTGTCCATTACGGCCCTCATGGTTTGATCGATGTGAAAGACTGGGGGTGTGACTTTCTCGCTTGTTCAACTTACAAGTTCTTTGGTCCGCACATGGGTGTGCTGTGGGGGCACCGACATTTGCTTGAAAGCCTCGACGCCTACAAGGTTCGACCTTGCAGCAATGAATTACCTAGCCGCTGGATGACTGGCACGCAGTCACATGAATCGATCGCAGGCGGGATGGCGTGTGTCGACTACATTGCGCAGATTGGTAGATTGACCGGAGCCGGAGTTGAGGCGGATCGTCGAACGGCATTGGTCGCAGCGTTTGATGCAATTGTGGAGTATGAGAAAGACCTGTCCATTCGTCTCATCGAGGGACTGCAAGCGATTGAAGGTATCAAGATTTATGGAATCACCGATCTTGATCGCCTAGACGAACGGTTTCCCACGATCTCAATAACTCACGAAGCGATTTCACCGAGTGAATTGGCCCGGTCATTGGGTGGGCAAGGCGTCTATGTTTGGAGTGGCAACTACTATGCGCTCGAGTTCACGACTCGCTTGGATTTGGAGCCGACGGGAATGGTTCGTATTGGATTGGTTCACTACAACACCGTTGAAGAAGTCGACCGGATGCTGGCTTGCTTGAACGCGATTGTTGGAAAAGTCGCAGGTTGACCCTGACATTTGCGAAAGAACTATTAAGAATTGTTTCAGAGAAACTCAGTCCAGCAAGTAAGTAGACTCAAACGCGATGTTGACACCTACCAATTTAGTTAAAACGCCCGATCGAAAGTTGCTTATCACTTGGAGCGACGAAGTTCAGCATGAAGTTTCGTTTCGTAAACTTCGCGATAGTTGCCGATGTGCACATTGCATCGACAAACGGATGAAAGAGCAGGGGATCGATCCTGGCAATGGATCTGATGAGCAAGAAGCCACTGAGGCCGCCGCTCCAGAGCCTCCCAAATCACTGTCGTTGCCGATTCTGACCGCCGCTGAAGCTCGACCGTTGGATATTTCTCAAATGCACCCGGTGGGCAACTACGCTTACAATATTCATTTTTCAGACGGTCACAGTGCCGGCATTTTTACATTCGAGATGCTGAGAGAGCTTGGCACGAGAGAGTGACCTACTCTGTCAGTGCCGGTTTGGTAATTCCAGCGATCGCAACCGTGTCTTCGGTTTTTCTGAGTGATTCCATGGAGCCTTCTCGTTGGCGGATTGCCTGCGCGAGGAGGAATGCTGACGCGGGTTCGCCTTCCAAATTGAATTGTAAATTTGCCAGCTCATGGATCGCATCGTCCAGTCGATCCGTTTCGTACATTTCTAACGCCCGCTCGTAAGCTTCGAAGTATGGCACTTGTTGGACTGAACTTTGTGGTTCGAAAATCTGAAACATGTCCATACTGGTGGGAAAGCCGGGCAGTTTCGTTTTGCAAACGCGGCGTGAAATGTACTGGTTGCTTGCCTGGTTGGCCGTCTCTTGCGAAACAAGAATCGGAATACCGATTTTCTTCGTCATGTTTTCCAAGCGGCTGGCAATGTTGACGGTCGACCCTCGCGGTCCGTATTTTACTCGACTGCGACTCCCTGAGTTTCCAACCTGGGCGATGCCAGTGTTGATTCCAATGCCAATCTTTAGAGGAACGCCAAGCCGTTGGTACCACAGTGAATTCAGGTTGGGTAAGCACTCAATCATTTGCATGGCTGCAGAACAGGCCAACGATGCATGGTTCGCTTGTTCAATCGGAGCATTCCAAAACGCCGAAAGTCCATCCCCGTAAAAGTCGATGATCAGGCCGTCGTTGTCGACAATGACTTGGCTCAAGCTGTCCATCAAATCAGACAGCAGCTCGTAAGTTTGTTGCGTCCCGATCTTTTCTGAAATTGTTGTGAAGCCTCTCAGGTCCGCGAACAAAACGGTAACTTCACGTGATGTGCCTTCAAGGATTTTCGGACTGGTTTCAAGTTCACGGACAACAGTTGGTGAAAATGCGTGCTCTAAAAGAATGCGAGAACGCGCTGCTTCGGCTTCAGTTTCCATCCGCGTCAAGGCGGCTGAAACAGAGTTGGAAACGACTTGAACAAATTGGCCTTCCAATGCGCGAATGCCGCGACGATTATTGGTGCGATGCAGACTGCGAAATCCATAAACAACCGCGACGACTTCTCCGGAGGCATCGAGAACTGGGCTGGCAATCGCGCTGTGGAGATCGTCGATGGTGCGATCTTGATCGATTTTCGATGCGTCGTGATAGATGGTTGCACCAGAGGCAGCCGCTTGGTCGACAATGTCTTGCCGGTAGCCAATGCCAAAGTCTGGATAGGGCACGTAACTGGCAGCAATTGTCCAGTCTTCCCCCGAACGTTTGACGACGATTCCTCCATCCAGTCCTCCTGGATTGAACACTGCTCTGGCTGCCTGCTGAAAGAACTCGCGGCTGCCAGCTACCGAACTTTGCAGTTCTCCAAGCGACTCCAGCCAAGCAGTCAACGTTTCTGGTCCGGGTGAGGTCTTGACCGCTGCACTTCCGCTGGCAGTGGCACCTAGTTCTGCAAGAGCAAAATCCAGTTCGTGATCAGCTTCCGTAGCGAAGACTTGAAACTGTGTGTCCCCCAAACTGAAGGACGTTGGAAGGCTTAACTCTACGGACTGGCCTCGGTGAACGCGCCGACCAGTGTGAAGAACAATTGAACTTCCCAGATTCTCAATTTGGACATGCCCCTTGTTTGAGGGGTCTTGCTCGATGACGGCGTGGCAATTGATGGAGCGTTGATCTTGGAGTTCAGTTCGATTTTCCAAAGTCCCAATTTGCTGATCGCGGATCTCGACTGGCGACACATCGAATGTCTTTTGAACGTGACGCTGTTGGTTGTGGAAGGTTATGCAAAGCATGATTTGTTCAAGAGTTTAAGCTTGTTCGAAATTCAACGCTGGATTTGATGGCAACGGTGAAGAATATTCTGCTAAGAGGAACGTTTGACTCATCGCCGTTCAAACATCACGGTCACCTTCTTGCGGGTTGAGACTTTTTCCCAACAAAGCGTCAGTTTTCGTTTGTCCGAAGAAGTGTAGGTTGAGTTTGTGCGTGATAGCACCAAATTTCTCAAGCTCAACTGAAAGGTCGACGATGACCTGATAACCCAACAAATCGTTACATCGCCAGATATCAAGTTTGTCGTATGGATTGAGTTTGCGGGTTACGCGGATTGGCTGGCTTGAAGACTGTAAGGACTGTTCATGGAAATGGATGCAATCATCCCGTTGATGGGTATTGGGCTCTGCGCCCTCGTTGTGCTCCAGTTTGCGATGTGGTCCGCCAGTTCTGTCGGTAGCATTGCTGCCGACCAGCGCAGTTTCAATAAAGAGAAAAGCAAATTTTGTAAGCAACTCGAATCCAACAAGCAAGCCGATTCTAACAACGTTGGGAAAGCCAGTTGGAAGGGCTTCCGAGCTTTTCGTGTCGATCGATTGGTCAAAGAAACGGATGTCTGTACCTCTGTTTATCTGGTGCCAGACGACGGCAAGCCGATCGTTTCGTTTCGGCCCGGTCAGCATTTGACTTTTCGTTTTCAAATTCCTGGACAATCCAAGCCGGTCGTGCGTTGCTACTCTCTGTCCGACGGGCCGGGGAAATCGTACTATCGTATTTCCGTCAAGCAAGTTCCGCCTCCGCGTGACAAGCCTGAATTGCCTTCGGGGAGGGCGAGTACTTACATCAATCGTCAACTGGAGGTCGGTCAACGGATCGAAGTAAAAGCGCCATCCGGTTACTTTTACCTCAATGAAGATTCCTTGAAGCCGATCGTTTTATTGGCGGGGGGTATTGGCGTTACACCGATGGTGAGCATGCTCGACCAATTGGTGGCTCAAGGTTCCACTCGTCCGATTCTAGTGGCCTATGGTGTCAATTTTTCAACTGACCAAGCCTTCAAATCTTACTTTGAAGAGATTGCTCGTCAGCACGCCAACGTCAATCTATTGGTTTGCTACTCCAGCCCGCTACCTGAGGATAAGCTTGGCGTCGATTATCAAGTCAAAGGTTTTGTTTCAGCCGATTTACTGAAACGGGCTTTGCCAACGTTGGAATGTGAATTCTACATGTGTGGGCCGCCGCCATTCATGAACTCGATTTTCGAGGGATTGCTGGCTTGGGGAGTCCCTGAAGAAGAGATCAGGTTCGAAGCTTTTGGCCCTGCATCAATTGGGAAGAAGAAGCCAGACGAAGCCGGCGATGAGGCCGCAAAAGTTGAGGCGGTGCCGGTCAAGTTTGCCGCCAGCGAGCTGAGCGTGAGTTGGGATGGATCGTGTGATTCGCTACTTGAATTTGCTGAAAGTAACGGCGTTCCAATTGACTCAGGTTGCCGGGCTGGAAGCTGTGGAACTTGCAGCACCGAATTGATATCTGGAAAGGTATCTTATCCGGAAGGCCAAAAAGTCAACTGCGATCCCGGCCAGTGTCTTGTCTGTGTTGCTCGTCCAAATGGCCCAATCGAGTTGGGTGCATAACATGAATTTGAATCAAACAAAGCAAATCTTCATCGCCGGAACTTGGGTTCTATTGGCCGCTTGGGTGCTTACTGGTGCGGCTTCCGCTCAAAATGATCGATGCGATCCAACGAAAGTCATGACCGCCGAAGCGTGCGCGAAATGCCATATCAATGAAGTCCAGGTGTGGAAGCAAACGCCTCACTTCAAAACCTTCGATGAGCTTGGCCGGCGCGAAGAAGCCAAGCAAATCTGTGAAAAGATGGGGCTGCGTTCAGTCAAACGAAGCGACGTCTGTATCGATTGCCACTTCACTGCCCGCGAAGTTCGAGGCCGAAACAAATTGGTCTCCGGGATTTCTTGCGAGTCATGCCATGGTGCCTCCAAAGATTGGATCAATGTTCACAACGACTACGGTGGGCCAACGGCAACGCGAGATTCTGAATCTGCGCAGCATAAGGTAGCACGAATCAATCAAGCGACGGAGTTTGGTATGCAAAATACTCGTAACCTGTATGCGATCGCCAGCAGTTGTTTCAATTGCCACACGGTTCCCAACGAAGAGTTGGTAAACGTCGGTGGCCACAAGGCAGGGTCGGAAGATTTTGAGTTGGTTCGCTGGTCGCAGGGCCAAGTGCGTCATAACTTCTTGCGAGTTGAAGGGCAGACGAATGCAATTTCCGATACACCGAGATTGCGAGTCATGTTTGTCGTTGGATTGATCGCGGATTTGGAGTTTAGCACGCGAGCAACGGCCAAAGCGATGACCAAATCGACCTATGGAATAGCCGTTGCCAATCGTGCGGCGCGAACTTCGGTGAAACTGTATGAAGTCCAGCAGTTGATCAAAGACCCCAACGTACAGAGAGCACTGGAAGCATTCGCTCAAGCCGAATTGAGAACAGAGAACCAGGCTTCTTTGTTGGCGATCGCTGAAGAGATTCGCAAAGCCGGCGAGAAGTTTGCCGTCGAAGAGGATGGGGCACGATTGGCCGTCTTAGATTCGTTACTTCCCAAGCCAAGTACATACAAGTAATCCAAGCACAACCAAGTAAGCCAAGCACATACAAACAGACTCTCACTGGACAGAGTCAGCGAAATAGCGATTACAAATTAAACCGACAGTGGTCGAATTCTCAGTTCGACCAAAATGCAAGGATGCAGTCAGTTGAACGCCGTAAATAGAAAACCTGACGACACCAATTCGAATTCTTCGACGCTCAACGATTCTGTTGGCGGTGCGGGAAGCAGTTCCGTTGGTGTTCGAATTCAACGTCCCGAACGTTGGGATTTGCCGCTTGATCCAGCGATCACTGATCAGAATGTCGCTGAGCTTAGGCAAATCGCGCCATTCAAAGAAATGGATCCGGATGCCTTCAGCAAATCAGTGCCTCTGGATGGCATCTTGAAGAATGATTGTCGCATTCACGATCTAAAAAAAGGCGACATCATTGTCCGCGAAGGCGACTACGGAAGCAGCGCTTTTTTGATTCTGTTCGGAGATGCGATTGTCTCGTTGAAGAGCTTGCCGGACGCGGTTCTTGGTCGCAAGAACTCCAAGCCCAAAGGTTGGGCCAAACAGTTGGCTCAGTTATGGAACAACTCTGCTCACGCGGAAACGCGAGACTATTCGAACCGTAAAAGTGAAGAGCAGGGAACGGGAGAGCGGACTGACGATACCGGCACGCATGTCTTTTTGCATGACATTCCCAGAGTCATCAAGCCAGGCGAATCGCTTACTTTAAGCGCCGGCGAGTTCTTCGGTGAGATTTCCGCGTTAACTCGTTCCGCCAGATCGGCGACCGTTGTCGCCAATGGCACGATGCGATTGCTTGAGATCCGCTGGCAAGGATTTCGCGAAATGATGAAGCGCCACGCTTCGATGAGCGAGCACATTGAAAAACTCTATCGAGAAAACAGCCTTCGCGCTCACCTTCGTGAGATCGATCTTCTCAAGTCCTTCGACCAGGAAACAATCAGCCAACTCGCGGACGAAGCCGTTTTTGAATCGTTTGGTGATTTTCAATGGAACACAGATTTCAAATCGACCCAGAAGAAAGACATCTCGGCGCGCATCCTTTCTGAACCTGTCATTAGTGGCCAAGGCGAATATGTCAACGGATTGATTTTGATCCGCAGTGGATTTGCACGGCACAGTCGTCAGCATGGTGAAGGGCACCAGACGATCGCCTACCTCGGCAAGGGGCAGGCAGTTGGGCTTCGCGAGTTGATGCACAATTGGAAAACGGGTGAGCAACGTCCGTGGATGCTGAGCTTGCGTGCGGTGGGCTACGTCGATGTGCTGCGGATTCCAACGGCTGCTGTTGAACGCTTGATTTTGCCAAATCTGCCAACAGACAAAATTCCTCAGCCGATGCCGACGACTGAATCGTTGACTGGCAAAAGCGACCAGCGTCAAGTCAAACGTGACGATTCGATTGATCCAGGGTTGATGGAGTTCCTGGTTGAGAAGCGATACATGAACGGGACTCAGGCGATGGTCATCGATCTTGATCGGTGTACCCGCTGTGACGATTGTGTTCGGGCTTGCGCTTCGACTCACGATAACAATCCTCGCTTCAATCGAACTGGCGAGAAACATAGTCATTGGATGGTCGCCAACGCTTGTATGCATTGCCTTGATCCGGTCTGCATGATTGGTTGCCCGACAGGTGCCATCGGTCGCGATCGTGAATCGGGCAGCGTGACGATCAATGACCAAGCTTGCATCGGTTGTTCAACTTGCTCGAATAGTTGCCCCTACGACAACATCCAGATGGTCGAAGTCAATAATAAAAATGGCTTGCCAATTGTCGACCTGACATCCGGTGAGCCAATTGTGAAAGCCACAAAGTGTGATTTGTGCGCCGATCAGAGCGGCGGTCCGGCGTGCCAGCGTGCTTGCCCGCATGACGCTTTGATGCGTATTGATTTGACGACGCCGGCCGATATCGGCTCTTGGAGTAAACGTTAGCTCGACCGCAGATTAACCGCCCACTCCGCCGTCAAAAACTGACTTTGAAGTACTGACGAAAACCGCCAATCATTGGTCACCAATTTTCAACTTGAATCGCTCCCGACCCAATCAAGCATGAATACCGCCAACCGAACAAAACCTATTAGCTTTTCCGCCCGCCGGGTGCGGAATGTTTGCTTCACCGTACTCAGTATCGCGATTTTGGCCGTTATTGTGTACGCCCAGAATCAAAGCTTGATGCGCAGCAGTTTCACCACTGGATATTTGCTGATTGGGTCAATCGTCTTTCTTGCCTCCTTTAATTTGAGGAAGAAGTTGACTTTCCTGCCGGCCATTGGATCGGCTGCGTTTTGGATGCAGATTCATATCTATGTTGGTCTCGCGACGTTTGCCGTGTTTGGGTTTCATATCGCCTGGCATGTTCCCAATGGGTGGTTCGAGAGCTTCTTGGCAGTGCTTTATCTGGCGGTCGCCGGCAGTGGTGTGTACGGTTTGTATGCCACTCGAGTATTGCCGAAGCGACTAACTGCCATTCCAGACGAAGTCGTTTATGAACGCATTCCCTGGTTGCGAAACCAGATTGCAATCCAGGCCAAATCGATTGTTTTAGCGGCTTGTGAATCTTCAGATGTGTTGGCGAAGTTTTATGCGAATCGCTTGTCCAGCTATTTCGAGCGTCCACGCAGCCTCGCCTATTTAGTCCATCCATCTGGTCGCGTTCGGCGTCAGCTAGTTGCGGAGATCGAAGAGCTTGATCGGTTTCTGGCAGATGATCAGCGACAAGTCAGCCGCGGGCTTTCCAGTTTAGTCAAACGAAAAGACGATTTGGATTACCACCACGCGCTGCAAGGGCGCTTGAAGGTCTGGTTGTTCGTGCATATCGGATTGACGTACAGCCTATTGGCGGTGTCATTTCTTCACATGATCTTGGCTCATGCATTTCACGGGGGCCTATAATGATTCAGAAATTGCCTGGCAATAATTGGGATTCAAACCGGCCACCCTACAATCGACCTCAGGATCCGAAGGTGTTGGTGCCATCGAATTCTGGAGATCAATCCGACGTTCGGACAAAAACAAGCCTGAGAACGAAGCGTAGAAACTTTACCGCTGCGTGTACGGCATTTACGCTTGGAGCGATTTTTATCGTTTGTTCTTCGCCGTTTGGCAAAGAGATTCTTGTTCCTGGGCCGTTGAGCTCGCAGCATGCTCCGTTGGTTGCGGGTGAGGGTGCTGATCGCTGCGCCGCCTGTCACGCCAATGCCAATGGTTCATTGACCAACTGGATCGCCAGTACGTTTCTCAGCGCAAAAAAGGCTGGGGTTAGTCAATCAGACTTGTGCATGAAGTGCCACGAAAAATCCTTGGCCGCTAATTTTGCGCTCAATCCTCACAACGTTGATCCGGCGCAACTGGAAGAGATGACCCGAAATTCAGAGTCGGCTTTCGATGCAGGCATGTTGTTTCATGGGCCGACCAATAGCGACAATGAAGTTGCCTGTAGCACTTGCCACCGCGAGCATCATGGTGCCAAGGATCTGACGCAGTTGACCGACGCCCAGTGTCAGACGTGTCATAGCGGTTCGTTTCATAGTTTTGGAAGTGGGCATCCTGAGTTTGCAAAATGGCCTCAGAAACGCCGCTCAATGATCGCATTCGATCACTCGACGCATAGCGCGCTTCACTTTCCCGGGAAGCAACGAGAGTTCAGTTGTAATCAGTGTCACGTCGACGATGCGTTTCAAAACGTAAAAAAGCTTGCTTCGTTTGAACAAAGTTGTGCCGACTGTCACAACCAACAGATTTTGGAAAGCGGATCCAGTGGCTTGACATTGGTCGAATTGCCGATGATTGATACACAAGCAATTGAGGCCTTCAAGCTTAATGTCGGTTCTTGGCCCAGTGCTGCCACTGGCGACTTTGATGGTGTGATTCCGCCCATGATGCGTGTGATGCTTGCCGCTGACCCAGAAGCCAAAGTACTGTTCGAAAAGCTTGGTTCTGAGTTTGAATTTTCGGATGTTGATCCCGCTGATTCCGAGCAGGTAGCCCATGCCGTCGATATGATCTGGGCAATCAAACGTTTGCTTTACGATTTGTCACTTGAGGGACCACGGGCGGTGCGCCAGCGGTTGGAATCGGTGCTTGGATTCGAAATTTCTGATGAAAGAATGCGTCGTATCATCACGAACCTCGACGAGCCGATTTTTCAGAATGCGGTTAGAAGTTGGCTGCCTGATCTTTCGGTGGAGGTCGCTACGCATCGATTTGGTCGGCCGGTTGATGTCGATGTAGCTGGCTCGAGCTTGCCAAGCGAAACCGCCGAGGGCATGAGCGAGTTGCCGAGGACATCCATCGCGTTGCGGTCATCGACCTCCAAAACAACTTTCATGATCAAACCTGGTGGCGATGGAGAAAGCCTTTCTGCCAACCCATTGGCTGGATTGTTTGAATCGAAAGATCTGAACGCCGAACCGCCTGGTATGCCTGTTGTTCATGTGCCAGAAGACGCCACCGTGCCAGAAACGGATGCAGCAGAACCCCCATCGAAATGGGAACTAAATGTTCACTCTGATTCCGGTGCCGGCGAACTGCTGTCGGAGAACAAGTTGAAACAATGGATGGCAACGAAAGATGGTTCCAAGCAAACTGAGCCGTCTCTGCCGAAAGTCAACGTGGCGGCTTCCCCGGTGGTGGGTTTGAAAACTCCAGATTCGGAATCCACGTTGAAGTCACCAAAATCAACGGCTTTCAAAGCTACCACGGTGCCTACCGCTGCAACTGGCTGGTTCCGTAATGATCGCAAGTTTCGCATCAGCTATCGGCCAAGTGGACACGCTGACAACGTCGTGAAAAATTGGATCGATCTCGTTGCTCGTTCATCCGATTCAGATGTTCGAGACGAAACGAAGTTGCTTTTCAAGAAAACGATTTCGATGACGGGTATTGGTCTCTGTCGAACTTGTCATACGGTCGACCAAAAATTTGATCGAACGTTTCAGGTCAATTGGGTTGCTGAATATCGAGATCCGGCGATTCGTCCGTTTACACGGTTTGCTCACGGTCCGCACATGATTCAGCCGGAGCTGCAGGACTGCTCGCATTGCCATCAGGTCGATCACGAGTCAAGCAACAAAGACTCGTTCTTGGGTGTGGATGAACATCATGTGGTCAGTAACTTCATGCCAATCACAAAGTCAGACTGTGCAAGTTGTCACCAGGAAGGGCGTACCAACAACAGTTGCACGCAGTGCCACAACTACCACGTTGGAAGCAAAGTCATCGGATCCAAATAAGGTTGCGGCCACGATAGTCGTGGAAGCTGCTTGGGAGTTCGCTGGCTCTCATCAGCCCCAGTTGGGTTCGCGTTTTTCGAGGAAGGCGTCGATGCCTTCCTTGGCGGCTTCGGTGGTGCGGGCGGCCGCCATGTTGGCGGCTCCAATACTCAGTTGCGTGAACAGCGATTCACCAATCGTTTCGTTCAACATCTGTTTCGTCATCTGATGAGATTCTCTTGCTCCGTTGGCGCATTGAGTTGCCAGTTCAAAGCTGCGCGCCCAAAGTAAATCATCAGCGACGACTTCGTGAAATAGGTTGAGGTTCAGCGCTTCGGAAGCTGAAACGGCTCCACCAGAAAACAGCACGCTGGCCGCCAATCCGCTTCCCACGCGAAATGCGAGCAATGGAGCGGTCAAGCCCGCGCTCAATCCGCGTTTGGCTTCCGGCATTTGCAGGTTGGATTTTTCGCCACCGATCACGATGTCTGAGGCCAACATCAGAGCGAGGCCAGCGCCAATGTTCCATCCATTGACCGCTGTAATGATTGGTTTGGGGAAACGCAGCATCGCTTCGATTAAGTCCTTCATCAACATGACGTCCGCGTGCCACGTCTCCAGTGCTGTTTTTGATTCGGCCGTTTCTTTGATCTGATGGAGATCTGTGCCGGAACAAAAGTTCTCTCCGGCGCCTGTCAAAATAACAGCGCGAATTTTGCGCTCATGATGAAAGTCATCAAGCACTTGAATCAGGATCTGGATGATCTCACGGGATAACGCGTTCCGTCGATCAGGGCGGTTCAAGGTGATCGTTCCGCTTGGTTCGTCGACGCGGATTTGGACGTTGTCTGAGATGGCAATCATATTGGGCTCGGATGAAAAAGGCATTTTCCTTATTTTAAAGATCCGTTGCGATTCGGCAATCGACAATATTTACATCGAAATTGCGAAGAGTGGTTGAAGCAAGTGCTTCAAGTTGATGGATCAGTTGTCAATGACACGAACCCCACGAAGTATTAATGCGATCTGAGTACGAGAAAATTCCTCTGTCACCCGGTGTTCGATTTGAATTGCCAACTCGAGATCTTGGCGATGCGGCAAAACTGGGATGGATTTTGGCAATTGCCTGCGGGATGGCAACATGCTTCCTGCTACTCTGGACTGCCGTTTGGCTAATCGTTGGAATCGGCTTAGTTCTCGACGGTCAAATGATTGGCGTTTTAGTCGCTGCCATCAGTGTGATCGGTTTCTTAGGGCTTTCCCAGACGCTTAAGTTTTTTACCTTGGGCAAGTATCTTGTTCAAAACAAAACACAATGCCATGTCGAGATCAACTCAGAGCACTTGCTTAGCATCGAACGTTTGGGCTTTTTCAATTGGAAGCGAAAGCGTCCACTTGCCGAGATTCAAGGGCTTGCCGTCGAAAGTGCTTACGGATCCGACGTGTCGGGCAAAGGCGGTGGTTTCGGTCACGACACGTTAGCAATCCGAGCGAAAACGGCTCAAGGAAATTTTCTCGTCTCTCCCGGTTATCAAGAAGACCTTATCCTGCCATTGGTGGTTGAAGTCGGCGAAGCGATCGATGAATGTCGGCGCAGAATATTTACCGATATCTCTTCAGTAGAAGTTTCTACCGAGGTTGTTGCGCCGCCAGAAAACCTGGCCAGCAAATTGGCGCGCGAGAGCAGTGGGCTGACGAATGCTGTTAGCGAATTACCGGTCGATGTGATTTACGAGCGCCCAACGGACAGTGTGATTGAAGTTTATGACTACGCGGGCTCTGACGCGTATAAAGTTCCGCCGTTGGGGATCTTGAAGGCGTCCAAGGGCATGTTGGGCTTCTCGATCGTTTGGAATGTGTTCATCACTGTTTTCTCTGTGATCGCCGGGTTCGCTGTCTTTGTGAGTGGAATGCCCAATGAGCTTGGCTGGCTGGGTGTGCTTGGTGGTTGTGCGTTCTTGTCAATCTTTTGGGCCGTCGGAATTGGCACTGCGCTCGCCACAATTAACTCAGGTCGGCGTAGCGCAATGATCGGGGTGGCCGATGGACAACTGTTCGTTGAGCGCAAGGGGATTTTCGGAACCAAGTGGGTCGAAGTGCCGCTCGACGAGGTTGAAAAAGTGGCGGTCGGCCCCAGTGGGACGACGGTCAATAACGTTCCAATCATGGAGCTACAGATCAGCCGAAAGAACGGTCGCAAGTTCGGAATGCTTTCTCAGTTGTCCAATGAGGATCTGGCGTGGGTTGCGCAGGAGTTGAGAAAGTCGTTGGCCGAAGGTTAGCCAAGCGATTGAAAAGCCTTTCCGGTAGCAAAAGACAATTGGCTTTTTTAACGTGCGATTCGAGTATGGCGCAAAAAAACTCCACCGAAATTTTTCGATGGAGTCTCCAAAGTTATCTGCTTGGATAGTGCACGTCATCTGGTTAGATCGTTCGCTACGCGCCCATCGCATCTTCGAATGAGCCTTGGGCTACAGGGAAGCAAAGGTTGTCTCGCACCCAGGCAATGCCATCGGCGCTAGTCGCGTCACCATCGCGGTAGTTGCTTTCGGCTTCCACAACCAGCGGAGCTGATTCGCGTCCCATGACTTCACAATAACGTTTGGCGTATCCAATGCGAAGCATCGTTTCAGCGTAGCGAGTCATGTTCAAGTCGCCGGTGGCAAGATCGGTGAATTGCATTCCGCGGTTGTGCCAGTCGGCATCCATTTTTCGGGTCGGCACGCCTTTGTGAATCGTAAAATTTTTGACGTGGCAGCCATAAACTCGGGAGCCAACTTTGAGGAAACGGTCTTCCCAGTTTTCGCCTTCCCAGCAGTGCGACGGGTCCGCGTTAACGGCCAAGCACTTATCGCCATCACAAATGTCGACCAACATGTTGAACTCATCAGCACACGCGGCAGCAGTGCCGGGATGAATCTCGTGAGCTAAATAGATGCCAAGGCTGTTGGCGTGGGCTCGGAGTTTGGCGGTCTTTTCGACAAATCGCTGTTTGCCTTCTTCCAAAAGATCGAAACCTGGGCCAGCCCAGAATCCCCAAGGGTAGCCTGTCGCCAGTTCCCAGCCAAAAGCAACGCCCCAAAACATCGGGACAATCTTTACACCAAGCTCCGCACACAGATCCATCATGCGAAGCAGGTAGTCTTCGTACCATTGCTCCAGTTCGGAGGGAGACTTGTCTTGGTTCGGCCCGTGAATAAAGGGATGGCCGCTCTTAGTGCCGGTCCATGCACTGGTGTGAACCCAGAATGGACAGTGGGCAGAAATGCCGTCAATCAAAAGGCCGTTCTTCTCGAACTCGTCTTTAATTTCTTTGGCTGATTTGAAAGAAGTCCCGTCTTCCGAGGCTTCGAGCATGTAGTTAGAGGGTTGCGCACCGGCGGCCCCTGAATTTTTCGCGAACGCCAGAAAGTCGTTCAGGCCTTTCGGTCCGTGCTGAGCACCTTCGATACTAGAGTGGAAAATTGGTTTTGACATTTTTCTAATTCGATTCTGATGAAGTATCTAATGAATGAACCGCTCCGCGAAATTCACAGCTTAAGAACGATCGAACTATTCGAACGAGTTTGCTGAAGAAACTATCGCACTGAAACGTTGGTCGGAGAGGAATTCGAGAGTTGGGTATGAAATATCTCACGAATTCTCAGCGTGCTATTGTGACTGTTCAGATTGCCAGATGCAACCTTTCATCACCGGTGGCTCGCGTCAAAGCTGAGTGGACTAATTTTTGAGGGTGCCATGCCCTCGCTTGCGTGGCATGCCTGAGAGAGCAAGGCCAATGCAACCTATTGAACCTGTCAATTCAGCTCTCAAGAATTGCTTGGCTGCCGTCGACAGTCGCGTCTGAGAGTTTACCTAATTGGTAATCTTGAAAATCAGTGGTGGAAAACAGAGCACAGGAATAATTAACGAAGTCAGTCCCAAGCACCAACGGAACGCACCAATCTTCACCGAATCGTCGCGGGTCGGTGGGTGGTTGGTTCCCATCAGCAACAACAGGACGACCATAATTCCGAGCATATAGTTTTGATGATAAACCATGAATGCGATCGCGAACACGATGGTGGCTTGGGCGATGTAGTGGGCCGCGCGACCGAACAACGTATACGTTACATGACCGCCATCGAGCTGACCAATCGGCATCATGTTCAATCCGGTAATTAGCATTCCAACCCAGCCAGCTACAAACAATGGATTCAATTGATTCATCCAAACCGGTTGCCCATATTCGTAGCCTGGCACTTCCGATATCGAGGCAAACCAATCCAATAGCAGCGGCAAGCGAAAACCAATTCCGCCTAGTGGCTGGGAGGTTAGGTCGAGCTGACTGACGCCGAAGTAGGCGATCGGTACTGCAGCAACTAGCCCCGCGAGCGGCCCCGCAATTCCAATGTCAAATATTTGCTTTCGATCAGCATACGCGCCTTGCATCCCAATCACAGCTCCCAATGTGCCGATCGGGTTTACCGGGAAGGGAAGAAAGAATGGGTATGACGCAGGAACGCGATAGTAGATCGTCGCAATGAAGTGCCCCAGCTCATGCAATAGTAAGATGAGAATGACACTCCACATGTAAGTCAGTCCGATTCCCCAATTGGTCAAAACCAATTTTCGGACGCTCATGAGGTTGCCCTCATTAATGGCCGTCATGATTGGGTTGAAGGGAGTCCATTCCGCGATGCCCACCCAAAGTGTGGAAAAGCAAGTCAGCACAAACAAAATGGCGGGCAGCCATTTTCTGCGCGGAGGCATCGAGTCGTGATAGTCCACGCGTTCCATCGCAGACGGCTCGTCAGCCAAGCCAGCTGGGACGATTGTTGCCCCATCGAACGAACGCGCACCGAAGGAATCCGAGTTCGCATCTGGCGAATTCGGCTTGATTTGAGAATCGCTTTCCGATGCGGAATTGTTGGGCGTTATTGAAGGATCTTGGGTGTCTGTCATACACCCAAGATACACCAACGCCTTGAAAACGACTATGGAACTAGGTCAGTCGTTCACCAGAACCCAATAAGTAGGTTGGTCACTCATGGCTGAGACGTATTGTCGAAAAAGCACCTGCAGCCTGAGTGTCCGCCCTACATTTCAATCCACGCTCAAACAGTGGATATTCGGTTGAAGGAGTCCTTCAACG